>JAABSL010000026.1 GCA_011390415.1 Desulfobacteraceae bacterium
GAGTGTTCTCGTATATGCCACATTATTAAAATTGATAACTTATTATATATGATAAGTCAAGATTTGGTTGTCGCCGGAAGTCAGTGGCAGAAAAGTCTCTCGCGGCGTTTTCCCAAGGGACTGCATAAGCTGAATCCCTGGCCGAAAAGACCGAGCTTTCGTCAATCGGCCTTATAATAAAGCGGGAAAAATTAAAATAAAATAAAAAAAGGGTTTATGGAAGTTTCCATAAACCCTTGATATTGGTGGGCCGTGAAGGAATCGAACCTTCAACCTACTGATTAAGAGTCAGGTGCTCTGCCTAATTGAGCTAACGGCCCATATCGCTGATGAATTAAAGAGTTCTCATTAACAACTTGCGTTTTTAATGTCAAATTATTTTTACCCGCAATGTGTCGCTATACCGTGAATTTACCCTGTTCGAAAATACCGGTAAACACCACTGGATACGGGTAACGGATTAATCTTCCGACCATAAATTCTGTTTTTCTCTTCTCAGCCTTTTTTTATTGTTTTTCCAGCTTTTGTCTTTTTCTTTCTTTTTGCTTCTGGATGGTTTTTCATCCGTCTTGCCTAAAGATAACGTAAATGACCCGGCCTGAGCCTGTTGTTTGTAAGTTTCAACAGGATCCGGCTTTTTGTCCGCTTTTTTGGTAACCGGTGATTCCTTTGCCGGCACCGGACCGGTAAAGCATTCGGTGGGAATGAAATCAGTCAGAAACAGGAAGCTGTCGGCATGGAGAAATGATAGCCCCTGCTCCTGCATGGCTGCTGTATGGACGGTCAGCAGAACCGGGTGCGGAGACCGGCGTCTGGCGATTTTTTGGGCCAGGTCCGGATCATTGCAGCAAATGATTTTTGAATGGGCCGTGGGCTGAATGCCGTTTTCCAGAACAGACGGATATGATTTTTGTTTGACACAGGTATATAAAAGTTTGGGCGGATTTTCGCAGGCCGTGTATCTGGGGAGCGATAAATGGTTTTTGGACCGGATTCTGGTATCGTCCACTTCAATGGGGGAAGTGTCGAGCACCAGAAGCATTTCATTGATATAATTCTTGCGAATATGCCGCCATCCGTTAATTTCCGTGACTGCCTGCAGAAATTCTTTAATCTTGATATAACCGTTTTCATCCGGTACGAGACCGAATTCATCCGGGTGATGGCCGAGTATATATTCTGAAATTTTTGCGAATTGTTCGATCTGTTTTTTTCTGTTCATATCACCGCGTTAAATTGATAAAATTAAGGTCTGTAACCTATGTTGAGCGATTGTCGAGGTTGCCGCATATGCAAGGAAAATGTCTTACCGCTATAGTCGTTTATGCGGTGATGCATTTGACGCAGCAGATGCGGTGAGATCGGCAAGCCCGAAGGGTTTAAATTTTGAAATATAAAATAGATTAACATCCTTAAATTAAAATAAAAATAAAATTTTCAAAATTTGAAACGCTCAACTTAGGTTTAAATTTAATACGTCCCCTTGACCACGGACAACCCCTCTGGTATCGTGACTAACGCTAAAATAATAAACAAGTCAACCAGTTTTATTCGATTTTACATAGGAGAAAAAATTATGAAATCATATCAGAAATCCGCCGAACTGTTTAAAAAAGCGCAAACCATAATTCCCGGCGGCGTCAACAGTCCGGTGCGCGCATGCCGGTCCGTGGGCATGGACCCTTTATTTATCGAAAAGGCCATGGGGTCGAAGCTGGTTGATGCGGATGGCAATGAGTTTATCGATTATATCGGATCATGGGGCCCGATGATTTTAGGGCATTCCCATCCGGCGGTCATAAAGGCCATCGAAGCGGTCCTGAAGCGCGGAACCAGTTTCGGGGCGCCGGTGGATCTGGAAGTCGAACTGGCTGAGCTGATTATTGACAGGGTGCCCGCCCTTGAAAAAATCCGCATGGTGAACTCCGGTACGGAAGCTGCCATGAGCGCCATTCGGGTGGCCCGGGGAATGACCGGCAGAAACACCATCGTAAAGTTTGACGGTTGCTACCATGGGCATGCGGATTCATTTCTGGTCGCCGCCGGATCCGGCGTCGCAACCCTTGGCATTGCCGGCAGTCCGGGCGTCCCGGAATCGGTTATTAGCCATACCATGTCCCTGCCGTACAACGACATTGAGACATTTACATCCGTGATGCAAAAATCCGGCGATTCCGTTGCCGCGGTCATTGTGGAGCCTGTGGCCGGGAACATGGGACTGGTGCCCCCGGCGGAGGGTTTTTTGGAAACCCTGCGAAAAGAAACCGCCAGGTACGGTGCGGTGCTGATTTTTGATGAAGTCATGACCGGATTTCGGGTCGCTGCCGGCGGGGCGCAGGAATTATTTAATATTGAGCCGGATATGTCCTGTTTCGGCAAAATCGTGGGCGGCGGTCTGCCGGTGGGCGCCTATGGCGGCAGAAACGATATCATGGCCCAGGTAGCGCCGGAAGGGCCTGTTTACCAGGCCGGAACCCTTTCGGGAAATCCCCTTGCCATGGCAGCCGGCATTGCCACACTCAAAGAAACCATGGTGCCGGGTTTTTATGATGCCCTGGAAAAAGCTTCCGCCCGGCTGGCAGCAGGTCTGGAAAAAGCTGCTGAAATCACCGGCACAAAGGCAGTCGTTAACCGGGTGGGTTCCATGGTCGGGCTTTTTTTCACGGATCAGCCGGTTAACAGTTTTGAAGATGCCAAAACATCGGATCTGGAAAAGTTTTCCGCCTACTACCGGAATATGCTGGAAATGGGAATTTATCTGGCGCCCTCGCAGTTTGAAGCGCTGTTTGTTTCTGCCGCCCATACGGATGAGGATATTGATGCCACCGTTTTTGCGGCCAAAGAGGTACTGACGGAGTTAAGTAAATAGTATCTAACCCGGATATACCGGAAAAGTTAAAAGTGAGCTAAAGTTTGAAGTGAGCTAAAGTTATGGTTAATGCCTTTGGCATTTTCAATCTTTATTTTAAAAATGATCGCGGGTTTCGCGCAGTCATAAACTTTAGGCACTTTAGATCACTTTAGTCACTTCACTCTTTTTAAGTTTTTAAAATATTTTGCCCAAAAAACACAAAAACCAGAGATAAGAAACCAAGTCTTTCTTTCAAGCGCCTGAAATGGAAAAAAATGTCTGCTGCCAATAGAATACCGGATGATGTGAAAAAAATTCATTTGATTGCTGTCTGTGGAACCGGAATGGGCGCACTGGCCTGCATGCTCAAAGATCTGGGCTACACAGTGACGGGTTCCGATGCCAATGTGTATCCGCCCATGAGCACATTTCTTGCGGAAAAGGGAATCACGGTTTTTAAAGGCTTTGATGCGCAGCATCTGGCATACGGACCGGATCTGGTGGTGGTGGGCAATGCCGTTCGCAGGGAGAACCCGGAGGCGGCAGCGACAACTGAAAAGGGGCTCAACTTCTGTTCCATGCCCCAGGCGTTGAATCATTTTGTTGCGGCCGGCAAAAAAGCCTTGCTGGTCACCGGAACCCACGGAAAAACCACCACGTCATCCATGCTGGCCTGGATTCTGTTTACCGCCGGCCTGGACCCTTCGTTTATGATCGGCGGCATCCTGCTGGATTTTGACGGCAATTATCGGCTGGGAAAGGGCGATTACGTGGTGCTGGAAGGGGATGAGTATGATACGGCCTATTTTGACAAGCAGTCCAAATTTTTACATTTTAATCCCCATGTGGCCATCCTGACCAGTGTGGAGTTTGACCATGCGGATATTTTCAACGACCTGGCGCATGTTAAACAAACATTTGACCGGTTCATTGGTAAATTTTCAAAAGAGAATCATCTGATTGCCTATGATTGTGATAAAAATATTGATGACCTGCTGGCGGATAAAGATGTCTTGATTTGCCGGTACGGTCAGCAGCCGGATTCGTCGTGGCGCATCAGCAAATCATCGGTCACGCCGCCGTGGAATTGTTTTGAAGTATGGCATGACGGACAGATGTTCGGAAGCTTCAGAATCAAGCTGCCCGGGGCGCATAACCGTTTAAATGCTCTGGCGGCGGCAGCTGCAGCCCGTCAAATCGGAATTTCATCAGATGTCATTGCCAAGGCATTTGAAACGTACTCCGGCGTAAAAAGGCGCCAGGAAGTGCGGGGAATAAAAAACGGCGTGACCGTGATCGATGATTTTGCCCATCACCCCACCGCCGTCCGGGAAACCATCCGGGCCGTCCGGCCCTTTTATCCCCACGGCCGGCTGATTGCCGTGTTTGAACCCCGGACCAATACCAGTATGCGTGATGTTTTTCAGGAGGAATATGCGCGTGTTTTTGACGGTGCGGATGTTGTCTGCATCAGAAAACCGCCGCTGCTTGAAAAAATTCCTGAAAACTGCCGGTTTTCTTCTGAAAAGCTGGTGGGAGATCTCCAAAAGCAGGGCATTGATGCGTCATATTTTCAGGATACGGACGCGATCATTGATTTTGCGGGTTCGTCCGCAAAAGCCGGGGATGTGGTGCTGGTGATGTCCAACGGCGGGTTTGACAATATCCATGAAAGGCTGCTGGAAAGATTATGATTTTTATTGGTTTTTTGCCGCTTCGGCCCGTGCTTCCAGGAGTTCTTCAGTGGTCTTTTTCAGCCGGTTGGCCAGGATTTCCGCAAATCCCCTGTAGAGGATGTATTTAAATGTCAGCCGGTTTTCTTCATCAAGATTGTCAATCTGTGACGTGCGGACAATCAGGCAGGTGGTGGGTCCGGATGCAAATACGGAGGCGGATCGGGCAATGCCGGTCACCACGCCGATTTCTCCGAAAACATCGCCGGTGCGCCGAAGAATAATCAATTCCCGGCCGTTTTTCATTACTTTTGCTTTTCCCGTAATCAGGTAAAAGACCCGGTCGTCCAGGCTGTTTTCTTCAATGATTAGTTCATTTTCCGTATACGTCCTGACCTCGCTGAATCTCATAAATGTTTCCAGATCCTGCTCGCTGAAACATTCCATCGCCGGAATTTTTTTCAAGTATTGAATGGTTTCCTGATTTTCATTTAAAAATCCGGTTTCGGTCATTGGAATACCCCTTTATTCGTGGTGTCATAGATAATAAAGTTCATCTATTATCTTAAAATTTGCTATTTATCAAGCAAGGTTTTGATCGGTTTTTCACGCAGGCAGCAAGATTATAAATAAAAAGGCATGACCGGCGTCGGCCATGCCTTTTTTTATAATTGTTCGGTTGATTTAGAATTTCAGCATTGTTTCCCAGAAGATTTCATAGGCTTCATCATCGCCTGCATGAGCGTCTCCCGGATCGATCATTGCGGTATACAGGGAGAAAGACAGATTTTTGGAATACGCATAACTCGCCTGCAGCTGATAGTAATCCCCGATATCATCATCTTTGCCGGCATCTGTTTCATCCGCCGTCAGAAGGCCGTAAGTAAATTTTGCGTTTAAATTCTGACTGAGCATTGCCCCGATACCAACGGAAGCAATGGAAATGTTGGAAAATACGGCTTCGCCGCCGACACTGCTGCCTTCATTATAGTTGGCGTCATAATCGGTGATGGCATTGCCGGGTCCGATATTGACATATTTCCAAGCCAGCATGTCACCGAACTGGGGCCATCCGCCGTAAAATACATCCCATCTTTCCTTGTCGTCCGTATCCGGATCATCGCCTTCTAAAAATACATAGCCGCAGAACAGGCGAGGGGCAAACGGCACATCCTTTAAGGAAAAACCAAGATCAAGCTTGTAGCCCATGGCATCCTGGTCAACATCTGCCGCATCATTGAACTGACCGAACTGATAGGCAAATTCACCTGAATAATCCAGGGCGAACTGGTCCTCGCTTAAGCCGATTGTGTCGGACAGTCGAATACCGCTTACCCAGATGTCTTTGCTGATATTCTCATCATCGCGGTTTAATACATAAAGTTCCTGTTTCCCGCCCATGAACGGGCACTGGGCGGTGAGATAAGCACCCCCCATTGTGATGTCGTCTTTGGCAGCTTCGGAACGGTTGTTTTCTTCGTCTTTAAAATATAACGCATCCAGTACCGCGTAGTCGCCCAGGGGAAAGGAGACTTTTAAGCCGTCGAAATAAAGGCTGGTTGAGGCAAATTGAGAGTTACCGTCAAACAGGACAAATCCGGAACCATACATCAGATTCATGCGGCCGGCATTTAAGGTTGCACCTGTGCCAAAAAAATCGGCCACTGTGATAAACGCATTGTCAACAAAGACTTTGTTTCCTAAATTGTCACCGTCAACACCAATGCGATCAACAACGCCGTTCCCATAGGTCTGGTTGGTCAGTTTCAGCATCCCGGAGATATTTTCCGACGGGGTGGCTTTAAACTGGAAGCTGCTGCGCAGGCGATAGGTTTTCCAGTTATCAAAATCCGCATCATCATTAAAGGACCACATGTTCTGCATGTCATATCCCCGGAACCGGACATGTCCCGCAAAGTCAATGTTGTCCGTCATGTTGCCCGCAACCGCTGGTGTGCATAAAAACAGCACTAAAAATAAAACCAATAACCGCTTCATTCTTTCCCTCCTCTTTGAGTTAATAAAAGTGTTGTATATTAAATAACATCTTGTCTGGTTACTTAATTGAACGCTTTAACGGATCGGAACGCTGAATCCGTGTATTGGATAAGTTATTGAAGGGCCTGCATGACTGAAGTTAAAAACCGGTGCATAAAAATTAACAAGCGCATTCAGGCAATTGCTTTTCCGGCGAATTATATTTTTCCGGAGAGCTTTATTTTAAGTGGTGACACCTGCGTTAAACGGCGACAACCGGCTGTTTTTTAAATTCGTTTTGATGCCTAAAAAAAAGACTGGAACCATGCTCCAATCCTTGATTTATCTGATCTGTCAGTTGGATATTTTTGGGTGATTAATTTTAGTTTTGCTGTTTATTCCATATCTGACTGAAATGTCAAGAAAATATTGATTGTAAAATTAATAAAGAATTGATTTTAGTGTTATTTAAGATAATTAAATTTGTTCTCCAAACGGGGGCTTGCCCCTGTGCTGCTATTTTACTTTATCCTCATCTCTTAACACCCGCCGAAGGACTTTGCCAATGGGCGAAACCGGCAACTCCTCACGAAATTCAATATACTTGGGCCGTTTATACCCTGCCATATGCGTCTTGCAGAATTCCGATATTTCCTTTTCGGAAGCGGACTCTCCGGGTTTGAGCTGAATATAGGCTTTGACGGTTTCTCCGCTCTTGGCGTCCGGCACACCGATAACAGCGGCCATGGCCACTTTGGGATGTTGAAAAAGTATGTCCTCCACATCTCTGGGATAAACGTTGAATCCCCCGACAAGGATCAGATCTTTTTTGCGGTCCGTGATGATAATATATCCCTCTTCATCAATGTGACCGATATCGCCGGTTAGAAAATAGCGGCTATTGTCAACGGTGCGAAATACGGCCTGGTTCTCTTCGGGTCTGTTCCAGTATCCCTGCATGACCTGGGGCCCGCTGATGGCGATTTCTCCGTCTTCGCCCTGCGGCATTTCATGGCTTCCGGTATCCAGGTCCAGGATTTTGATGTCGGTTCCGGGAATCGGAAAACCGATGGAGCCGATTTTGCGTTTGGTTTTATCTGTCGGATTGGCGCTGGCCACGGGGGCGGTTTCACTTAGTCCGTAGCCTTCGAAAATAACGGACCCGCTTTTTGCTTCAAATTGCCTGCACACTTCAGGGGGCAGGGGCGCGCCGCCGGAAAAACATCCGATCAGGGAGGTGATGTCGTATTTCTCTAAATGAGGGTGGTTGATGAACGCGACAAAAATTGTCGGGACCGCGGGCATAATCGTTACTTTGTATTTTTCGACCGCCTTAAGTACTTCGGAAAAGGGCGGATCGCCGGCCCGGGGATCGGGAATGCATACCAGCCGGTTTGCCGAACCGCACGCCGTCATCATGCAGGTGGTCATGCCGAAGCTGTGATACCACGGCAGAACCCCCAGAAACGTATGGAACCCGCCTTGCTTGATCATTTCCGGTTTTTCTCCGGGCCCATGGGGAAGCCTGGTCCATTCTTCAAGCGCGCGCAGATCGTAGGCAAAGTTGGAATGGGTAAGGGCGGCACCTTTAGGGACTCCGGTGGTGCCGCCGGTGTATATGATCAGGGCCAGGTCTTTTTCCGGATCGATCCGGAGATCCGGGGCTTTGGGTTGATAACTTTCTATGATCTGGTCAAAAAATAAATGACTGGGTTCATGCTGATCCGCTTTGGGGATTTTGCCTAAAAGACTGCCAAGGATGGCTTTCCATTTGGGCAGATAGGTTTTTACATTGCAGATCACCGTGGTTTTGATCTCCGTGCCTTTTATCGCCGCAGCTGTTGTGGGATAAAATAGTTCATGATCCATGCAGAAGACCGCTTTGGCGCCGGAATCCTTAAGCTGGTAGTTGAGTTCGGTGGAGGTATATAAAGGGTTGCAGGTCACGCAGACGGCCCCGGCTTTGAGAATGCCGAAAAAGATGGCCGGATAGTGGGGAATGTTGGGTAAAAAAATGGCCACCCGGTCCCCTTTTTGAATGCCGTTGGAAACCAGAAAATTGGCGATCCGGTCCGCGGTGTTTTTTACCTCGGCAAACGTCTTGGTGCCGCCGTTAAAAATGGTAAAGACCTTGTCCGGATAATCCCGGGCAGACTCATCGAGAATGTCAAACAGCGGTCGGTTGTAATCCGAAACGACATGGGAAACGCCCGCCGGCCATTGTTTTGTCGGCCACTGCTTTAAAGCCATACTGGTCACCCCCTAAAGCATTCTGAATCCTTACTGATTATTATGCAGGAAATGATGAAAAATAGCTGAAAAAGGAACACAGAGTCAACAATAAACATCTGAAAAATAACATTTTTCTCAAAACTGCAGAATTATTTTATTGTAGGAGGAAGCAATGGCGCGGTGTTGACCAGAAAAAGGATTGAAGATATCTGTGTGGGGTATAGTGCGGAAAATAATATGTTCAGACAATAAAAAAGCCGGTGTAAAACACCGGCTAAGTTATTGATTTTATGTATGGTAGCGGGGACAGGATTTGAACCTGTGACCTTCGGGTTATGAGCCCGACGAGCTACCAGACTGCTCCACCCCGCATCAAAGAATATTAAATAGCATTTGCATCGTAATATTGTCAAGAGGTTTTTATGGCGGCCAGTTTTTTTATTTTTGAAATGACCGCTTCTTGAGACAAACCGGCTTCTGGGCACTGAATCAGGATGTGTTTTGTGCGGCTGGAATGGCCGGATGCGATTTCAATGGCGGCCCTGGATATTTCCGTTACTTTGGAAAGATATTTAACGCACAGCTTATTGGCTGCTCCGTCTACCGGCGGTGCGGTCAATCGAATTTTTAACGCATCATCGTGCAGTCCGACAATGGCATTTTTTGACGCTTTCGGTTGAACATAGATTTTAAAACTGACGCCGGTGTCGGTTGTTTTGATGTCAAGCATTTCAAAAAACAGGTCAAAGGTATAAGGTTGAAGACTGAAG
>JAABSL010000027.1 GCA_011390415.1 Desulfobacteraceae bacterium
AGGGAGGTATGATCATCGACAACCCCGGTATTCGTGAAATTGCCTTTTGGAACGATGGTTCAGGAATCGGGGCCGCCTTTCCGGAAATTGAGACTTTGGCTGGTGAATGCCGGTTTTCCGATTGCAGTCATATGCAGGAACCCGGATGCCGGGTCCTTCAGGCGGTCAGTAATGGCGAAATTTCATCAGATAGACTGGAAAGCTATCAAAAAATGAAGCGGGAACTGGATTATCTGTCGAACCGACAGCACAAAAGCGCCGACCGTGTGGAAAAAGAACGCTGGCAGCATGTTTCGTTAAAAGTGAAAGCAATGAAAAAAGGACGGCGCAACAGGCCGTAATTTTTTTTGAACAACCACGTATAAAAATCTCACCAGGCAGCAATTGCCGGGTATTCGAATTGCCGCCTGGTATGGAAAATAAGCTCATTTTTAACGTTGTTGACACGTTGGCACGACAACGATTTCAAGAATACATGCGGACGGGGGCTTGTTCCATTGCAAAAACCATACAAAACGACAGTACCTGACATTCGGCTCAATTGAGAGACTTTTGCAGGAATTTCCGTGAAACTCCCGTTCTCAATAAATAACATTTAAACGGAAAAACGCATTGACTCTGCACATTGAAAACTGACACATGAAACCCGTCCCGGTGCCGTATTTCATGATGCCCCGCGCCTTCTCCTTAATCCGCCGGATGTGCATAGAGATGACACCATACTTCCCGCCCGTGAAATTTCTCCCGGTCAGGGGCGGCGCAGTTGCAGATTTCCATCGCATCAGGACACCGGGGATGAAACCGGCATCCGGGTGGCGGGGAAGAAGCAGAGGGAATTTCTCCTTTTAAGAGGGTGCGCTGGAGACCTTTCTTACCCGGCACCGGTACTGCTGAAATCAATGCCCGGGTATACGGATGCAGCGGATTTTGGATGATGTCGGATGTTTTTGCCGATTCCACAATCTGGCCCAGATACATCACCGCTATGCGATCGGCGATATTGCTGACCACGCTTAAATCATGGGAGATGAACAAATACGAAAGCCGGTATCGCTGCTGAAGCGATATCAGCAGATTGATGATCTGCGCCTGAATGGAAACGTCTAAGGCACTGACCGCCTCGTCGCATATAATGAATTCAGGTCTCAGGGCAATGGCCCGGGCAATGCTGATTCGCTGCCGCTGGCCGCCGGAAAATTCATGGGGAAACCGATAGATCGAATCTGCTGCAAGACCGACCTCTTTTAATAAGCGCCGGGCGTGCGCTTCTTTTGATCCTTCGATTTTTTTAAATTGCGCAATCCCTTCGGTAACAATATCGATCACTGTCATGCGCGGATTCAATGAAGACATCGGGTCCTGAAAAATGACCTGCAGCCGTTTTCTCAACTGCTTCATTGCACGCGGGGTTAACGCGTGCAGCGGCATATCATCAAAAAACATTTCCCCGCTGTTTGACTTTTCAAGCCCTAACAACGTTCTTCCCAAGGTGGTTTTGCCGCAACCGGATTCCCCGACAAGCCCCAGCGTCTCCCCGCGATAGATTTCCAGGCTGACACCATCAACAGCACGGACGAAATCCACTGTCCTTGAAAACAGACCCCGTTTCACCGGAAACCAGGTTTTTAAGTCCTTTATCCGGAGCAACGGCTTTTCAACTGTCTTAGATTTTTCGGCATTTTGTGCCATTATTTTATCCGATTTCCATTCAATTGATTTCGGGTTTCAGGTGTCAGTTTTCTGTCTTCTTTTCCTGACACCTGAACACTCAAGCCCTCAGCAATTTATAATACCTGACTGCAAACATTCCTTATCCGGCATTATCCGCCAGTAAAAAACAAGCCGCCCGGTGTCCGGGCCCGCAATCATAAAACGGCGGTTGTTCATGAACGCACTTTTCCATTGAAAACGGGCATCGCTTTTCAAAATGACATCCTCGGGGATAATCAAATGGAGACGGCACCTGGCCGGGAATATCGTTTAATTTTCCCCGCTCGCCCGTTAATTTGGGAATGGCGTTTAACAGCCCGATGGTATACGGATGTTTGGGGTTTGAAAAGATATCTTCCCGGCTGCCGGTTTCCACGATCCGGGAGGCGTACATGACAATAATGCGTTCGCACATCTCCCAGACCACGCCCATGTCGTGGGTAATCAGAAGCATAGAGGTGTCTTCGGCTTTCATTGCCCTTATCAGGTCAAACACCTGGGCCTGGGTGGTCACATCCAGGGCGGTAGTGGGTTCATCGGCAATAATCAGTTGCGGTGCCAGCATCAGGGCCATGGCAATCATGATCCGCTGCTGCATCCCCCCGGAAAGCTGAAACGGATAGGCATACATCCGTTCCGCCGCATCCGGAATTCCCACTTTGCCCAGCCATTGTTCGGCAAACTGCCAGGCCGCTTTTGCCGGCATTTTCCGGTGCAGCAAAATCGTTTCCATCATCTGACGGCCGATGCGATGCAGCGGAGACAGTGCGGACAGGGGTTCCTGAAAAATCATGCTGATGGCACGTCCCCGGATATCCTGTAACTGTTTCGATGGCATGGAAAGGATATCCTGTCCGTCAAACCAAATGCCGTCTGCGTCAATCCTGCCGGGGGGCGAAGGGATCAGGCGCAAAATGGAAAGCGCGGTCACGGACTTGCCGCATCCGGATTCTCCCACCAGGCCGACGTTTTCCCCTTTTTCAATATGAAACGAAACGCTGTCCGCCGCTTTTGCCGTTCCGTCATCGGTGGCAAAGCTGACCGCCAGATTTCTGACGGTCAACAGCCGGTTTTCCGGTTCACTATCATTTTTTTTAACGGTCATATGCATCCATTAAGATCACGACTTATTGAAGCCGGGTATATTGTTTCGGGTCGTACGCATTTCGCACGCCCTCGCCCACAAAGACGCCCAGCAGCATCACGATAAACAGCGCCAGTGCCGGATAAAGAATCAGCCACCAGGCCCACCGGTACTGCTGGGCCTGAAATAACAGTTCTCCCCAGCTCGGCGTGGGCGGCGGAAGACCGAATCCGAGATAATCCAGTGCTGCCAGCGCGCCGATGGCCCCCACCAGAAAAAAAGGAAAAAATGTGATTACCGGAACCAGCGCATTGGGGAGGATATGCCGGTAAATAATTTTAACGGAAGGCACCCCCATGCATCTGGCAGCTTCCACAAAAGGTCTTTTGCGCAGGCTTAAAAATTCCGCCCGGATATAGTAGGAAATCCCCACCCAGTTGAATAATCCATAACAGATCAGCAGCAGGATAAAACTTCTTCCGTAAATCGATCCCATTAAAATCATCACATACAAAAACGGCAGCGCACTCCAGATTTCAATCATCCGCTGAGCGGTTATATCCAGCGTCCCGGCATAAAATCCCTGCACAGCGCCGGCCATCACCCCGAGCAGCATGGAACATCCCACCAGCAGAAGCCCGAAGGTCAAAGATATGCGAAGACCATAGATAATGCGGGCCAGCACGTCCCGGCCCGCACCGTCAATTCCCATCAGATGGCCTTTGACCGGCGGATAAGGGAACCGGACTTCTTCTTTGAGAAATGATGCAATATACTGCTGCTGATCGATGATCACGCGATAATCATCAACATATCGATCGAACCGGGTATTGGCCAGATTTTTAAGAAGCCGTTGCTCTTCTTCCGGAATCTGGTCCCAGAGCCGGTTCGGCATGGGGCCCTGTTTTGAAACCGGTTCCAGAGCGCGATCAAAAAATATCGATTCCGCCGATTGAATTTCATCGATGCTTTCTTTGAGGGTCAATCGGATCTTGTCAGGAGGATTTTCCCGGGGCCGGAATGTGGGCAAAGTTACAATCACCTGTTTTCCGGCGCGGGTCCGGATCATAAATTCTGAATACGGAGCGGCCTGGTTTGCAAACCTTTTTGCCAGCGATTTTTTCAGGGCATCGGATAAAATGAAAAACTGTGACAGATTTTCATTGTAAAAATTCGTTTGAGAAATGCCGAAAAAAGATTCCAGGGACATGGACCGGCCAATGGTAAAATCCGGTGAAACATCGACAGTTCCCATACGCGGCATGGGGGTCATCCGGAGTTCCACCTGATCGGAAACGGCAATGGTTTCGGGATCAATGCTCTCCAGAGGGCTGAAGGGAATGGGGGGAAAAATCATAAAATTTCGGGCATTTTGCGCAAAATCCGCTGACTGATTTAAGTTCCGGTAATCCGGCCGGGTCAGGCGCCCGCTTTGGGTAAATTCGGTTTCCGCATAATATTTTACCACCGGAAAATACGATTGCCCGTTATATTGAACATACAGCGGAACATTGCCGCACACGACTTCGGCAAAAAGACTCAGGCCGTATAAAATCCCCATAATCCACAGGGAAAAATAAGCCCGCTTCATGGCCTTAAAACGGGCAAATCGTTTTTTGGCCACCGGATTTTTTAATATTCGAATTTTCATTATTAAATCTATGTCAGGATTTCTGAAAGTTGATCCGCGGATCAATGATGACATATAAAAAATCAGACAAAATATTGCCCAGCAATCCGAGAATGGAGGTGAGTGCCAGAATGCCCATAAATACCGGATAATCACGGCCGACGATGGCTTCCAGGCTCAAGCGCCCCATGCCCGGAATTTCAAACACCTGTTCTATAATCACCGACCCGGCAAACATCACAGTCAGGATGCCGCCCATGCCGGTTGCAATAGGAATCAGAGAATTCCGGAATGCATGCCCCCAGACCGCCCGGGAAAAACTGCCGCCTTTGGCAATGACGGTCCGGATATAATCCCGGCTGATCTGCTCGATTAAAGAATTTTTCATCAAAAGCGTTAAAACAGCAAAATTGCCGATCACATAACACAGGACCGGCAGAAACATGTGCATGAAGATATCTTTTGCCTTTCCGGTCAGCGATAAGGCGTGATACCCCTCGGAATGAAATCCGGAAATGGGAAAAATATTCCACATGCCTTCCACCGTGCCGCACAACAGCATTTTAAGCACCATCCCCAGTGCAAAAGCCGGAATTGCATATCCGATAAAGACAATGATGCTTGAGCTTACATCAAACAAGGAATTATGACGAAGGGCTTTAAAAATTCCCAACGGAATGCATATGAGATAGGACAACAGAAATCCGGTAATCCCGAAAATCAGGGACACCTTAAATCGTTCCTGAATGAGCTGCCAGGCGGTTTTGTTCGGAAACTTATATGACGGCATTTTCATGCCGATGCGATCGTTGACCAGCCATTTCCAGTAACGCTTGTAAACCGGCTGATCAAATCCGTAATAGGCTTCGATCTCCTTGCGCTGTTTTTCAGAAATCGACTGGGCAGAACCGGCACCAGTGCTCACTTCACCGCTGCCGATGCCTTTCATCTGCATAATGGCCTGCTCCACCGGTCCGCCGGGAACAAACTGAATCAGCAAAAAACACAGGATCGTGATGCCGATAAATGTTGGAATAATTAACAGTAAACGCTTAATAAAATAATCCAGCCGTTCCATTATTCCTTTTCCATCCTGTCGGGTTCAGGTTCGATGAATAAAACGATATCTTGATGTGATTTAACTAATTTTATTATAAGATAATTCATCCTTTATCAAGTATTATGCCGATCAATTTACACAGAATACATAGCTTTGCTTCAGGGGATATGTTTCTTTTGTATTAGATTTTTTATTGCCCGTATTGCGCAGTCCCATTGCCCTTATCGCCTTCGTGTCCGCATTTTTATTGACAAGCTCCTGTTTTTCCGAGAAAATTACAAACTAAATGTTCAAACAAAGAGGCGTATTTCATATCGTGCTGGTTCCGACAAATACAAATACCCCGCTCCATGACCCGATAGTTGACTTTGACAGCCTGGCGTTGGATTATCCGGAACACGATACCGTGGTGGACCTGAGCAGTATCGAACTGACAGAAAGCAAAAAACGTCCCGGATTTAACTTGCCGTCTTTCAGGGTGAATGCGCCGGAACTGCAATTAATTGCACGACTCAGCCTTCCATTAATGAGCATTCTGTATTTTGCCACCCGGTCCGCCGCCCCGCTGCTGGTGCCTTTGAATGTCGTGATTCTGACATGTCTCTTTTTTCTGCTCTACCACCTGTATCTTTACCGGCAGACCATCCGTCTCGGTTTCATAAAAAAAACCATGATATCCGCCAATCAGCTGGATATTGTCACCGCCCATATCGCATGGCTGTTTGATCCGGCAATACCGGCCCCTATGATGATGCTGATCGTGATCGCTGCCATTGGAAACGGGATTCAGCATGGTTTTACGGCTTTTCGCTCCATACTTCAAACAACCGCGCTGATCGCACCACTGGTATTTATAATCCGTTCTCAGCTGCTGGGCATACATGCCAATTCACTGGCTTTTCTCTTTCTATGTACTTTTTTCCTGATCTACGCTTTTTTTCTCATTGTCCGGATTGACACTATTCAAGCAAAATCTGAAACCCGATCCACAAACCTCGAACTCAACAACTACAAACTGAAACAGCTGGGAATGGCACTGCAGAAAAGTGAGGCCAGGTACCGCAACATCTTTGACAACAGCAGTGCCGCCATGGTTCTGATAGAAGACAATATGTTGATATCGTTAGTTAATTCAAAGTTTTTAGCGCTTACAAAATATTCGAAAAGCGAATTATACAACAAAAAAAGACTTTCTGATTTAATTTACAAAGATGACCTGCAGCGGATTCGGCGATTTCATGCCAAACGGCGGAAAATGGGCGGCACCACGCCGACTGAATACGAATGCAAGATGGTCGACAAACAAAATAATATCAAACATGTCATTATCCGTTTCAATATCACCCAGTGGCATGAGCGGATTATGGCTACGATTGAAGACATTACGTCCAGAAAGCAGGCAAAGTCGGCGTTGCAGAGCTCCATTAAACGGCTGCGCGAGGCAGCTGCCAGACTGACCCAAAGCCAGAAACGATATCGGAATCTGTTTGAAAACACCGGTACCGCCACAATCCTTGTTGAAAAGAATCTGCGCATTTCCATGGTCAACACCAAATTTGCCGAACTCACCGGTTTTTCAAAAAATGACATCGCCGGGAAAAAGCGGCTGAGCGAATTTATTGAACGTAAAAGTTTATATAGAATCCGGCGCTTCCACACCAAACAAAAGGAAAGAGGACTGCCGCTGCCCACGGAATACGAATGCCTGTTTGTGGACAAAGCGCGGAATTTGAAACATGTGGTCATGAAAATCTATACCCCTCAGGAGCAGGAGACCAGCATTGTTTCTTTCTTTGACATTACCAAACGGAAAAAGGCCGAGGCGGCGCTTCAGGAGGCCCATGAGCGGCTGCGGCTTGTGTCAGTCATCGATGAACTGACCCAGGTGGCGAATCGTCGTCAGTTCAATGAAAAATTGAATACCGAGTGGAACCGTCTGAAACGGGAAGGACTGCCGCTGTCTTTGATCATGTGCGATGTGGACTGCTTTAAATCTTATAATGATACTTACGGCCATCAGTACGGGGACCGATGCCTTCGTTCCATTAGCGATGCGCTCACAAAAACGGTAAAGCGGTCCATCGACCTGGTGGCACGGTACGGGGGGGAAGAATTTGCCATCATCATGCCCAACACGGATCTTTACGGTGCGCTCAAAGTGGCGGAATCCGTACGGACGGCAATTGAACAGCTCAAAATCCCGAATAAAGCGTCATCTGTCTCCGGGTTTATCACATTAAGCCTTGGGGTATCTTCCATGATCCCGACGCAAAATCTGTCATCAGATGTGTTGATAAAAGATGCGGACAACGCCCTTTATGAAGCAAAAGACAGCGGACGGAATAAGGTGGTCCAGGGAAAATTCAACCCAAGTTGAGCAAAACTAAAAAAGGGGATCAGCGGCAAAAATGCCGGATCCCCTTGAAATTTTTTTAAAAAACAATAAATCTTAACGTTTGGAAAACTGGAATCTTGCGCGGGCGCCTTTTTGACCGTATTTCTTTCGCTCTTTCTTTCGCGGATCACGTTTGACGAATCCCGCTCTTTTCAGAATATGTCGAAAGTCGGGATTAACCTGAAACAGGGCCTGGGTAATACCATGCCGGACCGCTCCAGCCTGTCCCACCGTTCCACCGCCTTTTACATTGACCCGGATGTCAAAATCTCCTACCGTATTGGTCAATTCCAAAGCTTGTGCGGTAATCTGCCGGGCGGTATCCACTCGGAAATATTCATTCATCGGTTTGTTATTGATGATAATTTCACCTTTTCCGGGTGTCATCCATGTTCTTGCGACAGCAGTTTTACGCCTTCCGGTTGCATAGTAAATATTTTCTTGTCCCATTAAACGCTTTGCTCCAATATTATGATTAATTTAAATAATTTTTATACACTTGCTTTTGCATCAAACACTTGCGGCTGCTGGGCCTGATGCGGATGGTCGCCGCCGGCATATACTTTCAGTTTACTGAACATTGAGCGGCCCAAAGAATTTTTCGGGAGCATCCCTTTGACCGCAAACCGAACCAGGTCTTCCGGTCGTTTTTCAAGAAGCTTTTCCGCGGTAATTTCTTTTAACCCGCCGATGTAGCCGCTATGACGATAATATATTTTCTGCTGCCGCTTTCTGCCGGTTAACACAATTTTATCCGCATTCACCACAACAATAAAATCACCGCAATCCACATGGGGGGTAAACAGCGGATTATGCTTTCCTCTTAACCGGGCCGCCACGACACTGGCCAAACGGCCGAGGATCATTCCTTCAGCATCCACCACCCACCATTTTTCCTGGATATCGCTCTGCTTGGCACTGTAAGTATATTTCTTCACTGTATATAACTCCTGTCAAAAATTTAATTCGTGATAATTAATGAAAATTGATCCGGATGTCAAGAGAAAACTCAGTTATTCTCAGACAGTTTGCTGCCGGAACAAAGTTATAATCAGCACGGATCTTGTTTTTGATTTTAAAATGTAAGCTTAAAAACGGGTCTGTGTGACAATTTGATCTAAAAAAGTATATTACATGACGTTTTCGGAAAGGAAAGTCAAGTTTTTTCTGACACCTATTTATAACCGGCAGAAACACATCACGATTCTTCCGCCGGACGAATCGATACCATAGTGCCCTGCCCGGCCCCGCAAAACTCAGATGCGCTGCCGCCGTTTACCGCAATTTCCATAAACCCCGTGCTTCCGACGAGTGCCAGCAATGAGCGGGCCGCGGTTTCCTGATAACTGGCAGACAAGCCGGAAATGTGATGACCGCCGATGGAAATATTCAAATCTCGCGTATCCACCGTGTCAAAGGTTTCCTGAATCAGCTCATGATCTATGTTGGTAACCAAATTGCCAAACCGGTCGATACGGATGACCTGTCCCTGGATTTCTCTGTTTTCTGACACACGCGGTTTCGGTAAATCCAGGTGGATTAATTTATCGGCCGTTATTTCCGGCCCCAGACAACCCACAGGCAATCCTTTGTTTAAATGACCGGCAACCGGTG
>JAABSL010000028.1 GCA_011390415.1 Desulfobacteraceae bacterium
GGCTTCCAGTTTTTCACCGGCAATTTCAATGCTGCCGGCTGTCTTCTCCATTCGGGCGGATTCCAGAAACACCGACAGATCCTCCCGGTCCAGAAGAACCAGATCGCTCAGGGGATATTGTTTTAAGGTAAACTCGACCCGATCTTCCGGGTTGTCCGGACGGGTGCGGTCCATATGGCCGTTTGCCTCCAGCGTCCCGGTATCTTTGAGGCCGGTACCGGAAAAGGAAAATACAAAGGGCTGACCCAGTGCCTGCTGATCGGAGGAAAGATCGCTGAACTGACCGGTCGCACGGTTGCCGCCAATCTCCATGGCCAAGGTTGCGGTCTTTATCCAGTATCGGGGAATCTGTTGACGCGGCGTAAATTCCATGTCAATTCCTTCTCCCCGAGGGGGCTTTTCTTTTCCGGATTCGCCGGCGCGCATCATTCCGGCCAGATAAGGAGAGAGGCGCTGATACCAGATAAGCCCGGATTCCACCCACCCGGCATACTTTGGCCCGAATACAAGAGCAGACATATTGCCGATGCCCCGGGGAGATATTGCATACTTTTCCATCAGCCGCTCCGCATCCCGGGCCGGCGCGTCTTTAAGATCTTTTAAACGGTTTTGAAATTCTTCCCGGCTTTGGTTCAGCTCCTTTGCGGTGCGGCGCAGCTCCTTCAGGTCCGTTTCCATATCTTTTTTGATCTTCCGGATCTCATCCACCTTGCCAATGGCCCCCATCACGCCGCCGGACAACCCGGAATCCTGCCGGATCTCTTTTATGCGCTTCTTGTATTCTTCAAAGGTTTCTTTGTCCGGCAGCGAATCCAGCCGCTCCTCGAATTTTTTTCTTTCAGCGGCAATGTCCGACTTAAGGGCTTCGGCCTGCTCCAGGGTCACCAGTTTTTCTTTTTCCTTTTCCAGAATCTCTTTTGCATTCTGAGTTGCAAAGGAAGGAAACTCCCCTAAGCGGGAACGGATTTTTTCACTGATCCCGGGCTCTTCTCCGGAAGGGGTTGCGGCCTTTTTGAGGGCACCCGAAGTGGTCCGCTGCGTATCAAACGCAATCCCTGTGGCGGACATATCCTCGACCACCTTTTTACCTTTTATCAGATGGCCGGCATTGAGTGTCATCCGGATTCTGTCCGCAATGACCGCATTTCTCATGGGCTGTTTGGGATTGGTAACCTGAAGGTCCGTTAATTCCAATCCCAGCGGGAACAAGGTCAGGTCCGCGGATGCAAGCTCCACCCGGGCACCCACCGCCGTTGTGGCGGTTTTCTCCACCGTGTATTCTATGACATAATCTGCCAGCAGGTACCAGGCGGCGGCAGCGGCAGCGACAATTCCCGCAAAAGCAATCAACCCCGGCCATCGTATCAGTTGGTGGAATCGGTTCAGTTTCGTCATGCCGGATTCCTCCATCCGGATACGGTCCGGTATGCCGAATAGATACGGCTTCCTTTAATCACCTGTGCCAGCCGGGTCTTTTGCAGCCAGATCATAAAATGTTCCCGATAGCGGCGGATCAGCGCATTGGAAACAAAATACAGGGGAAGGAAAAGCACCAGAGCGGCGATAAAACCGCCCATGACCACGGTATTGTTAAAGCGGGTCAGGTGCCAGAAAGCGGATTCATAAAGCGTGCGCCACAAGCCCGACAGGGCATCTGCGGACAAAACCGCCATGCCCAGGCGGTGAAAAAGCGGGTCCAGGATAAAGGCGGCGGCGGAAAACACCATCCAGCCCAGAATGAAGCCGGTGAGATTAACCCGCAGTACCAGAACCAGAAAAAGCAATATTACGTGCTGGAGGGTAAGAAACGGCATAAAGGAAAAAAACAGGGCCAGGCAGAAGGCAGCACTGATCTGGGCAGGTGCGGCTTCAGCATTTAAAACTTTCAGCGCTTTTGCCAGCAGGGTGATCATGTCAAACCTTTTTTGTGTCACCTAAGTTGAGCGTTTCAAATATTGAAAAAATCATCAAAAGCAAAATCGGTATTTTGAAGAACCCTTAAATTGACATATGAAAATATCTTAAGAACTGTTAAATTAAATGTCAATATGGCACAATTTGCCAGGACACCATTTGCCGGCCAGGGTAACCGCATCTTTGAAATTAACCTGCCGGGACGTTCAATGATGAATTGACAGCCGCCTGTTTGTATTGACAAAGAATGTGACAGGATAAAAGCAGGAGCGCGAACTGATATAAAGTCGGAATTTGAAAAAACCGCCTTGGAAAAAACTTGTGAAGATTTAAAAAAAAATTATCCCCTATCCCCAGTCGGACCGGTATCCGGTGCCGCCGGCCGGCCATTTAAAGAAAATGGCGGCGCTTTCGCAGACATACCAGCAGGATGCGCACTCCATGCAGGTGTCCAGGGTTTTGATCTTCGCTTTCTTTGCAACAAGGGTCCAGCAGTCACCAAGGCATACGTTTACGCAATTGGCGCATCCGGTGCATTTTTTTCCATCAACAGATATGAACTCGCCGGTGCCGTCCACCCATTCCACCCCCGGAAAATCCCCATGCGTGCGCTTATTCTGGTCCATTTTAATCACCTGTTTTAAATACAATTATTCAGCGGACTGACCCTGCTTTTGTTTCTGATTTACTTCAAATATTTTCGGGTCCGCATGTTTAACAAAATTGACGATCCTGTCCGCCAGCCAGTTTCCAAAAGGCGCCAGAGGCTTGCGCAGCAGTTTATAAACCCCGCGGACGACCGGCAGCAATATCTTCATTAACGGGTTGGCGAGTCCTGAAAGATAAAAACCGACCACCGCCAGCAGTTTTATCACCGGACTGAGAAGGCGCAGCAGCCATTCCAGGCCTCCTACGAATATTTTAAATATGGTTTCACCGACTTTGGGCTGCCGGGTTTTATCGAACACGCGATCTTCCCGGCCCGCAAAATCATAGGCATTATGGATCCAGTTCTGATAATACCGGAAATACATTTTGATCCATTTTGTTATAATTGTCGGATCTTTTTTAATGTAAAGAAACGTCAGTTTCAGGATGGGGGTCAAGGAATGAGTGAGCTGGCCCATGCCCCAGCCGAAATGCACATATTTTTTCAGCAGGCGCTTGTCTTTTTTCTCCTGAGCATAGCGGAGATTATACCGGTTTTTGGCTGTAATGGACCACTGGATAATATCATGGCCCTTGATCCGGTCATCATATTGTTTTAAAAAGGCTTTGGACGTGTCATTGGCACGGATGGCGGCAATGGCAACCTCTGCTGCAATTTCCGCGGAAAACCAGGCGGCCGGGACCCCGTCGCACAGTTCAGTACTTTCCAGGCCGGCCACATCGCCGATCAGAATAATCCCGTCATCATAATTTGCCATATTGCGCAGTTCCGGATCCAGCCCCACAAATATTTCAAACCCTTCCCACATTCGGGCACGCACCGTGGATTTGGGCGTGACCTCATCCCGCCACCAGGGCAGTTTGGTGGTCATATTATCATGATATTGCTTAAACCGTTTCCGCAGGTTGGGCACTTTTTTTCCGTCCAGCCGGAGACAGTGATCCTGCATAAAATGAATGCTATCCCTGTAGGGCCAGACCATCAGCCCATTACCGTGGCCGAGAGGGGGTGCGATCTTCTGCTCATCCCACCCCCAGCAGAACCTTATGGAATAACCGAAAATACGGTCCACGTCGGATTTGTCCATCACATAATCATAGGTGTCTGCCAAAGAAATAGCTTCCGGCGGGTATTTCTTCCGGATCCCGGCCTTTACAGCGAGCAGGCCCTGTGACCCTTCCGAATTGATAACGATTTTAGCATAAATCTTTTCTCCGTTTTCCAGGATAACGCCGGCAATTTTTCCATTTTCCCGGATAAAATCAACTACCGTGGTGGATGTGCGCAGCTCTGCACCGGAAGATAGGGCCTGTTTTGCTTCCCATTCGCAAAAAGGTTTGCAATAAGAATTATAGCCAAAGGAAATCACCGGGGAAAAAGGCCGGGGAACACGGAGGGTATCGTCGATTTCAATCTCACCATTATCGATATCCGTGATGATGTAATTGATAATACCGTCTGTCGGACGTTCAAAGGGCGGATTGCCGTCCCGGATAAAATCAGGACCGAAAAGAAAACCATAGATGGGAATGGTCAGCCCGGATATGACTTTCTCCCCCACATTTTCGGAGCGTTCAATCATGAGCGTTCGCAAGCCTGCGTCAGCGGTTATTTTTGCCGCCACAGGACCGCCAAACCCTGACCCAATAACAATGACATCATACGTTTCAGTCATACCTGTTCATTCCCGGTGAAAGATTTAAAGGAGAAAACTGAGAATTATTATTGAACTTAAAACCCATTATCATAATATGCATGGTATCGTCAATTTAACGAATTGCCTTATTCCTGAATATTAATTCTCTGGAGAACTGAAATGAAGCGAAAAATCAATGCGTTCTTGCTCATCGGAATGATCGGCATCTTTGTGGCGGGTTCTCAGTTTGCCGTTCATTATGGCAAAGCCGTATGGGGTCCCAAAGATATCTGGTGGACACCCATGCCGCTGACGGTGCCGCTTTCCGAAACTTCAAATGATTTTAAAATATTTTTAAACAATGAACTGCTTGATAATCATATCGAACGGGGCGCGCTTTTTTCTTCCGACCATGCAGGACAAAAATACCGGGTGGTTCCCGAAGATATCCGGGTCGGCCTGAACAACTGGCATAAAGTAAAAGCGCAGTTTTTAAATGTCTCGCTCTTTTCCGCATTTTTTCTGGGTCTGTCTGTTGCATTTTTTATCACAGGGGTAATGCAGATGGTCAAAACAAAAAAAGAATAATCCTGCCCTTTACCATTTCAAAACCATCGGACGGGTAATTTTAGGAATAAAAAAGAGGTTACTTAATGCGCCTGATATTTTTCTTTTTAATTGTCGGCACTCTGTGGGGGGCGTTTATGCTGATCGTCAGAATACGGCGCCGGATCAGACGGCGCAATGCGCTGAAACAGCCTTTTTCAGATGAATGGGTAAAGATCCTTGAAAAGAACCTGCCTCCATACGCCCGGCTTTCGCCTGCCCTGCGCCACGAACTGCATCAGGATATGAAAATATTTCTTTCGGAAAAATCTTTTGAAGGCTGCGGCGGGTTGACCCTAACCGATGAGATTCGGGTCACCATTGCCGCCCAGGCGTGCATGCTTCTTTTGAACCGCAAGGAAAATTGTTACCCGAAACTAAGTTCCGTTCTGGTCTATCCGAGCACCTATGTTGCCGGCGGCAGCAGTCTGTTTCGCCATAAATCCGGCCAAAAATCGGTTCGCCTGGGAGAATCATGGACCCACGGCACGGTGGTGCTCTCCTGGGACAGCATAAAGCATGGCGCGTTTAATTTTTCTGACGGACACAATGTCACGCTGCATGAATTTGCCCATCAGCTGGACCAGGAGGACGGTTCCGGCGATGGGACGCCGATTCTTGAAGACCGATCCGCCTATACCTCATGGGCAAAGATTTTTTCCAAAGAATTTACCCGCCTGCAGGAGAAAAAAAGAAAACGAAAACCCAGTGTGATCGATAAGTACGGGGCCACCAATCCTGCCGAGTTTTTTGCAGTGGCAACCGAATCATTTTTTGAAAAGCCCAAACAATTAAAGAAAAAACACCCGGAGTTGTTTGAAGAACTGCAGGGCTATTACAAGGTCAACCCGATGGAATGGATCTGAACATATTCGGGGCGGTCTTAATAACCGGCACGGGGTGCGTTTGAACAACCTGCCATTTTTCAGCTGATCTTAACTGGATTGGATAACCGGAAAAACATATTGACACCTGCTTTTCTTTTTGCGATAAATTAGTGGTCGGACCACCGTATCATTAAACCAAAATATTTCTAAATTTTTATAAGGCGTCCTTTTAATGGCTAAACCGGTTGCATTGTTAAAACCCTTAAACAAAACAAAGCTTTACGAAGAAATTGTCGGGCAGCTGCAGAACAAAATCATCAACCGGGAGATTGCGCCCGGCGAAAAGCTCCCGGCGGAAAGAGCCCTTGCCCAAATGCTGAATGTGAACCGCTCCACGGTCAGGGAAGCTTTAGGCAAACTTGAAAGCATGGACCTGGTGGAAATCCGGCACGGTGAAGGGGTATATGTAAAAGATTACCTTGAAAGCGGCAGCCTGGAACTGGTGAAGGAACTGCTGTTTAAAAACAAGACCCTGGACATGGATGTGTTTAAAAACCTCATGGATCTCCGGCAGCTGCTGGTTCCGGAAATGGCATATTGCGCGGCCAGAAACCGGAGCGGCACAGACATTGAACAGCTTGAACGCATCGTTTTCGGCACCGGAGAAGAACATATGGCCCAGAAGGATATGCGCCTGCACCATGTTATCGCCCGGGCCAGCGGTAATGTCATCTATGTTTTACTGTTAAACGCGTTCACCAGCCAGATGAATGACTATTATGCATTATATTTCAGCAGACCGGACAATATTGCAGAAACCCGGGCGTTTCATAAAGACATTTACAAGGCCATCAAAAACCATGATCCGGACCAGGCAAAGCAGATCATGCAGAAAGTTTTAACGTCGGCTGCTGAAAAATCACTCCGGATGCTGGCGGAGTAGCTGTTTACGATAACATCATACTATTTAGGATCACATTTAACCCAACTGGAGAAACCCATGTCAAAAAATTTTCAACCGGACTGGACCGAAAAAGCACCCAAAAAAAATTCATACCGCTCAATTTTTAAATGGGGCAGTCCAAAAGAATTCAAGCACCCGAGCCATGAATGGTACGAAATGCTCAAGGAAACATTCGACATGACGGATACGGACTTCAAAAAACCCCTGTTTGAAGGCAATGAAAAAGTCGCCATTGAGCATGAGATAACGCTGTCAGATGCCGACATCAAGGCAATCACCAAAATTGTGGGGAAAAAAAACGTCCACACGGATGATTACAGCCGGGTCAAATTCAGTCACGGCAAAACCGTGGACGAAGCCATAGACCTCAGGCAGCAGAAAGTCCGCCATGTACCGGATATCGTGGTCCACCCGAAAAACAAAGACGATGTCCGGGAAATTGTGGAGTACTGCAACGACCGGAATATTCCCATCTATGTATTTTCCGGCGGGTCATCGGTGACCCTGGGTTTAAATACTCCCAAAGCCGGCATCATGCTGGTGATGAGCACCCACATGAACCAGCTGATTGCCATCAATGAACTGAACCAGACCGCGACGGTGCAGCCGGGAATGTTCGGCCCGGATTATGAAGACGCCTTAAACAATGCACCGAAACGATTCAATGTGAAACAACGATACACCTGCGGTCATTTTCCCCAGTCCTTTGAATTCTCCACGGTGGGCGGCTGGGTGGTCACCCTCGGTTCAGGTCAGGCTTCCACCTATTACGGAGACGCTTATGATATTGTGTTCGCCCAGGAATATGTCACTCCCGCGGGATCATTTAAAACGCTGGAATACCCGGCCACCGCAACGGGTCCGAAAATCAACGACATCATGAAAGGCAATGAAGGGGCTTTCGGCATCCTGGTGGAAGTGACCATGAAAATTTTCCGGTATATGCCGAAAAACCGCCGGCGGTTCGGGTTCATGTTCCCGTCCTGGGAAGCCGCGGTCGCTGCCAGCCGGGAAATCACCCAGGCGGAATTCGGTCTGCCGGCCGTATTCCGGATTTCCGACCCGGAGGAAACCGAAGTAGGCCTGAAACTTTATGGCATTCACGGATCTCCTATAGATAAATTGATCACATTTCGCGGCTACAAACCCATGGAGCGCTGCCTGTGCATGGGCTGGTCTGAAGGTGAAAAAGATTTCAGCGATCTTGTCAAGGACCATGTCTCTAAAATCTGCAAACAAAACGGGGCCATGTCCCTGAGCGGGTATGCCACCAAAAAATGGGAAAAGACCCGGTACAAAGAGCCGTATATGAGGGAAGATCTCATGGATTACGGGGTCCTCATTGACACGGTGGAATCCGGGGTCACCTGGGAAAACCTCCACCGCCTGCATGACGGCGTCCGCGCCTATATCAAATCCCGGCCGGGAACCATCTGCATGACCCATGCGTCCCATTTTTACCCCCAGGGCACCAATCTCTATTTTATTTTCATACTCAAGATGATTGACCTGCCTGAATACCGCAAATTCCATGACGGCGTACTGGATGCGATTTTAAAAAACGGGGGCTCCATCAGCCATCACCACGGGGTGGGCAAACTGTTTGCCCCGCTCATGGAACGTCACTTAGGCAAAGAGCAGATGGAAATTCTGCGCGCCTTGAAAAAGCATTTTGACCCCAATGACATCATGAATCCCGGCGGACATCTGGGACTGGATATGGACAAAAAACAAACCGCTTAGATAAAGGGCCTGACAATGAATAATAATGACAAACTCATCCTGACCATTGACGCAGGCACCCAGTCCATGCGGGCCGCTCTGGTGGATCTGAAAGGACAGATTGTCGATCTGGTCAAAACGCCTATTGAACCTTATTTTTCAGAACATCCCGGCTGGGCCGAACAGCACCCGGATTACTACTGGCAAATGCTGTGCCAGACCTGCCGGGCGTTGCTGGCAAAAAGCGAACGCTTAAAAACCCATATTGCCGGGGTTTGTATCACCACCCAGCGGGCCACGGTGGTCAATGTGGACGAAGACGGCAATGCCCTGCGGCCGGCCATTATCTGGCTGGACCAGCGCAAAGCCGATGCGGCAAAAGTCATTTCCCCGATTTTAAGCCCGGTCCTGAAAACAATTAAGCTTTACGATCTTGTCGACAAGGTCATCTCCAGCTGCCAGATCAACTGGATTCAACAGAACCAGCCGGATATCTGGAAAAAAACCCACAAGTACCTGTTATTGTCCGGTTATTTGAATTTCAAACTAACCGGTGAATTTACCGATTCCGTGGGAAGCAACGTGGGTTATCTGCCGGTGAACCCCAAAACCTACCAGTGGGCGGGCAAACATGATTTAAAATGGAAGCTGTTTCCGGTGGAACCGGAAAAACTCCCGGAACTGGTCAAACCCGGGCAGCAGCTGGGAAGAATTACCGGAAAAGCGGCTCAGGACACAACCATTCCCGCCGGTCTGCCGGTGATTGCCGCAGGCTCGGACAAGGCCTGTGAAATTTTAGGGGCCGGATGCCTGACCCCGGAAACGGCCTGCCTGAGTTTCGGCACCATTGCCACGGTCAATACCGCGATTTCGCGTTATGTGGAGCTGAAACCGTTTATCCCGCCCTACCCCGCCGCGGTGCCGGACCAGTATTATACGGAAGTGGCCATCATGCGCGGATTCTGGATGGTGACCTGGTTTAAGGAACAATTCGGGCTCAAGGAAAAGCTGGAAGCCGAAGAAAAAGGGGTCACCCCTGAAATGCTGTTTGAAAAAATTATCCG
>JAABSL010000029.1 GCA_011390415.1 Desulfobacteraceae bacterium
GATTTCGGCCAGCCCATCCTGCTGCCCGGCGATATGGGAACCGCTTCGTATGTAATGGCCGGCACGCAAAAAGCCATGGATGAGACGTTCGGATCCACCTGCCACGGGGCCGGACGCGTGCTCAGCCGGACGGCTGCCAAAAAAGCCGCCAAAGGCCGGTCCCTTAACCGGGAACTGGCGGATAAGGGCATTTATGCCCGGTGGACCGGCCGCTCCACCATGGCCGAAGAAATGCCGGATGCGTATAAAGATATCTCCCAGGTGGTGAATGTGGTACATGGGTCGGGGATTTCAAAAAAGGTGGCAAAACTGCGCCCCGTCGCCGTGGTCAAAGGCTGATGGCTTCATAAAAAATTCAACTTCTGCGTTACGCTGCATCCCGACGCATTCAACGTACAAAATGTACGCCTCATGCTTCGGTCTTTGCGCGCCTTAAATTTGAACTTTTTATTTTGCCATTATTTTAAATATTCCATAATATTAGAATATTATAATATAAAGATGAAGGAGAGCAACATGACACCCGATATTTTTAGAGAATACGACATCCGCGGGATTGCCGGCTCCCAGATCACCGATGAAGACGTGCTGGATATCGGAAAAGGGATCGGCACCTTTCTGGGCAACAGCAATTGTTTTCATCTGACCGTGGGACGCGACTGCCGCAACACTTCTGAGCGGTATGCCGGACTGCTCATCGACGGGCTGCTGTCAACCGGCTGTCATGTCACGGACATCGGCGTATGCCCGACACCGGTCCAGTATTTTTCCATCCGGCATTTGAATAAACAAGGCGGGGTCATGGTGACGGCCAGTCATAACCCGCCTGAATACAATGGATTTAAAATCTGCCAAAACCTGGATTCGGTTCACGGCGAACAAATCCAGGAAATCAGAAAAATCATCTCGCAAAAAAAGTTTGCGAAGGGGAGCGGCACCCGGGATGCAGCCGATGTCGTGACACCCTATAAAGACTATATCATTCAGAATATCCACATCGAAAACCCTTTGAAAGTCGGTGTGGACGCCGGAAACGGCACGGCGGGCGTCGTCACGGTGCCTATTTTAAAACAGCTCGGCTGCGATGTCCACGACATTTACTGCGATATGGACGGCAATTTTCCGAATCATGAAGCCGACCCCACCGTGGCGGAAAACATGGCGGACCTGATTGACCTGGTCAAAAAAAACCATCTGGACCTGGGGATCGGATATGACGGCGACGGCGACCGGATCGGTGTGGTGGATGAACAGGGAAACCTGATTTACGGCGATCAGCTCATGATCATTTTCGCCCGGGAAATCCTTTCCCGAAAACCGGGGGCCACCTTTATTTCGGAAGTCAAATGCTCAAAAACCATGTACGACGACATCAAGGCCCACGGCGGCAACGCCATCATGTGGAAAACCGGTCATTCCCTGATCAAGAAAAAAATGAAAGAGGAAAATGCGGAACTGGCCGGAGAAATGAGCGGGCATATGTTTTTTGCGGACCGGTATTTCGGTTATGATGATGCCACCTACGCCTCCTGCCGGCTTCTGGAGATTCTGTCCGCCACCGGTCAGACCATTTCCCAGCTGCTTGCAGATGTTCCCAAAACATACAACACACCGGAAATCCGGGTGAAATGTCCGGACCCTATCAAATTTTCAGTGGTTGACAAACTCACCGGTATCTTTCAAAAAGACTATGATGTGATTGACATTGACGGCGCCCGGATTGTCTTTGAAGACGGCTGGGGACTTGTGCGCGCTTCCAACACCCAGCCGGCGCTTGTTTTAAGATTTGAAGCATTGTCTGAAAAACGCCTGGCGGAAATCAGGGAAATCGTGGAAACCGCCCTGAGAGATGTTAAAAAATCATTTTAAATACTTTTTAAATACTGATGCCAAGCTTATTTCCTGCAAATGATCCGATTCAGACCTTGCGAATCCGCCGCTTTTTAATTGCGGCGGGTTCCTATGTCATGTGGATTATCATCATTTTATACGGCCATTACTTAGGGTTCATCCGCCTGCCGTTTGGCGGGATACTGGTTGCCCTCGGCATCATTTTCAGCATTAATATCATTATATATACAATTTTTCGTACCGGATGGAATAAAAAATTTTCCGATCCGAGCCTTACGTTTCCCCAGATGATTATTGCCGCCCTGGCGGCCATGGTGGCCGTATATTATGCGGACAATATCCGGGGAGTGATGCTGATTGCCTATATTGTCACCATTTTATTCGGGGTTTTCCGCTTTACGCTGATTCAGTATTTTATTTTCACCCTGTTTTCCGTTGCATGTTATTCAACTGTTATTATAGCCCTTTTGAACAACCATCCGGATAAGATAATCTTTCAGGTGGAAATTCTGCAGCTGGTGGTGTTCGCCACCGTCCTGACCTGGTTTTCCATGGTGGGCAATTATATCCGCATCATACGGGAAAAATTATCCGCAACCAATCACCGGCTGAATAATGCACTCACGACGATTCATGACCTGGCCATTCATGACGACCTGACCAAAGCCTATAACCGGCGCCAGTTGTTTGAAGAGCTCAAGCGTGAAAAAGCAAAGGCAGACCGAAGCGGCAAGGTCTTTTCAATCGCATTGTTTGATATCGATCATTTTAAAAAAATTAATGACACCTATGGTCATTTAAAAGGAGACGATGTCTTAAAATACTTGATTCATTCGGTAAGTCATGAAATAAGAGGAATCGACAGTATTTCCCGTTACGGTGGCGAAGAGTTTATTATTCTCATGTGCGATGCGGATGCAAGCGGGACTGAAGAGTGTGCCCGCCGTATCACCAACACGATAAAGCATTTAAAATTTCCGGGATTTCCCGAATCGTTCCGTATCACGATTTCCATCGGGATCACGACTTACCGGCCGGTGGAAAGCATTGACGACCTGATTGCCAGATCCGATGCGGCAATGTATCAGGCAAAGTCAATGGGCCGGAACCAGGTGGTCATTAAGCACCCGGAATAAACAATTAAATATAATTATATAATATTATTAATTTTTACACGGAAAGGCGATTTTTATGAAAGTTCTCATCAGTGACAATCTGGGTGAAGCCGGCATCAAACTTTTTGAAGACGAGGAAGGTATCGACGTGGATGTCAATACCGGACTTGCCCCGGAAGAACTCAAAGCAATTATCGGCAATTATGACGCCCTGGTCATTCGCAGTGCCACAAAAGTGACCGCGGACCTGTTAACCGCGGCCGGCAACCTGAAAGTCGTCGGGCGGGCGGGCATTGGTCTGGATAACGTCGACATTCCCGCCGCCACCCAAAAAGGCGTGGCTGTGATGAACACCCCGGGGGGCAATGTGGTCACCACCGCGGAACACACCATCTCGCTAATGATGGCCTTGACACGGAACATTCCCCAGGGAACCGCTTCGCTTAAGGACGGGCGGTGGGATAAAAAGAAACTTCAGGGCCGGGAAGTTTTAAACAAGACCCTTGGGGTTATCGGATTCGGAAAAATCGGGTCCGTGGTGGCTGATCGTGCCCGGGGCCTGAAAATGCGCGTGGTGATTTACGATCCGGTGGTTCAGCCCGATGTGATTGAAAAAGAAGGGTTTGAGTGGGTTTCATTAGAAGAACTTTACCAGCAGGCCGATTATATCACGGTCCATGTGCCGAAAAACAAAAACACCGCCGGCCTGCTCGACAAAGCGGCCTTTGAGCAGATGAAAACCGGTGTCATGGTGGTCAATTGCGCCCGGGGCGGCATCATTGACGAAGACGATCTTTATGACGCCATAAACTCAGGCAAGGTGGCCGGGGCGGCACTGGATGTGTTTTCCACTGAACCCCCGCCGGCGGATCTGCCGCTGCTCAAACTCGACAATGTGATTGCCACCCCCCACCTGGGTGCCTCCACGGCAGAAGCGCAGACCAATGTCGCCGTAGCGGTTGCCGAACAAATTATCCAGTACCTGAAATACAACAATATTATCAATGCGGTGAATGTTCCGGCGGTTTCCGGCAAACTCCTGGAACAATTGAAGCCGTTTCTTACGCTGGCGGACCGGATGGGATGCATGCAGGCCCAGCTTTCAAAGGGCCAGTTAAAAGAAATTAATATTGAGTATAACGGGGACTTCCATGGCCTGGATCTCAAACCCGTGACCACGGCTTATGTAAAGGGAATTCTCGACTCTCTGGTCAGTGACGGCGTCAATTCCGTCAATGCCCCCATGATAGCAAAAGAAATGGGCATTAAAGTATCGGAAACACTGACCGCGGATTCAGAAAAATTCCTCAACCGGATTTCCGTCACAGTGGTCACCACGGATATGCAATGCACGGTTGCCGGCAGCGTGTTCGGCAAATCCGACGCCAGAATTGTCCGGATTGATGATTTCATTATTGAAATTATTCCGGAAGGCCACCTGGCACTGATTCACAATCTGGATGAACCCGGCGCCATTGGCAGCATCGGAAACACGCTGGGGGAAAACGGTATTAATATTTCCCAGATGCAGGTGGGAACCGCGGTGGGCGGTGAAAACAATATTATTCTGATTAAAACCGATGCGCCCATGAGCGATGAAATCAAAAACAAAGTTCTGGAACTTCCGAAAGTTAAATCAATCCAGACATTTGAACTATAAACCACAGGTTTTTTAAAGAGGGTCGAATGACAGAAAGCAAAACAACACAAGCCGATTTTGCGATGCCTGAAATTAATTTTTCAACATTTCTGCTATCATTAAATTCGTCGGCACTGGTGAATCTCGGCATACAGACCGATCCCACGACCGGCAGCACCTCGGAAAATCTTCTGCTGGCAAAGCAGACCATTGATATTATTGCCATGCTGGAAGAAAAAACCAGAGGGAACCTGGAAGATGATGAAAAACGGCTTCTGACGCATATCCTTTATGAATTAAGGATGCTGTATGTAAAGCAGAAGGAAAAGCAGAAAGGCTGAAGGTTGGGGGATGAAGGCCGAAGACTGAAAAGGGGGAAGGTGAAAGATCGAATGGACATTCCGTCTCCGGCAAAAATCAACCTGTATCTGGAAGTCTGCGGCCGGCGGCCGGATGGTTATCACAACTTAAATACCCTGATGTGCTGTATCGGTCTTTGTGATGCCATCCGGCTGACATTTGAACAAAAAAGCATCTCGGTTCGCTGTGCCCATCCGGATGTCCCGGAAAATGAATCCAATCTGGCGGCTCGGGCGGCCCGCTTGTTTTTTGAGCATACGGGACTGGGCCGGGGAATTCATATTGATATAAAAAAAAATATTCCGGTCGGTGCGGGCTTGGGCGGCGGGAGCAGCAATGCGGCAGCTGTTTTAAAAGGCCTGAATACTTTTTACGGATCACCGGTTTCTCAAAAGGACTTATACGCCATCGGTAAAGGGATCGGGGCGGATGTGCCCTTTTTTATTTATGGGAAACCGGCGGTGGCCACGGGAATCGGAGACATTTTAACCCCTTGTGATTGCATCGAATCCTGGCCAATTCTGCTGGTATACCCCGCTGTAGCGGTATCTACCGCTGAAGTATACAAAAAATTGAATTTAGCATTGACAAAAACCAAAAAAATAAATACAAAAAATGTTTTTGAGCTGAAATGGGACAAAGATATTGCAAAACAATTATTCAATGATCTTGAAACGGCTGCATCTGAAATCTGTCCCGAAATTCAGCAAGCTAAAGCGTCTTTGCTGATGCACGAAGCATCCGCAGCCCTGATGACCGGAAGCGGTTCGGCTGTTTTTGGACTTTATGAGAATATGGAACGGGCCAAAAAAGCGTACCACGCCATATCGCATAACCGGATCTGGCAGCTTTACCTGAGCCATTTGGTTTTATGATATGAATGGAGTGACGCCGGCTGAACTGAATTTGTAAAAATTAATTCTGGGGCGTCGTCAAGCGGCAAGACACAGGATTTTGATTCCTGCATTCGGAGGTTCGAATCCTCCCGCCCCAGCCAATAATAAAACATCGAAAAGTTAAAAGAATTAAAATCATGCATCAGGAAAACGGGTACATTATTTTTGCAGGAAACTCCAACCCGGTTCTGGCGGAAGCGATCTGCGGATACCTGAAACAAAACCTCGGCGGCGCCAAGGTCAAACGGTTCAGTGACGGTGAGATTCAAATTGAAATTGATGAAAACGTCCGTTCAAAAGACGTCTTTGTCATTCAGTCGACCAGTAATCCGGTCAATGACAACCTGGTCGAACTCCTGCTGATGATTGACGCCCTGAAACGGTCGTCCGTGAAACGGATCACCGCGGTGGTTCCTTATTTCGGGTACGCCCGCCAGGACAAAAAAGTGGCGCCGCGGGTGCCCATCAGTGCCAAACTCGTGGCAGACCTGCTGACCACGGCCGGCGCCAACCGGATCATTACAATGGACCTTCACGCCGGACAGATCCAGGGTTTTTTCAACATTCCCGTGGACAACCTGTTTGCCGCTCCCGTAATCATTGAGTATATGCGGAAAAAATTTACCCATGATACGATTATCGTATCGCCGGATGCCGGCGGCGTTGAACGTGCCCGGGCCTTTGCCAAACGAATGGATTGCGGACTGGCCATTATCGACAAACGCCGGGATGCCCCCAATAAAGCCAAGGCCATGGCGGTCATCGGCGATGTCAGGGACAAACGGGCCGTCATTTTAGACGATATGGCGGACACCGCCGGAACCCTTACGGAAGCGGCAAAAGCGCTTGCGGAAAACGGGGCCAGCGAAGTACATGCCTGTTGTACGCACCCTGTGCTTTCAGGACCGGCAATTGACAGAATTAATGCATCACCGCTGAAATCCGTTGTCGTTACCGATACCATTCCGTTATCGGATAATGGCCGCGCGTGCAGTAAAATAAAAATTCTTTCGATCTCAAGCCTGTTCGGCGAAGCCATTATCCGGAGTCATACAGGGGATTCCGTGACATCATTATTTGTATAACAAAAAATCAATAAGGAGAAAAACTCTTGGAAATACGTTCACTTAAAGCGCAACCCCGGAATTCCGCGGGAAAAGGCACCGCCCGGAGCCTGCGCCGGGATGGAAGAATCCCGGCGGTTCTATACGGCCCGGATATTGAAAGCATTCCGCTGTCTCTCAGTACATACGATGTTGAAAGACTGCTGGCAAAAATCAACTACGCCCAGGCGCTTTTGAAACTTCAGATTGAAGGCGCGGAATCCAAAGAAAGAACCGTCATGATCCGGGAAATCCAGACCGAACCGCTGAGTCAGCATTATCTTCATGTGGATCTTTACGAACTGGACATGAAACGCAAGCAGACCGTTACGATTCCGGTGGTTATTACCGGTGTCTCAAAAGGGGTGGAAGCCGGCGGCATTCTTCAGATCATCAGGCGGGAACTGGACGTCCACTGCCTGCCTTCAGACATTCCGGAACAGATCACCATTGATATTACGGATCTTGATATCGGAGATAGCGTTCATGTGGATGAAATAAAATTGGAAGGTGATGTGGAAATCCATTTTGATGCCAATTTTACCATCGTCACGGTCGTCGCTCCCAAGATTGAAGAAGAAGCTGAAGAAGCCGAAGAAGCCGAAGAGGGTGCGGAAGGCGAAGAAGGTGCAGAAGGCGCGGCAGCAGAAGAGACCGCCGGTTCCGAAGAATAATACCGACTGGTGCTTATGGCCGCGGTTTGTTCTTTCCCGGTCATACCCGGTTAAACCTGCAGTAATATCGGGCTTCGGATATGTCGGACAACAACTCATGGCTGATTGCGGGACTCGGAAATCCCGGGCGCAAATATGCTGATACCCGTCATAATATCGGCTTTATGGTCATTGACCGCCTTGCAAAAGAGCATGGGTTTGCAGTGATCCAGAAAAAATTTGACACTGTTTTCGGTTTGGGTGAAATTGACGGCATAAAAGTCGTTTTGACAAAACCCATGGCGTTTATGAACCGCAGCGGGCCGCCGATCACTCAGCTGGCCAAATATTACAAATTAGAATCAGACCATGTACTGGTCATTCATGATGATATTGACATTTTATTCGGAAATTTAAAAATTAAGGCGAAAGGAGGGCATGGGGGGCATAATGGGTTAAGATCCATTATCGGTGCCGCGGGCGGTGGCGAATTCCCCCGCATTCGTATCGGCATCGGGCGGCCGGACACACAAATTGAAGTGACGGATCATGTTCTCGGAAAATTTGCCAAAGAAGAATCAGCAACGCTGGATCTTGTGCTGTCATGTGCTGCGGAAGCTGCTCAATCAATAATTAAAAAAGGGTTACCTTTAAGTATGAACAGGTTTAATAAAAATGGAGTAGAATCTGATAAACTTTAATTTTTTGTAAGGGAGGAAAAACATGGAAGCGTTAATGCAAAACATTCCACTCACGTGTACAGTTGTCGGCCTGGTCGGCATTTTGTACTCACTGATCATCGCCGGAGTCATCAAAGGGGCTCCCGCGGGCAACGAAAGAATGACGGAAATCGCAGGCGCCATTCAGGAAGGGGCAATCGCCTATCTTAATCGTCAGCTGAAAAGTATGGCAGCTGTCGGTATCGTAATTTTCGGCGTGATCATTTTCACGCTCGGTTTCAAAACCGCCGTCGGTTTTCTGGTAGGTGCGGTGGCTTCTTTCCTGGCCGGTTACATCGGCATGAGAGTTTCCGTTATAGCCAATGTCAGAACCACTGAAGCCTCTCGAGGCGGCCTGGCAGCCGGTCTGGCCATGGCTTTCAAAGGCGGTTCGGTTACCGGTATGCTGGTTGCCGGTCTGGGTCTGGCCGCGTTGGCCGGTTTTTTTACCTATATGCAGGCATCCGCTGCTGAAGGCACCAAAATGATTGATAACGTAGTGCCGCTGGTTGCGTTGGGTTTTGGCGGCAGTTTGATTTCCATCTTTGCCCGTCTGGGTGGTGGTATCTTCACCAAAGGTGCTGACGTTGGTGCCGACCTGGTCGGTAAAGTAGAAGCCGGTATTCCGGAAGACGACCCAAGAAACCCCGCCACCATCGCTGACAATGTGGGCGACAATGTGGGCGACTGTGCCGGTATGGCAGCTGACCTTTTTGAAACCTATGCGGTTACGCTGGTTGCAGCGATGCTGCTTGGCGCACTGCTGTTCCCCACTGCGGACGTGGTTGTCTATCTTCCGCTGGTTCTGGGTGCGGTTTCAATTATTGCTTCAATTATTGCCATGTTCTTTGTTCGTCTGGGCAAAAGCGAATATATCATGGGCGCCCTCTACAAAGGCATGTTCGGCGCGGCAATTATTGCAGGCGTCGCATTCTATTTTGTAATCAACTATATGGTTACCGCTGAACTGACAACCGCGGCCGGAATTGTCATCACC
>JAABSL010000030.1 GCA_011390415.1 Desulfobacteraceae bacterium
TTTTTTTTTGACCGTGCGACGGGTGTAAAAACTTTTTCTATGTTGAATTTTATAAAAGGCTTCTGCCTCGGTCGCATTTTTCCATTTGCCGACATGATCTTCAGGGATCATGCAGCCATTATCTTGTGAATCATACAACAGGAAGGAGATGTGCATGGAAAGGAAAAAGGAAGAGTTTTATAAGAGAATAGAAAAAAAGGGCGTGACGCGCAGAGACTTCATGAAATATTGCACGTTTCTGACCGCCACGCTGGGGCTCAACGCCTCTTTCGTTTCCAAGGTGGCTGATGTATTTGCAGCGCCTGTTGACCGTCCCCCCGTCATCTGGCTCAATTTTGCCGAGTGCACGGGTTGTGCGGAAAGTTTTCTGCGGTCCACTTACCCCTGGGTGGATGAAATCGTGCTGGAACTGATCAATCTTGAATATCAGGAAACCATCATGGCCGCCTCCGGTCACCAGGCTGAAGAGAGCCTGAAGGCCGCGGTGGAAGAACACAAGGGCAACTTCATATGTATTGCCGAAGGCGCCATAGGGACCAAATATGACGGTGCTTACGGAAAAATCGGCGGCCGCACCTTCCTGGAAATCGCCAAAGAAGTCATTCCCCATGCCAAAGCCACCATTGCACTGGGATCCTGCGCAAGTTTCGGCGGCGTTCAGGCCGCCAGCCCCAATCCGGGCGGTTTCAAGGGAATCGGTGACGCCTTGAAAATCCAGACCGTCAACATCCCCGGCTGCCCCCCCAACCCCGTCAATCTGGTGGGAACGCTCGTCAATTATCTGCTTCTGGAAAAACTCCCCCAGCTTGATTCCGCCGGACGGCCCCTTTTCGCTTTCGGCAAAACCATTCACGATCAATGCCCCCGGCGCGGTCATTTCGAAGCAGGTGAATTCGTGCGTGTGTTCGGCTCCAAGGAAGCCATAAACGGATGGTGCCTGTACGAACTCGGCTGCAAGGGCCCCATGACCTACAACAACTGCCCCATCGCCAAATTCAACGAAGGCACCAGCTGGCCGGTTCAGGCCGGACATCCCTGCATCGGATGCAGCGAACCGGATTTCTGGGACATCATGTCTCCTTTTTACGAAGCGATATAGATGGCAAAAATATCGATCAAATATCTAACTCTTTTTTCATAACAGAGAGGAAATAACATGGGAAAACGTATCATAATAGATCCGATTACCAGAATTGAAGGCCACTTGCGCATTGAAGTCGAAGTTGCGGACGGCAAGGTAACCAATGCCTGGAGCTCGGGCCAGCTTTTCCGGGGTATTGAACTGATCCTGCAGGGACGTGATCCGCGGGATGCCCATCATTTCGTGCAGCGCTCATGCGGGGTCTGCACTTACGTGCATGCCCTGTCTTCGGTCCGTGCCGTGGAAGACGCGGTGGGGGTTCAAATACCGGAAAATGCCCGCCTGATTCGCAACCTGCTGCATGCCGCCCAGTACCAGCATGATCACATCGTCCATTTTTATCATCTGCATGCCCTGGACTGGGTGGATATTGTCAGCGCCCTAAAAGCCGATCCCGCGGCCACTGCCAGGCTGACCGACAATGTATCGAATTCGCCCTGGGGCGGCACCAATTATTATAAAAACGTCCAGGCCCGACTGAGCACCTTTGTGGAAAGCGGCCAGCTCGGTCCCTTTCAGAATGCCTACTGGGGCCACAGCGCCTATAAGCTGCCGCCGGAAGCCAACCTCATGGCCGCGGCCCATTATCTTGAAGCCCTGCGGCTGCAATCCAAAGCCGCCCGCATGCATGCCATTTTCGGCGGCAAAAATCCCCATCCCCAGTCACTGGTCGTCGGCGGGGTGACCTCTGTCATGGACCTTTCCCCCGAGCGCCTTGCCGAATTCCTGTTCATCTGGAAAGAAACCCAGGCATTTATCAAAAACGTCTATATTCCCGACCTGCTGGCCGTGGCCGCTTTTTACAAAGACTGGGGCGGCATCGGCGGAACCACCAATTTCCTGAGCTGGGGAGAGTTCCCGCAAAGTGCTGATGAACCGGGCAGCCATTTCATGCCCCGCGGATTTATCAAAGGACGCGATCTCAAAAAAATCCTGGAAGCGGATCAAAAGAAAGTCACCGAACACGTGGCCCGGGGATGGTACGAAAAAGGAGATCCCAAGCATCCCTATGAGGGGGAAACCAAACCGGCCCATGGCGAATACGAGCCGGATGACGGTAAATATACCTGGATTAAGGCCCCGCGTTATGACGGCGCATCCTGCGAAGTCGGTCCGCTGGCCCGGATTCTGATTGCCTATGCCAAAGGACATAAAGAAGTCAAGGCTACAGTGGACAGTGTGGCCAAGCAGCTTGACATTCCGGTAACCGCCCTGTTTTCGACCCTCGGCAGAACCGCTGCCCGCGGGATTGAGACCCTGGTTATCGGCGAGCAGATGGAAGGATGGATGAATGAATTGATCACCAACGTGAAAAACGGGGATAAAAAAGTCTATCAACGGTGGGAAATGCCCAAGGAAGCCATGGGTTACGGTTTAAATGACGTGCCGCGCGGTGCCCTGGGACACTGGATCAAAATCAAAGACAAAAAAATCGAAAATTACCAGTACGTCGTCCCTTCCACCTGGAACCTGGGACCACGTTGCGGCAAAGGCACTTTGGGACCGGTGGAAGAAGCCCTGATCGGCACCCCGATTGCCGATCCCAAACAGCCGCTTGAAGTGCTGCGGACCGTGCATTCTTTTGACCCGTGCATCGCCTGCGGTATCCATGTGATTGATCCGAATTCCAACGAAGTTTATAAGGTCAGGGCGACATAGACCGCATAAACCCGATTTTTAAGCACACAAGTCCGGCCCTCCGGTTTACACTTTACCGTTAATAAACCGGAGGGCTTCCTTATTTACAAGCTAAAAACCGCAACCGGATAACTATTTTATGACTGCACCTCAAGTGATGATTCTCGGCGTCGGCAGCATCCTGATGAGCGATGAAGGGTTCGGTGTCCGGGTCATAGAAACCCTGGACCAGCAATATACATTCGGTGATAACGTTTCCGTGGTTGACGGCGGCGTTCTGGGCATTAATCTGCTTGGCGTCATGTCCGAGGCCGACCATCTGATCGTTGTCGACGTCATCCGCAACGGCGGAAAAGCCGGTGATTTATACCGATTGACCGGGGATGCCATACCGGAACGGATTCGCGCCAAAAATTCCCTGCACCAGATCGATTTTTTAGAAGCACTGACCCTGTGCCAGGCCCTGGACAATGTGCCGGAAACCGTCATTATCGGGGTGGAACCCGCAGACATTGATACCTTGAGCGTGGAACTCACGCCGCAAATCAAGGCGCGTATTAATCCCACGATTGCCATGGTATTGGAAGAACTCGATAAACTGAATATGCCGTATACCCGAAGGAGTAATTAGATGTGTCTTGCCATTCCCTCTATGATTACCGCCATTAACGGTCCTATCGCAACCATTGATGTGGATGGCGTCCGGCGCGAAGTCAGCCTGATGCTTTTGGAAGACGCTGAAATTGGTGATTATGTCATCGTTCACGCCGGGTTTGCCATCCAGAAACTGGAAGAAGAAGCCGCCCAAGAATCCCTGCAATTGCTGCGGGAAGCCATGGAACAGGTGGACGCGGCGCGCACAAATCCAAAGAACAAGTAACCCGTCGCGGCTTTAATAGATACATTCAGCTTTTTTTTTGACCTTACTCGGCAATTTCGATGGAACTGACCTCCAGTTCCCTGCCGGAAATGATATCCAGCTCATTATTCCTGCATTCCGGGCACATGAAGGCCCCCTCTTCAAACTCCCACTGGTGCCCGCAGGTGCGACACCGGGCAACTGAAGGGACCTCTTCAATAAGGACCTCGGCCCCTTCCAGCGGGGTCTTTTGCGCCGCCACACTGAAACAAAATGTCAGACTGTCCGGGACCACCCCTGAAAGTTTGCCGATCCGAAGACGGATCCGCTCCACACGAACATCCTTCATCTCAGACGGAATAGATGCGGTGGCGACCTTTATCACCTGAAGCGCGATACCCATTTCGTGCATAACTTTTCCCGTCAAAGACCCTGTCGGATGATCAATCGAACAAACATAATGACCCCGGCCGTCCTTCTAATTTGATATGAATCTTACGTTGCGTGTTGAAAATATACAAGATATCCGCCAACACCGGAGTCTGCAAATATAAAAAGGTTTAGCTATACGGAGCCAAACCTTTTTATAATTTACTTTTTTAAAATCGCTGTTGAATGGCACGCCCGGAGGGATTCGAACCCCCGGCCTACGGATTCGAAGTCCGGCGCTCTATCCAGCTGAGCTACGGGCGCGCAAGCAGCAAAACCGATGCGCATTTGCAGGCGCACCGGCAATTTTCTGATGGGGTGAGTGATGGGACTTGAACCCACGGCATCCTGGGCCACAACCAGGTGCTCTACCAACTGAGCTACACCCACCATAGAAAGTAGCAATATGTAACAGACCTTTTTCATCTTTTCAAGAAATTTTATTATAATATTAAAATAAACACGATCGCAAGCCTGGTTTTCCAATAAAGACCAGAAACTTCTATTGACCATGGATTCTATTTTTATTACATTTTTCCATTCACCTACACCTATATAAAGGGTTGCTCACATGAACCAGTTTTTGATTTTTATCGTAAGGGCCGTTTTCAGCGGTGTTTTTGCCGTCATCATCGGCAGAATGTTCAGGCCGGAGGCCGGGATGCCGTTTATCGGGGGGCTTGCTGTTTGTCTGCTTGGGGCTTCTTATCTTTTTGAATATTTCAGGAAAAAAAAATCAGATACCTGAAGACATTGCAACCCCATTTTTAATAAGGATAATAATATATTGAAACAGATCATTCTCGGCACTGCGGGACATATCGACCACGGCAAGACCAGCCTGATTAAAGCCATCAGCGGGTATGACACCGACCGGTTAAAAGAAGAAAAGCAGCGGGGCATTACCATTGAGCTGGGGTTTGCTTCCCTTGCCCTTCCCAGCGGCACGCATATCGGGATTGTCGATGTGCCCGGACATGAAAAATTCGTCAAGAACATGGTGGCCGGCGCCACCGGAATCGATGTGGTCGCCATGATCATTGCCGCGGATGAAGGGGTCATGCCCCAGACCCGGGAGCACCTGGAAATCTGCACCCTGCTCGGCATTCAATACGGTTTTATCGTTCTGACCAAAATAGACATGGTGGATGAAGAGTGGGCCGAACTGGTTCGGGAAGATCTCGAAGAATTTGTTGACGGCACCTTTCTGGAAGATGCCCCGGTCATTGCCGTATCTTCCGTTACCGGTGAAGGAATTCCCGAATTTATTCAGACCCTGGACAATTTTTGTGCGAACATAACGGTTAAAAAGCCCGGCGGCCTGTTCCGCCTGCCGGTGGACCGGGTGTTTACAATGAAAGGTTTTGGAACGGTCATTACCGGCACCCTGATATCCGGCACCATCACGGTGGGTGAAACTGTCCGGATTTATCCGGAAAATACAAAATCAAAGATCCGAGGCCTTCAGGTGCATGACCAGCAGGTCAACACGGCTGAAGCCGGGATGCGGACGGCCATCAATTTTCAGGGAATTGAAAAAGCAACGGTCAACCGGGGAGACGTGATCGCCCGGCCGGACACCCTGAGAAATTCCTACATGCTGGATGTTGAGTTTCTGCTGCTGGAAAGCAATTCCAGGGCACTGAAAAACAGGGATCGCGTCCGGCTGCATACCGGCACCAGCGAACTTCCCTGCAACGTCATTCTGCTGGACAGGGAAACCCTGGCCCCCGGAGAAACGGCAATTGTTCAGCTGCGCCTGGAAAATCCCGTGGCATGTGTCAAAGACGACCGGTTTGTCATCCGGAGTTATTCGCCGGTGCGGACCCTTGGCGGGGGCCGGATACTGAATCCGATTCCCAACAAACACAAACGCTTCAAAGACGAAATTAACGCCGACCTCCGGACGCTGGCAAACGCCGACGAAGAAACGGTGATTCTGCTGAATGCAAAAGAAGCCGGATACGCTGAAATATCCTATGCGGAACTGCCCATTGTGACGAATATGACGGGCAAGCAGCTGGACAAAAATCTGCAGCTGCTCCTGTCAAAGCAGATACTGATTCAGACCGACAAGGAAAATAAACGCTATATTCACAAAAACACTTACGAAACCTTTGTTTCAACCGTTGTCGATCTTCTGACCCAATACCATAGCGCTCATCCGCTGAAAAGCGGTATGCCCAAAGGAGAATTAAAGTCTAAATTCCCGCCCCTTATGAGTGACAAACTGTTCAATCATCTGCTCAGCGCATTGGTCAAATCCGGGCAAATCATATTAACGGAAAACAGCATTCAGCTGGCCAGCCACAAAGTGACGCTTAAAGCCGATCAATCGGACATTAAAGAGGAAATCACCCGGACCTATTTAAACGGCGGACTGCAGCCGCCGTATTTCAAGGAACTGTCAGCCACCCTCAATATGGAACCCAAAGAAGCCAAAAATGTGCTGATGCTTCTTGTCAAGGAAGGGGCCATTGTAAGAGTAAAGGAAGATCTCTTTTTTCATGCGGACGTCATTAAAGGCCTGCAAAGCCGCCTGGAGACGTTTCTAAAATCCAACGGTGAAATCACCACCCCCCAATTTAAAGAGATGACAGGGGCTTCAAGAAAGTATACAATACCACTATTAGAATATTTTGATGATGCCAATTTCACCATCCGGGTGGGCGATATCCGGCTGCTCCGAAAACAGTAAATTCGACGTTGAGCGTTTTAAATTTTAAAAAATTATATCCAAAACCATTACAGTATTCCATGTAAAGCGGAGCCTTCACAGGAGGAAAGGAAATGGGAAAACCAACGGATAATATTCAGGGCAAAGAATTTACAATATTTATGTGGGCCCGTATTGTGGGCGGCCTTGTTCTCGCTGTACTACTTGTTTGGGGTGCGGTAAAACTCATTGATTTTGTTTATCCCGAGGGCAGCCCTCATGCTTCTGAAACTCAATATGCTTCAAAAGCTCAAACCGCTTTCGATTCCCACGGCAATGGGATTTCCTATGATCTGGCAACACAAAATGCAAATGATGCTCAGGAGTCCCGGCAGGCAAAATCCATGGAAACGGATGCGCATGCCGCATCAGGCAACAAAGCGTCAGACAGCAAAACGGCCGGTTCCGCGGCAGCCGACAGCCACACAATGACCCAGGACCATCAAAAGGTTAAAGGCGTTGCGTTTGTCGAAGCACTGGCCTCTCCTATCCAATATGAGTTAAAAGAGCGTTTCTGGGGATGGCGGCCAAACGATATCATCAAATTCACTGACAACGTAAACGAATATCAGCTGGGCGTTTTGGAAGTCACCCGCCGGACAAGCACCCGATTGACTGAAAACATCTCCAGAACCGGGAGCACGGCCGTGATCAACAAATACCTGGAACGTGCCATGAATTCTTTTATGATACGGGCCGACCGATATCTTTTCCCTTCCGCCGAAAATCAGTACCAGGAAGCCATTGAAAACCTCAATCGTTACAAGGAGCAGTTAATTTCCGGCGAGGCATCATTTTACAGCCGCGCGGACAATTTAATCCCTTTGCTGCAATCGCTGGTGGAACTGGTGGGCAGTTGTGATGAAATGCTGGTAAAAAAAACGGAAAGCAATGGCAAACCGGTCAGCACATTTACCGCGGACAATTACTATTATTATGCCAAAGGGGTGGCCAGCGCGCTATTGCCGATCCTTCAGGCCATTGAACATGATTTCAAAAATGTTCTGGAGGTCCGGAGCGGTGCCGATGTGCTGCACCATGCCATTGAATCCTGTCATCATGCGGCCGAGATGAAACCCTGGCTGTTTATCACCGAAGCCAACTTAAACGGCATCTTTGCCAATCACCGGGCCAACATGGCGGCCCCGATGAGTCATGTCCGGTTTTACATGAGCCTGCTGGCAACCACGCTATCGACTTAGAAAGTATAAGGTATAAGGTGGAAGGTTGAAGGTAGAAGGAAAAATTGATCAGCGCCGCGGCTGTGAGGAAGCGGTATCAGATCACATCAATAAACCGGGCGGCCACGCCATCGGCAAAGAGCATCCCTTTTTGGGTCAGCCGGCATTGATTGCCGACAATTTCAAGAATTTCCTCAGCTTCATATCCTGCGATGACAGCGCTGAAAAATTGCCTGAATTCAACATCAAACTCCCGTTCAAACCCTGTGATTGAAATACCGTCCGCGCATCGCAGTCTCAAATAAAGCGTTTCCATCATCAGCTGCCGTCGGTTCAGTGCTTCGGTCTCTGCAAGGGGCGGATTTCCCTGCCCGATTGTATGCAAATACGTTTCAAGATACCGCACATTCCAGAATCGGCGATTTTCCATAAATGAATGGGCCGAAGGCCCGAACCCCAGGTAAGGGGCATGGGTCCAGTATTTTTGATTATGCCGGGAACGGGTTTCAAGTGATGGCGAAAAATTGGAGACCTCATACTGATCAAAGCCCTCGTCTTTGAGATACCTGACCGTCAGTTCATATAAATATCCCACACTCTTATCCGGCAGCGGCCGGAAACGCCCGTTGATCAAATTATTTTCCATCTGAGTGCCCGGTTCATAGGTCAGCATATAGCAGGAAAGATGCTGGGGCGCCAGACGGATCGCGGCTTGCAGGTCAGACTGCCACAAACCCTTACTCTGCCGGGGAAGCCCGTAAATAAGGTCCAGCCCGATGTTGTCGAATCCCGCGGACCGGGCGGTTTCAACAGCGCAAATGGCATCTGCGGACGAGTGAATACGTGACAGAAACGCAAGGGCCGGGTCGGAAAAAGACTGGACACCGATATTAATGCGGTTTACCCCTGCTTTTTTATAACCGGCCAGTTTTTGAAAATTCACGGTTCCGGGATTTGCTTCAATGGTGATTTCCGAATGGGATGCCACGGAAAATCGTCTGCACGCGGCGTCAATCAGACGCTGAATCTGTAACGGTTCTAAAAGGGAAGGTGTGCCGCCGCCAAAATAAATGGTGTCCGCACAAAAAGAAAAATCCGGCGCCATATTCATCTCATCAATTAGTGCATCCACATATTCCGGTATTTGATGCAGAACCGTACATGAATAAAAATCACAGTACGCGCATTTTTTGACGCAAAACGGCACATGAATGTAGATGCCGCCCGCTTGCTCATG
>JAABSL010000031.1 GCA_011390415.1 Desulfobacteraceae bacterium
GTATTGTGGCGAAAAAGAAGTAAAGGCACACAAAGCGAAAAAGGCAACCGCTGGGTGGAACGAATTTTATCGTTCAAACAGACCTGTCAGATGAGATCGCTGGCGTCCTTCCCATTGCTGGTGGATGCGATTGATGCTTATTTCAAAGAACAAAAACCAAATTTAAACTGGCTTGAGTAGGGGAATTTTTTCACCCCCTGAACATGTACGAAATCGTTGAACTTTCGAAAACAAACTGTCCAAAATGAGCTAAAAAGAGCAGTTGACAGGGCCTGATCGTTTCAGTTTTTCAATAACCCATTCTTTTTTTTGCGGAAAACGTTTTAAGGGCAAGGAATTTCGGTTTCAGTATTTCACGAAGGATGATTTCTAAAAAATGAAACTGCCCTATAGCTTGAAGCTGCTCGTCAATCCTGGTCGGTCATATTTCTTGTAATGATCAGAATTTATGAAGGCCTTTCGGTATGACGCATTAAATTTATATGCAATTAGGGTTGCAACAGGGCTTTTTGTTGTCATCAGGGTATTCGTGGTCCTCTTCAATGTCTCTATGGTGCTGTAAAATACTTTTCTTAGATAAGTAAATCCTTCATAAGCCTCTTCGATCGACATTTGCTTCGGTTTGAACACAAACTTCGTCAGGCGATAATCATCCCAGGCCTCTGGGAAATGTTGATTTACAATTCTTCCTTCTTCTTGCAGTGTTTTCCAGAGTTGTGTCCCCGGCAAGGGGGTCGGCTTGGTAATTTGCAGAACATCTATTCCCGAGGATTTGATAAATTCCAATGTGGAATGAAAAACGGTTCTGTTGTCCTCATCGCCGCCCAGCACGAATGCACCGAGAAGTGCAATTCCTCCCTTTCTTATATTGCGAATCAGTTCCAAATAATTATTGTAGTTGAGTTCTTTGAGGTTCAGTTCTTTGCTGTAGGATTTCAGTGTGCTTGCATTAATAGATTCTATCCCGATAAAGATAATTTTGACCCCGGCTTTGGCGGCCATTCGGATAAGTTCTCTGTCTTCTCCGAAAAGAATGGACGCTTGGGCAAAGAAATGTTTTTTTATCCCTTTCTCCACAATTTTGGCAAAGAAGGCATATGCCCAGTCCCGATCCTTTCGGCCGTGTCCGATGATGTTATCATCGGTAAGCATCACAAATTTCTGGGGTATCTTTTCAAGCTCTTCAATAACGAGGTCTAACGGCCGCCTTCGGAATCGATGACCGTTGAAGGCTGTGACCGAGCAAAAGCAGCAATTCATCGGACAGCCACGGGAGGTCTGTATGCTTCCCCATCTGTAATGGTTATTCGGGAGCAAATCCCTTCTGGGTTCGGGTAAATCGTCAAGGTCCTTCCATGAGCCAAAATATTGCTTTTGCAGGCGGCCGTTTTCGAAATCTTCTAAAACCTTGTGCCATACACTTTCCGCTTCTCCCACAACCACTGCATCGCAAAATGACAGCGCCTCCTCCGGCATCATGGATACATGAATTCCCCCCATTACGGTGGGTATCCCCTTCTCTTTATAAATTTGCGCAATCTGGTAAGCTCGGTTTACAGAAGATGTAAAGGATGTAATACCGACAATATCAGCCTCGTGAAACTGGAAAGGCTCAATGTTTTCATCGATAATCTTTATTTGGTAGTGCTCTGGAGTGACTGCGGCCAGATAAGGAAGATTCAGCGGCGGCCACGCCGTTGCTTTAATATTGCCGAGGCCTTTATGCTCATTGGACGGATTGATCAGAAGTAACCGTGGCATAGTGTTTTAGGATTCGCGGTAAAGGTAAATGCTGTTATTTATTTTTCTTGTATGAATCATTTAAACAGTTATTTTATTTGAAAAGATTGAAAGTCCAAAGCATATTTTAGCGCGGATCCCATGCCGGCATGCAATCGGTGTATATCTGATATCCCGTTAGGCACTAACTCGGTAAATTGCGTGTGGAGTATAGGAAGCAGCCTTTTAATTGTCAATGAATTTTAATAAATTCTGGGTACATAGTCCGATTTCCGAGGGGCACCGATCCTGCGCAGAGCGGATCATCTAATTCATAAACCGGGTTATAGGCGATTTTGGCACCGGATAGATTCAGTGAGTATGTGTCCGGATGACGGAGAAAACATCAACGCGACTTAATGAAAAAGTCCGGAACAGATATATTTTTTGTTCCGGACTTTTTTGCATTAACTGTAATTATTCTAAAAATTTAATTTTTGAAACCACGCCGGCATGGTCGGACGGCCATAGATAGTAGCCGGGAGCATTTGTGTTGGGCTCCATGTCAGACACTTCATCGCCGACAACATCGCATGAAATTTTGTCGAGCGTCAGGGTGCCCGGAGCCAGGAAGACAAGGTCGATACGTGATGTGAGTTCAGCAAACGGGTTACTGACTAAATCGTCGAAGCCGCTGGTATATCCTTCATCGTATTTATCCTGCAGCAGCCAGGTATCCAGATACCCGGCAGCTATTGCCTGTTTATATGGAGGTATATAATCAAAACCGGGATGTGGGCCTCCTTCATCAGGGTCGAATACACCGGGCTCATCTTCGATGGAACTGTTAAAATCGCCGACCATGACAATGGGTTTGGGATCAAGATAAGATAGATAGGCTAATGTTCCCACCAATTCCTCCATTTGCAATGACTGGAAGTATCTGAAGACGCTTCCCGGTGCACTGCGGACTTCCAGGTGAGTATTGACGAAACGGTAGTCTGTGCCCTTAATATTTACATCAACAGCCAGATAACCACGGGTGAATGTGGCGGTTGCACCTCCGCCGAGATCCAGTTCCAGTTGGGCCTGGTAATTGCCGTTAAGCACTGGAACTGCATCATGGCCTTTTCTCACCAGGATCATATCGTGGTCAACCAGGCGTGCATCAGCAAGGTTATAGGGGTTGCCTTCGATAGGATAAAACATAGGCATTTCGATATCGGCATTGGTGACTGTAAATGCAGTATATTCCATTCTGCGTGCCTTTAATGCCGCATCAAGAACCGTATAAAAATCTATGACAAGATCGTTCGCCTGAACCGGGTTGCCAGCTAAAAAATCGCCCGTGGTCTGGATGTAGTATGTTGAAACTTCCTGCAGACCTATAATCTGAGGTTTAGCAGCCGCGATTTCATCGGCAAGCGCTTCCGCGCGCGCCCAGAAATTAGTATACAGCATCGTTTGGTACACTTCGGCAACTGCTGTAGGTATCGCATACGGAACATTCGACTGAGAGGCTTCGACCACTTTGAAGATATCCGCTCCCAGGTAAAGGTTGCGGGTCATGGTTGTAAGCTTGATGTCTTCGGCCACCGCAGACGAAAATGGGGCTGTAACAATCGCTACGCCGATGCACAGGCAGAGGGTAAGTTTTAAAATGGAAAAATTTTTGCTCATAATAACGCCTCCTTATTATGTGGCTGTTTTTTTATGACCTGTCTAAAATGACATGTTTTTTTAGGCAGGCCGGGAGTACAATTTTTTTTTATTCATGGTTTAAGAATAAATTCGAAAAAAGTTTAACTGCCAGCGGTTAACGGTTTATAAGCCAGATGAAGTTGCCAAGATCAGTAAATCGCCATGATCGAAGAAGCGAAATGGAAATAATGGTGCTGCAGATCAATAGGAAGTTTTTCCATAGGATTTGAGGCCAATATGAAAAGAAAAGCCTGTAGATACGATTTAATCAACTTGTTTTTCTTCTGTCCTCTCCGGATCGCTCGTCCCAGCCACTTCGGCGTTCAGCCCCGTCATAATCAGTATCATTCCGGCGCCGGCGATGCTCACCTTTCCGCCGGTCCTTTCCTGAGCGACGTTCAGTGTTGTTCATAGGATATCCTCCTTTTGTAAAAGTTATGCCGACAAGTAAAATTTTATCAATTTTACTATATCGGAAACCGGTTGAAAAACAATGGGCCTCAGGTATGATTTTTGTAATTAAATAGACCACATGGAGAGGATAATATTCAAACCAAAGGCCTAAATCCCTTTAAAAAAGGGCGTCAAAATCATATGTGAATCTGCAGGCCGGTTTTGCGAGCTGGTTTGTTGAATGGGTTTTGCCACTGGCCGGCAACAAAAAAGGTTGCGGAAAAAATATGTTGAAAAATGGATTTTTGGCTGTTATGGTATGACCACCAGCCAAAAAAAAGAAAGGTAATAATTAGAAGGAGAAATGAAATCCCATGTTGGATGGATTGCATCCCGTAAAAACAGACAGCTTAAAAGAAGTTTGCATCCGCCGGTTTGAAGGCCTGATTTTATCCGGCGGGTTTAAAGCAGGAGAAAAACTGCCGCCGGAACGCGAGCTTGCCAAACGGCTGGGCGTGAGCCGGCCGGTGATTCACGAAGCACTGGTGGATATCGCAGCCAAGGGACTGGTAACCATAACCCCCCGTAAAGGGAGCAAGGTCAATGATTTTCGCCGCGAGGGGTCTGTTTCACTGTTAATTTCGCTGCTGGAATATCATGACGGAAAACTGGACGCAAAGCTGCTCGACGGCCTGCTCAATATGCGGCTGCTGGTGGAAATTGAAAACGCCCGGCTGGCCGCCAGAAATCGAACAAACGCGCAGCTGGAAGAATTTGCCTTGCTTCTTCATCAGGAAGCCGCCGCTGATCGTTCCGATATCAAACAGATAACCGCACTGGATTTTGAATTTCATCTGATTCTTGCCATTGCAACGGATAATCTGCTGTATCCGCTTCTGCTCAATTCCTTTAAACCGGTATACACGAATCTTTCCGGTCAGTTTTTTCAGGATTCCGCGGTGATCGATATTGTGTTTGATTTTCATAAAAAAATAGCTGCTGCTGTTACCGGTAAGGACGAACAGGGTGCTGCCGATTTAATGCATCAGATGCTGGTGCATGGCGAAGAGCGCCTTCGGAAGATTATCGCAAAATAGGGTCCGGAAAAAAACAGCTGCTTTTTTCACGTTACCAAAAAAATAAGGAGACCAAAAATGACTGTCCCTGCAAAAGCCGTATCACAGCAGATCAAAACGCCCAAAGGGCTGTCTGAGCGTATCAAACGGCTCCGGGATTATTATTTCAAAGGCGTTGATCGGGCATGGAACAATGAATCCACGTCATGGACCACCGGCACCCCATGGGATATCCAGTTCAATGAAATAACCTTTTATATTGTACCGGAAACATACATGCTCATGCAGACGCTGCTGTCGTCCTATCGCCAGGGGGCACGACCGGTGGATCTGCCGGAAGATTTCTGGGCAAAACCCATCGTGGAGCGCCGGGCCTGGTTTATCAAAGAAGTGATGGTCAGGTATCTGCCCAAAGAGATCCTCCCCGGCGACCTGATTGCCGGGGGCCGGTTCAATATTCAGGCGTCCATGTGTCTGAACAAAGACGAGCAGGCGGAATTCAACCGCCTGACCACGGGAAAAAAAGGTGCCCGGGCCGCGGTCAACTGGTTTCACGGTCATGGCTACGGCAATGCCGGGGCCACCTGCGGTCACCTGATTCCCGGGTATGAACGGGTATTAACAGTGGGGTGGCAAGGGATTTATAAAGAGCTTGAAGAGTTATATGCGCGCCTTACGGACCCGGATAAAAAAAGCAGAAAAGGGGCCCAGCTCCGGGCCATGATGACCGCCGCCGCCATGCCGAAGGAACTGGCAGCCGGGTATGCCCGGATTTGTCAGCAGCTGGCGGTAAAAGAAAAAGATGCGGACCGGAAGTCTGAACTGATCCAGATGGCCAAAAATCTTCAAAAAGTGCCCTGGGAACCGCCCAAAACATTTTGGGAAGCCGTCCAGAGCCTTTGGCTGACCCACATGCTGATCATGAGCGATGAGAATTATCCCGGTCCGGGTGTCTCTTTCGGCCGGATTGACCAGTATTTGCTGCCGTTCTGGGAATATTCAATGAAAAACGGTATGAGCCGGGAATTCGGCAAGGAAATACTCAAGTGCTTCTGGGTGCATGCCAACACTGCCTATGATGCCATGATCCGCAACGGCAACCAGGGGATCACCTCCGGGTTCGGCCAGCTGATCACCCTTTCCGGCCTTGGTAAGAACGGCCCGGATTTAACGGATCTGACCAATGACCTCACCTATGTCATGCTGGAAGTGATTGACGAAATGAGCCCCATCCTGGAACCCAAGCCCAATGTCCGCATGCACCGGAACACGCCGGACGCGCTGCTGGATACCATGGTGGATATGGTGGCCGAAAGCCAGGGCGCGCCGTTTCTGATCAATTTTGACGAGCGGTCCATGGCCGGCATGATGCGGGAAGCCAAAACCGCCGGCATTGAACACCTGATCAACAAAGACAATGTTTATGAGTATTGTCCGGTGGGATGCCTTGAAAACACCATGGCGGGCAACGACCGGTCCGGAACCGTGGATTGCAACCTGAACCTGCTAAAAGCGGTGGAACTGGCCCTGACCGGCGGAAAAGACTTGATTGCCTTTGTGGACCCCATGACCTTTAAAACGGAAAAAATCCGTCAGGATGGCCCGGAAACCGGTGATGCCACCCGGTTTCAAACCTGGAATGAATTCTGGGAGGCCTATAAGCAGCAGAATGCCTATATCATCAAAAAATGCGTGGATCTGTATGAAAAATCAGAATCCATCCGGGCCAGATTTTTGCAAACCCCTTATCTGTCATGCCTTGTGAAAGGGTGTGCGGAAAAAGGACTCGATGTGACCCAGGGCGGGGCGGAGATCAGCTTTGTCACCCTGGAGGCCGTGACCTACGCGACCACGGTGGATGCCCTGCTGGCCATAAAATACCTGGTGTTTGATGAAAAAAAATGCACTATGAATGAACTGATCCGGGCGTTAAAAGATAACTGGGAAGGTCACGAAGTCCTCCAGGCGCTGGCGAAAAACCGCGCGCCGAAATACGGCCGGGATGATGACGAAGCAGACACCATGGCAAAACAGGTCATGGATCTCTGGACCGAAGAAACCTGGAAGCACCGGACCGTTTCTACAAACCGCCGGTTCCGGCCGGGCATGCTGAGCTGGAACTACTGGGCCGGTGACGGATATGTCATGGCCGCCAGCGCGGACGGCCGCAAAAAAGGACAGTTTCTGTCCAACGCCATCTGTCCGTCTAACGGCGCGGACATCAACGGACCCACCGCCAACGCCAATTCCGTGGGCAAGGCCCTGGGCGGAAAAGACGAGACAATAGGTGATTGGGAGGATTACCTGAACAGCCTGCCCAACGGCGCCAGCCACACCATCACCTTTAATCCGTCAATCATTAAAGATCCCGAACATCGTGACAAGTTCAAGGCATTTTTACGAGGGTACGCGCAAAACGGCGGAACCTGCCTGCAGGTCAATATGCTGGACCCGGAGATGTTAAAAGACGCCCAGAAACATCCCCAGGACTACCGGCACCTGCTGGTGCGGATCACCGGGTACAATGCGTATTTCACGTCCGTGGGCCGGGAGTTGCAGAATGAAGTGATTGCGCGGTTGAGTCATGAAAGATTTTAACAATTCCGCCACCATCCTTGAGATTGTGCGCATGTCCACCGAAGACGGGCCCGGAATCCGGACCACGGTGTTTTTCAAGGGCTGCACCCTCAATTGCGCCTGGTGCCACAATCCGGAAAGCATTTCTCCAAAACCGCAGCTCCAGTGGGTGGGGAGCCGGTGCATCGGGTGCAAGACATGTCTGTCGGTGTGCCGGGAAAATGCCCTTACGCTGACGGAAGCAGGCATGCAAATCGACCGGACCCGCTGCACCGGCTGCGGCGACTGTGCTGAAGAATGCCCGGGAACGGCCCTTGAAATGATGGGAAAAATCTGGCCGCTGGATGATCTGGTCGCGGAAGTCATCAAAGACCGGTCCTATTTTGAAACATCCGGCGGCGGAATTACCCTCTCCGGCGGGGAACCGGCCATGCAGCCGGCATTTGCCGCGTTTTTTTTAAAGGCCCTCCGGGAAAAGGGACTGCACACGGCCGTGGATACCTGTGGACAGTGCCGCCGGGATGCACTTGAAATTATGCTGCCCTATGCGGCCATGGTGCTGTTTGATATCAAGCTGATCGATCCGGAAGCCCACAAAAAATTCACCGGCCATGACAACCGCCGGATTATAGATAACCTGCTGTTTGCGGCCGATTATATCCGGTCCCATGTGCATCCGTCTGACATGTGGATCCGAACCCCCATCATCCCGGGAGCCACGGCAACGCCTGAAAATATTGCCGGGATCGGGCAATTTATTGCCGCCCATCTCAACGGCGCGGTCTCCCGGTGGGAATTGTGCGCATTCAACAATCTGTGCCGGGACAAGTACCGGCGCCTGGATCAGCCGTGGGTGTTTGAAGAAGAAAATTTGTTGTCAAAATCATTTTTGGAAGAATTGGCGGATACGGCGAAACGGTCCGGTGTGGACCCGGACATTGTATTTGCAACCGGTGCCACCTGTCTTTCAGATAACTGAAAAACTATTGCGCTTGCCACCACGGCGGTAAAACTCGACGTAATGCAGGGGAGGGCTTTATGCCCTCCCGTTCGGACGGGGATAAACCCCTCTCCCTAAAGGGGCATTGGCCCAAATGATGATCAAGGTCGGAAAACCAGAAAAACCAAAATCCCAACAGGAGGTTGTCGGTGATGTATAATCTCAAAGAATTTGATGAAAAAACGATTGAAGCGTTTGCACCGGCGGAAAAGATCGGGCTGGTGGCATCAGTAAATGAAGAAGGCGCGCCGCATATTACGCTGATCACATCCATTGGCGCAGCCAATCCCAGGCAGGTCATCTTAGGGGAATTCTGCAAAGGGCGAAGTAAAATGCAGATTCAGAAAAACCCGAAAATCGGATTTCTGGTGATGACCATGGACCGGAAAATGTGGCGGGGGCATGCCCGCTGGACGCATGTGCGCACGGAAGGGCCGGAATATGAGAAATACAACCAACTGCCCATGTTCCGGTACAATGCGTATTTCGGGATCAACACGGTGCATTACCTGGATCTTGTGGATGCCCGGGGGCCGGACGGACTGCCGCTGCCCCAAATTGTTGCTTCCTCACTGATGACCAAAATCGCCAAAGCCGGCCTAAAATCCGAATCCAGCGACCGCATCCTCACAACATTTGGCCAAGACCTGTTCAACCGTCTGGATGCATTGAAATTTATCGCCTATATCCGGGACGACGGGTATCCGGAAATTGTGCCCCTGCTTCAGTGC
>JAABSL010000032.1 GCA_011390415.1 Desulfobacteraceae bacterium
CCGCCCAGTTTGGCCACCCCGATGGCGGAATTGCAGGCAGACCCGCCGGAGACAACAGACAAGGGAGAAGACGTCTGAGCCACCAGCTGATCAATATAGACCTGGTCCACCAGATTCATTCCGCCTTTTTCAACCCCCAGCCGGTCCATGAATTCATCCGGTTCCTGTGCCAGAATATCCATAAGCGCGGACCCGACACCGACCACGGCCTTTCGATGCTCGGGAATCTTTAACTCACCCATATTTTTCCTTTATTCCATTTCTTTACTTGACCAATATACCAAATTTATCTATCGACCATAGGGTTTGCCGCTTTTAAAACCTGTTTTTTCCCTTCAGTCTTCTACCTTCAACCTTTCCACCTACCAGACCAGTATCTTATGAATCCAGCCTTTGTCGCCATCGGCATGCTGCAGATGAATCCAGTTTCCCTTTCGTTCCAGCACCTTGAACGGAACGCCCTTGATGGCTTTAAAAATCACATCATAATCGGTGCCCGGTCCGGATCGGATATTGACCCGTTCTTCCCGGGGTTTTGTGATGACCGCATCAATCTTTGACATTAAATTTTTACTGATCCAGCCGATGCTTCCCTCAAAGTCCTTGATATAATACCAGGTTCCGGTTTTGTCCGTGTCCAGGATCTGCAGCGGCGTATATTTTTCCACCTGCCACAACACTTCATAGTTGGTGCCCGGGCCGGAACGAATATTTGCCACGTCTGCGTTGACCGTTAGTTTCTCCGCCAGCACATCACCGGCCGAAAAGACCACGAATAAGAACATGGAAACCACCAGCAGCGGTTTGACGCTTCCATGGATTTTACGTTTTTGATTCTTCATGCGTTCACCTCAATCCTAAACTTAAAGTATTAAGCGGCCATTAAACGGGTCACCGCCTGTTCAAGGCCATCCACCGTCAGTTCATACATGGGAAAAATCTGACGGATGGCGTTAATCGACCGGGTATACGGCCACATCCGTTCGGACACCGGATTCAGCCAGACATTGTGCGGAAACGTATCGGCAAGGAATTTCAATCGTTCAATACTGGCAAGGCCGCTGCGCTCATGCACATAAATCGATCCGTCCCGGGCCATGAGTTCATAGGGGGCCATGCTGGCGTCCCCGATCAGAATCAGGCGCGTATCCGGATCTCTTCGGGCGAAATCATCCACCCGAACCGGTTTTTTATACCGTGACGGATCTTCCCACACAGTATCATAGATCGTATTGTGGAAAAAATAGGTTTTCAAATCCTTGAATTCCGACCGGGCATAATCAAATAATGTCTGAACTACCTGAACATAGGGGTCCATGGACCAGCCGCCGTTATCAATGGCCAGAATCACCTTCAGCCGGTCTTTTAAGCTCCGGTCAAACACAATTTCAATTTCACCGGCATTTTTCATGGTCTGATAAATGCTGGCGTCAATATTAATCTGGTCCATGGGGCCGGACGGCACCATGTTCCGAAGCTGCTTTAACGCCTCGCCCATTAACTGCTGGGTTAACGGGCCCGACCGGGAATAATCCTTATACCGCCGTTCATTGGCCACTTTGAGGGCGGATTTGTTCCGGGAAGAACCGCCCACCCGCAACCCTTCGGGATGATACCCGGAGTGCCCCACCGGGGAGGTGCCGCCGGTGCCGATCCATTTGCTGCCGCCGTCATGCCGCTCGGTCTGATCTTTTAACCGCTCTTTAAAATAATCCAGGAGTTCGTCCGGCGACAGTTTTTTTAGCGCGGCCTCATCCATGCCCAGGGCGTCTGCGATTTGCTTTGGATTTTTCAGCCATTCTTCCAACAGGGCTTTGGCAATATTGTCCAGCTCCAGCCCGTCTATATCGGGCATTTCAGCACCCTCAAAATAATGGGCAAATATCTGGTCGTACAGATCAAAGTAGCGCTCGCTTTTCACCAGAATGGCCCGGGAGGCAATATAAAAATCTCCCAGCGACTGCACCATTCCTTTGGACAGCGCTTTCTGGAGGGTGAGAAACGATGTGGGGGATACCGGAATGCCGGCATCTTTTAATTTATAAAAAAATTCAATAAACATTTAATTTCTTAGCCGTTTTTTAACAGTAACGCGTATCTGACCTTAAACCTTAAATTATCGCGGGCATGGCCCGCTCCTACAGCCCTATGCCTGCCTTCCACCTTCTACCTTAAACCTTTAAATCTAAAACAGTTTCCGGCGATTGGTCAGGCTGCCGGCGGTGACATAATCATTGCTCTTCTTGAACAGGATTCCCAGATAGGGAATGTCGCCCTTGGCCAGCTGTTTGGTCTTAAAATCCGGGTCCGCGTCCAGGGCCCGAATCCAGTTGATCAGCTCCCGGGTGGCCGGTTTCTTTTCCACGGCGTCGATTTCCCGCAACCGGTAAAACGTGGCCAGGGAATTTTCCATCAAATCCGGTGCCAGGTTCGGGAAATGAACATGGATGATTTTCCGCATCATTTTGGGGTCCGGAAACGCGATATGATGAAAATTACACCGCCCCAGAAAAGGATCGGACAGGTCTTTTTTGGCATTTGAAGTGATGATGATCACCGGCCGGTGAATTGTCCGGATGGTTTTATCAATCTCAATAATGTCAAACTCCATCTGATCCAGCACATCCAGCATGTCATCCTGAAAATCCGTGTCTGCTTTGTCGATTTCATCAATCAGCAGAACCGTCCGCTGGTCCGCGGTAAATGCCTGGCCGATTTTTCCCATTTTAATATAGTCTTCAATCCGGCTGACATCCCGGGTGGAATCCGCAAACCGGCTGTCATTCAACCGGGTGAGGGTGTCATACTGATACAGCGCTTCCACCAGTTTCATGCTGGATTTGACATTTAAAACCAGCAGCGGCATGTTTAATGACTCTGCAATGGCATAGGCCAGCATGGTCTTGCCGGTCCCGGGTTCCCCTTTTAACAGCAAAGGCATTTCCAGTTCCATGGTGATGTTGACGATCTTGGCCAGCTCATCATCTAAAATATATTTATTCGCGCCTTGAAAGTTTTCTTTGTTATCTTTTTTTGACATGATTTTTCCTGTTTTTTCTATTATTTTTGATTCAAAACTTTTTAACCACAGAGAACACAGAGATCACGGAAAAAAATTCGTTTTAAGACTTCCCTCTGTGCGCTCTGTGATCTCTGTGGTGTTTAAATACTTATTTCTCCCGGATTTTATCAGACAACGCTTTGTTCATCTGCACCACTTTTTCGGCAACCGGCAGGGGCAGGGAACCGGTTCCGCAGCTCGGCGTAATCAGCGACTGTTCGACAATTTGTTTCCGGTCAATGCCGATGGCGGCCATCTGATCCACCTGGGTTTCCCATCGCACAAAAAGGGATTCCACGGTTTCTTTTTCCACCAGAACCGCGTCACCGGTGGGTACGATTCCCCAGGCAATGAGCCCGCCTTTTTTAATAAATTTCTTAATCTGTTCCGGATACAAAATAAATTTATCAAAAAACGAATAGGCATCAAAACTGACAATGTCGGCCGAAGAATCCAGGATCACCGGCCATTCGGCATTGGCGCACACATGAACGCCGGCCAGGGCGCCTTCGGCATGAATGGCAGCAATCACTTCTTCCAGACACGCTTCAACATCGGTCCGGGAAACACTGATAAACGCCGAAGACCCGAAACCGGTCAGGCCGGGTTCGTCTAAAAAAAGAATCACCGGCACCTGGTATTTTTTTAACTGCCTGACCTGCCAGCGGGCTTTTAAGGCAATGCATTTAATGGCCGCATCCCGCAACTGGTCATTGTAAAATATGGCTTTTCCGTCCTGGTCCACGACTCCGGTGGCAAAGGTAAACGGGCCGGTAATCTGCCCTTTGACTGCAGCGGGCGGATTTTCAAGGGCATCCAGGGTTTTGATAAATTCGAAAAACCCGGGAGCCACCGCAGGCGTTAAGGCAAACCGGGAGTCGTCCAGTCTTGACGCATCTTCCTCAATTTCCATGTATTCTTCAAAAAAAGCCAGAATTTCCTGATCAAATGCGTCATCATCCGTTTGAACAAATTTCCGGTCGCCGTCAAACACAAGGCCCGGCATACCCGGCAGAAACTGCGCAATCATGCCCTCTGATTTGAAATGGGGCAGCTGAATCCATAATGGAATATCCGGCGAATATGCCATCATCATGGAAACCGCTTCTTTATGGCTTTCCAACGGCAGACTGCCGATCCAGGCCGGCAGGGCGCAGGGCTTAAAATCGCTTTTCATGAATCCAAAATCCTCAATGCGTGCAGTTAAAATAAATATTCATAATCCTGAAAGCCTGTAATTCTAAATGATTTGATAATACTTGACAAGTTTTTTATATTTACTTAAATCCCTTTAACGATAAACAATTGACACATCATCAAAAATTAACCTATGGTGAAAAAAAAGCCGGTTGACTATATTTTAAGGAGGACATTATGTTTGGCATCGGAATACCGGAACTGGTCATTATCCTGGTCATCATCCTGATCATCTTCGGTGCGGGAAAACTGCCGGAAATCGGGGCAGGGTTGGGCAAAGGAATTAAAAACTTTAAAAAAGCAACCATTGAAGATGAGTCTGAGACGGAGTCTGAAAAACAGGAAAAAATCGAAAATAAAACCAAAGAAAATAAAAAGGATAAATAAGATTCTTAACCTGGCAGGTTGTCCCGCGCTCGCGTCAAGCGAGAGGCTATCCTATAAATTCAGTCAACAGGCCGGCATTTTTTGCAGCAATTAACTGCCTTTTATCGGATGTTACAAAAAGATTTGCCGACCATTCCAATGCACAAGCAACATGAAACGCATCCATTGCACGTAAAATATTGTTCTCCAGCAATTTTACTGAATGGGAAACCACTGAAGGCGTCAGCTGAATCACAGTCGCATCATGAACATCTTCCAGCAATAGCGTTTTTGCCCTGCGATAGTCTCTTTTCGATAAAATTCCTTCTCTTAACCGCCGGTTAAGCCCAGAGATTATTTCAGGTACCAAAATGATACAAAGACCCAAATCTGAAGCACGTTGCAGGATCAGATCCATTTTCTCGCTGCCGCCTTCCTGTATATATCTTTTGGCAAATGAAGACGAATCAACCACAAGTTTCATGTCTGAGAGTCGCGATCTTCCAAAATTGCCGATGAAAGATCACTTCCCTTTATTTTTAAGCGAATTCCCGGTTTTTTCCAAGAGGGTTCCCGGTGGGATCTATCTGAAAACGGAATGACTTCGGCAACGGGTTTCCCTCGCCGGAGAAGGATAATCGTCTCTCCATGTTCGACCTCAGCTATAAACCCTGAAGCCTTTTTCCGAAAATCTGTGAAAGATATCGTTTTCATTGGATTCTCCTTATGACTTATATGTACATCTAAATGTACATATAAGAGGGCCTTTTGTCAAGGTTGTTTTAAGTGCCAACAAAGAAATAACACGTACCCCTACCTATTCCCATAAGGATAAACAAATAAAAAGCTTCCAACCAACTCATTCACAAGCGTTTGAAATGATGGACAAGTTATTTTCTGATATAGTGGTGATTCATCACCATGAAAAGCTTTTTACTGAATTACAAAATGATTAACACAAGCAACTTCACAGGCACCGTTTCCCGTATCATTCCGATTGAGAGAACTTATCCAGCGCCACCCGTCGGAGGCTTCCACCCGGACAAGATATCCTGAAAAGTCAACAACTTGACCGGTGCGCACCTTCTTTATCTGTCTCAGGATACTGTTGTCCGAAGGGATCAGATGCATATTGGCGCCATGAAGTTCAATTTCTTTTCTGGGGATCGGCAGATGCTCTGCCGACCAGAAAAAAAACCGGTTGGACTGCCGTATTTTCATTGTACCCAAGACCGACTCATCCGACATCGGTCCCCACCCCAGCGCCAGGTCAATGGGAGCAAGATCCGATTCCCGTCCGAAATAATATTTTTTTTTACTTAACACCCTGGCATTGACTGCAAAATCAGCTAACGGAATTATGCGAAAATCTTCAAATTGAAACCCGGCCATTTCGGTTTTTCTCTGCTCGGGCGCATCCGGGGCGATAATGCCGGGCGGATGAACCACCGGCCGGTTATTCCATGCGTTTAACCCCGCATACCCAATCAGTAAAACGGCGGCAAGAAAGATACCGATCGTTTTAATTGATAAACCTGCGGTTTCGGAATTTCCGGAATCGTCACCAGAGAAGGTTCCCGATTCAACAGCTGCCGGGGGGTTTGCCGGCCTGTGCCGAAATTTTTCAATAATAATACCACAGGCCCGGCATTCATCGGATTGGGGCTGCTCAAAGCCGCATTTGGGACACTGCATAGGGACTATTCTCCGGAATCCTGAACCGGCAATAAAATGGTAAAAGCCGTTCCGGCACCGGGAGTGCTTTCCACCGTGATGTCCCCGCCATGGTCTTTGATAAATCCGTAGCAGACGGACAACCCCAGACCGACGCCTTTGACGCTGGACTTGGTGGTAAAAAAGCTGTCAAATATTTTGCTGAGATTATCTTCTGCGATACCGACGCCGGTATCCGCAAACCGGATATTGACAAATCCGTTTTCAATAAAAATCTTTACCGTCAACTCCCCGCCGTCCGGCATGGCATCCCGGGCATTGGACACCATATTTAAAAAAACCTGGCGCAGCTGATTGGTTGACGCATAAACATCGGTGATCTCTTCTGCGTAATCTGTTTTGATTTTAATGCTGTGTTCCTGAAGCTGCTTTTCATGAAGCATCAGAATTTCATCGACAATGGTAACCACATTGACCGGCCGCTTGATCTCCTGTTCCGGTTTGGAAAAAGAAAGCATTTTCTTGAGCATATCCGCCAGCCGGACAATTTCGGAAAGGGACATGTCCAGCAGCTTGCGCCGTTTGTTTTCCGGCGGCACTTCGGATTTGAGCAGTTCCAGGGTGTTCATAATCCCATACAGGGGATTGTTGAGTTCATGGGCCACCTGGGACGTCAGGCGCCCCATGGCCGCGAGCTTTTCGGAGTGCAGCAGCTGTTCCTGGGTTTTGCTCAGGGCCCGCTCCATCTCGATGCGCTCGGTCAGATCCACAAAAGACCCCACCGTCGCCACCTCCTTGCCCTCATCATCATAGATCATTGCAGCAGAGAGGTTCCCTTCGATAATCTTGCCGTCCTGGCGGACATAAAGGACCGGCTGCGGCGGGAAAACCCCCAGGCCCCCTTCTTCCACGCTGCGAAGCACTTTCATAATCTCGTATGCCTTGCCTTCGGGATACACCCGGGTGATATGCATTTTCCCGATGACTTCATCCGATCTATACCCCAGGGTTCTCTCGGCAGCCTTGTTCCATATGATGATATTGCCGGCCAGGTCGGCCGCCATTATTGAAATCGGCGCACTCTGGACAATTTTATTCATAAAGTCATGGGCCTCGCGGAGCTTTCGCTCCATGCGGTATCGCTGGGTCTGGTCCACATTGATACCTTCGTAGCCGATCACGTTCCCCTGGTGATCATACCGGACGTGGCTGGTCATCAGCACCGGTATGGGCGAGCCGTCCCTGCGCTTGAACTTGACTTCGTAATCAATCACCCGGCCGTCTCTTTCAATCATTTTCTGAAATTTTTTCCGGTCCTCGGGATACAGGTACAGATCCTTGACAATATCAATCTTTAAAAATTCCTCCTTTGAATAGTAGCCCAGCATATCCAGAAGCGCCTGATTGGCATCAACAAACTTTCCCTCTTTGGTGCTGATATATACGCCGACCGCAACATGTTCGAAAATTCTGCGGTAATCTTCCATGGAAGATTTTAAGCGGGCTTCCCGATGTTTGCGTTCGGTAATGTCATGATAAATACCGAGTTTAAAAATACGACCGTCCGAATCCTTAAACGGTGACGAGGTTATTTCAAATGTCTTGTCGACTTTCGGAAGAAAGACCTCCCGGTTAAAGGATTCGCCCTTAAAGACCCGGTCGCTCCGGCACCACGGACAAAGCGAATTGCTTTTATTGACAATCTGAAAACATTTTTGGCCGATCCCGTCTCCGAACAGTTCAATCATTTTCTTGTTCATGAACTCCACGGTAAAATCCTGTGAGACGACGTAGATACCATCTTCAATGGTATCGAGAATCGAATTCAGCATTATTTTTTCTTTATCCATAAATTTCCTTTTGAGAATTACCTTTGAGATTAGGGGCGAGAAAGTAAGATAAAATAATTTCTTTTAATACCATACCCTTTTCTGAATGAAAAGAAAATATGGCTGTCATTTCAATTGTTTCAGGCTTAGAGTAATTTTACTCTTCCTAATTAATCAAATAAATTCAATAGATTTTGTTGACATAAAATATACCGATCGGTATATTTAAACCCGTGAAAAAACCTATCCCCCATAAAGCAAACCGCACCCGGCAGTTTATTATTGAAAAAGCAGCCCCTGTTTTTAATAAAAAGGGCATTGCCGGTACCTCCCTGTCTGACCTGACACAAGCCACCGGCCTGACCAAGGGCAGTATTTACGGCAATTTTAAGGACAAAGACGACGTGGCGGTCTGTGTTTTCCAATACAATGTCGATTACCTGATTTCATATCTGGGCGGGGCCATTGATCGCGCAGCCACTGCCACGGACAAACTTCTGGCCATTCCCCGGGCCTACAGAAAACTCTATAAAACAATGATCGCCTACGGCGGCTGTCCCATTTTAAATACCGCGGCGGAAGCCGACGACACCCATCAGGTTCTGCGCCGCATGACGGTTGAGGCCATTGAAACCATGAAACAAACCATGGTTGATTTGGTTGAAAACGGCAAGGCGTCCGGCGAATTTAACGATAAATCAGATGCCGGTAAAATGGCTGAAGTGATGATTGCATTAATTGAAGGGGGCAGTCTTTTATCCAAGGTCACCGGCAAAAAAACCTATATGATGAATGCGCTGGAACAGATTGAAAATTTAATCCTGTCATCTGCAGTGCCCCGGCCGCAAACTATTATATCAGCAAAATCTTAACACAAGAATCATATATTATAAGGAGAATGCATGAGTATTTTATTTGAAGAAACTGAAATAAACGGAATGAAGCTGGCCAACCGGTTTGTCCGTTCTGCCACGTGGGAAGGAATGGCGGCAAACGACGGGTCCGTTACCCC
>JAABSL010000033.1 GCA_011390415.1 Desulfobacteraceae bacterium
CCGTCAAAGCTGTCGTTAAACTGGCGTTCCTTTAATCCGACATTGAAATTCGACTGCACCACATTCATCGCCATTTGCTTATAGGACTGCTGTCCCCAGGGGATACCGTATATCGCCATGTATCCGGTGAGCAGCACGTTGATCACACTGAACAACACCACCGGCGGCAGCAGGCGGTAAATGCTGATGCCGCTGGCTTTTAGGGCCACGATTTCATTATCACTGGAAAGCCGCAAAAAGGTTAACAACACACTCATCATCACGGACATGGGGATAATATAGGCCAGAAAGTAAGGCATGGAATAAGTCAGCATTAAAAAAAAAGCCATAAAGCTGACCTGATAATTGACAATCACATTGGTAATTTCAAGAATCTGGCGCATCAGAAAAACAAAAATAAAGAACAGCAGATTCAGGGTATAGGGAGGGATCAGTTCTTTAAAAATATAACGGTTTACTGTTGAATTGGGTTTCATAAACCAAAACTGTGGGGTTTGAATTATAAAAGATTATTCCGGATCTGCTGCGGAAAAATCGGCCGGCGCATCATTGCTGTCTGCAAACTGCATTTGATAAAGATTGTAATACTCGCCTTTTTTCTCCAGGAGAGCCGCGTGCCTACCCTCTTCCACAATTTGTCCGCCCACAAGGACAACAATGCGGTCTGCGTAGGAGATTGTGGACAGGCGATGGGCAATTACAAATGAGGTCCGGCCTTTCATCAGATTTTCAAGGGCTTTCTGGACCAGCCGTTCCGACTCCGTGTCCAAAGATGCCGTGGCTTCGTCCAGGATCAGAATCGGGGCATTTTTCAACAAGGCCCGGGCAATGCACATGCGCTGTTTTTCACCGCCGGACAGCCGGCTCCCCAGTTCGCCAATGATCGTGTCAAACCCTTTGGGCAGTGTCTGAACAAAATTATAAATATAGGCGGCTTTGGCCGCTTCAACGATTTCCGTTTCCGGGGCATCGGGTTTTCCGTAGGCAATATTTTCCCGGATGGACTTGTTGAATAAAATGGGTTCCTGGCTGACAATGGCCACCTCTTTTCGTAAATCTGAGACGGCAATTTCCCGGATATCCGTTCCGTCGATTTTAACACTGCCGCCGGTCACGTCAAAAAACCGGGGAATGAGATTTACCAGCGACGTCTTGCCGCCGCCGCTCGTTCCGACCAGAGCCAGCACTTCACCCGGCCGGACGTCCAGATTGATATTTTTCAGCACCGTTTCCTGGCGGTTGTACCCAAAGGATACGTTTTCAAATCGAATCCGATGGGGTCCGGGTTGAATTTTTATAGGTGATGCCGGGTCGGTGATATCGGATTTGGTTTCTAAAATATCAAATACCCGATCGGATGCGGCAAACCCCTGCTGCAGAACGTTGTTGAGCTTGGTCAGTTTTTTTATCGGCGGATAGAGCAGCATGACAGCGGTCATGAAAGAGAGAAAGTCACCGGGCGTCTGGGCACCCCGAATAACCGCGAACCCGCCGTACCAGAGCACCAGTGAGATGCCCACCCCGCCGAACGCTTCCATGACCGGTGAGGTCAGGGCCTTTGCCCGTATGGACTTTATCTCATATCGAAATACCGCATGATTTTTTTTGAAAAAAGATTTTTTCTCATATGTCTCCATCCCGAATGCCTTGACGATTTTATTCCCGGCAAAGGTTTCATGCAAAAATGCATTCATGTCCGCCATGCTTTCCTGACTGCTGGTGGAAAACCGCCGCACCCGCCGGCCAAGCTCCACTACCGGGAAATAAGCCAGGGGCATCACTACAAACGCCATAATCGCCAGCTTCCAGTCCCGGTAAAAAATCACGCCGGTGAGGCCCATAATGGTAAAACAATCTCTTAACGCACCGGTGACCGCATTGGACACCATGTTTTTAATGATCGTCACATCATTGGTAATCCGGGACATCAGGACGCCGGTTTGCTCCTGATGAAAAAAAGAAATCGGCAGATCCGTGATTTTCTCATAAAGCGCATTTCTGAGCTTTTGAATTATATTTTCACCCACATAATGCATCAGAAACTCCTGGCCGTACATGGCCAGGCCCCTGAAAAAATATAAAACGATCACAACGATGGGGATCAATTTGAGCAAAAACACATTTTTACTGATAAAAATATCATCAATCACCGGTTTAACGATAAACGCGGTGGCCGATGTGGTAGCCGCCACCACCACCATACAAATCATGGACAAAAACAGTTTGAACCAGCTGCCTTTGATGTATCCGATCAATTGTTTCTGGCGGGGATGAATTTTTAATTTATTAAACTTCATAGAAATAATTATACCTGTGGACGGCCTGCATTTTATGTCGAACCTAAATTGAGGTAGAAACAAACCGGGCTTGGCGGTAAAGGGAGTGGTCAGGCATTCGACCTTAAAATGGATAAGCCGATTTCTGCTGTTTTTTCGGCCGCACCGGGTTCTCCCAGCAAGGATTTAACATGGGCCAGTTTTTCTTTTATATGATGCCATTGTGAGGGTTTGTCCAGTATGCCGCTTACTGTCTGGGCGATTTTTCGTGGCGAGGCATCGTCCTGGATCAGTTCCGGAACCACCCGTTCGTTGGCGATTATATTTACCAGACCGATATGATCCACTTTTACCAGTGCACTGCCCAGCATATAGCTCACCGGGGATATCTTGTACATAATCACCATCGGGACCCCGTACATTGCCGTTTCCAGCGTCACCGTGCCGGAGGCCGCCAGGATCACCGTGCTTTTTGCGAAGACCTCTTTGATATCTCCGGTCACCAGCTCAATCCGGCAGATATTTTTATAGGGATCGACATACGTTTCAATCCACTGACGGCTGATGGACGGGGCCACGGAAAGTAAAAACGTGATATTTTCATACTGACCATTCAAAAGACTGGCCGACGCCAGCATATACGGCAGGTTGCGGCTGATTTCACTGCTTCGGGAACCGGGCAGCAGCCCGATGACCAGATGAGAATCATCTGCCGCATCCGATTTTTCTTTTTCAATGGGCGCATACGAATCCAGCAGCGGATGACCGACAAACGTGGCCGGTATATTATGCCGGCGATAATAATCCTCTTCAAACGGCAGAATGACCGCCATATGATCCACATTTCGCTTGATTTTATGAATGCGGCCGGAACGCCAGGCCCAAATCTGCGGACTGACATAATATAAGACCGAAACCCCCAGTTTTTTGGCAATGGACGCAATATGAAGATTAAAATCCGGAAAATCGATCAGGATAATCAACCCCGGACGCAATTTGCGTATATTTTCTTTAAGAAGAGAAATCCCTTTCAGCACATTGGGAATTTTTGCAAACACCTCGGTAATTCCGACCACTGAAAGATCATGGGCATCCACTAGAATATCGACCCCCGCGGCTTTGAGCGCGGGTCCGCCGATGCCGGTAAAATGAAGCGACGGGTCCTTTTTTTTCATTGCATGCACCAGGTGCGCCCCGTGGGCATCGCCGGAGGTTTCACCGGCAACAATCATCACCTGTTTGTGATCTGATAATATCGGCATGGCTTCACCTAAGCATACACTTTGCTTGACTCCCGGATCTGCCGGGTAATATCCAACGCGATTTTCAAGGCATCCCGGCCCATCTGCCCGGAAACTTCCGGCGCCTTGCGATTTTCCACCGCATGAATAAATGACCGGATTTCATCTTCTAAGGCATCGCCGTCGGTAAAACATTTTTCCTCCAGATGCATGCCGGGAATGGGACAGTTATTATCTTCGTTTCCCGGACGGACATGAATGATGGACCGATTGGCAAAATCAAGGGAAATATATCCGTTTTTCTGAAACAGCCGGATTTTTCGTTCATTTTTATTTGAAATCCGGCTGGCGGTAACATTGGCCACGGCGCCGTTTTCAAATTCAATGTGGGCATTGGCAATGTCAAGGTTGTCGGAAACCACGGACGCGCCCATGGCATGGCTGTACTTGATGGGCGATCGGACAAAATTGAGAATGATATCAATATCATGAATCATCAGATCGAGCACCACGCTCACATCGGTGCCGCGTTCCTTGTATATTCCCAGACGGTTGGATTCAATAAAAATCGGGTGGTCCACAATGTGCTGGACAGCGGCCACCGCCGGATTAAAACGCTCCAGCTGGCCCACCTGAAAAACCAGTTTTTTGCTGTCCGCAATCGCAATCAGTTCATCGGCTTCTTCAACGGTGGTGGTAATCGGCTTTTCCATCAGGACATCAATACCCTGTTCCAGAAATGTTTTCCCGATCTCAAAATGCAATGGCGTGGGCACCGCAATACTAACGGCATCCACCTGGCCGAACAGGTCTGTATAATCGGTCAATGCCCGGGCACCGACATTACCGGCAATGGCTTCAGCCTGTTCTTTATTGCTGTCCACCACGGCAACAAGTTCAATATTTTCCATTTTGGCATACTTTTCCGCATGGAATTTTCCCAGATAGCCAACGCCGATCACTGCGGCCCGAACTTTTTTCATCAGATATATTCCCTCTAAAGCAATATGGTTATTCTGCTAAAAACCGCCCCGTCCCCCAAAAAAATAGATCATGGGGATGACGGCGATTTTTCAATTGCCATAATCGTAATCTTCCATTCATCGGCCAGACGAATCATCTCTTCTTTGTCGAAAACCAGGGAGCGGCCGGCTTCAATCACCAGCACCGTCGCTCCGGCGTCATGCATGGATCGGATCGTCTGGGCCCCCACCGCCGGCACATCAAACCGGAAATCCTGGATGGGTTTGCACACTTTGACAACGACCGCATTGCCGCTGCAAAGACTCCCGCCCCGGCAAATGGTATTGTCCGTTCCGTCAATGGCTTCCACCGCCATGACACTGCCGTTACAAACCACCACGCACTGGCCGATATCAAGGCGGCCGATTTCTTTGGCCATTTTCCATCCCAGCTCGATATCCGCCCATTCCGATTTTGCGGGTTTTCGCCGGGTCCAGCACCCCGCGTCCGCAAGCAGCTCCGGCAAAAGGAAAGTCGACGGCCGGATCATCAGTCCTTCGTCTTCCAGTACCTTAGCAAAAGCCCTTAAAATTCTGTCATCATGGGTGCTGTGACGCATATTGGCAATCAGGGAAATGGCTTTCATGTCCGGCCGGATATCAAGAATCGCCCCGGGTTTTTTAATCGCCCCGATCATGACCGCTTCTTCAACCCGGTTTTTCTTAAAAAACCGGATCAGCCGTTTAAGCTGACCGATATGGATGATTTCAAGGGCTTCGACATAGTCTGCCAATACCGGGTCGGTCTCATTATGATAACCCACCGCAAAAACGTCAAATCCCCTGTCAGCGGCTTTTTTTGAGAAAAGCAGTGGAAAAGAGCCGCTTCCGGCAATTAAGCCTATTCGCTTATTCATTTGTGCAATCTGTCATTAAATGAACATTACCGGGTAATGCCCCGTTCCGTGGTTTTGATAAAATTCACCAGCGCAAGGACTTCCGGAATATTTTCAACTTCCGCCAGCACCCGTTCCACCGCTTCATTGACTGTCAGGCCGATACGAAAAATCGTCCGATAGGCTTTTTTCAGCTGGGATAAAGTATTGCTGGAAAATCCATGCCGCTGCAACCCGACTTTATTCAATCCGTGCAGGGTCGCCCGGTCCCCGGCCGCCATCACAAACGGCGGGATGTCTTTTACAACTGCAGATTTTCCGCCGATATAGGCATACTCGCCGATCCGGACAAACTGGTGAATCGCCACCAGACCGCCGATAATTACATAGTCGCCGATGGTAATATGGCCGGCAAGGGTGGCATTATTGGCCATAATAACGCCTTTGCCGGTCTTGCAGTCATGGGCCACATGCGTGTACGCCATCAAAAAGTTATCTTCCCCCACCTCGGTCACGCCGCCGCCGAATTCGGTTCCGCGATTCAAGGTGGCAAATTCCCGGATCACCGTGTTGCGGCCGATCTTCAGGTAGGTTTTTTCCCCTTTGAATTTGACTGCCTGGGGAGCAGCCCCGATGGACGCGTATTGGAAAATCTGACAGTTGGGCGCAATCTCAACATAGGGGTCAATGGTGACATGGGGTCCGATAAAGGTCCCGGCACCGATGGAGACATTCGCGTTAACAATCGAAAACGCGCCGATGTCAACATTGGAATCAATCTCTGCACCGGGATCAATTATTGCAGTTGGGTGAATCATTTTCTTATCCTTCTCCTTCGATCTCTTGTTCTTCTCTTCCGGTCATTTCCTCTTCTTTTCCGGTCAGGGCCAGCAATTTTGCTTCTGCAACGCGATTGCTATCCACATAAGCTTTGGCGTTCATTTTTACAACGTTGGATCGCCGCCGGGTGATTTCCACTTCAAAAATCAGCTGATCTCCGGGAATCACGGGAATCCGGAAACGGGCCTGATCCACCCCTGAAAAACAGACCTGAGAACGCATTTGAGGAGACATTCCTTCCGCCAGAAGCAGTCCCCCTGTCTGAACCATCCCCTCCACAATTAAAACACCGGGCATGATCGGTTTATCGGGAAAATGCCCCAGAAAAAAAGGCTCGTTCACGGACACATTTTTTAATGCCCGGATTTTCACCCCCGGTTCCAGATCCAGTACCCGGTCGACGAGGATGAGCGGATACCGGTGCGGCAACAGGTCTAAAATTCGTTTTATATCATAACCTTTATTCATTTTCGGTCCTCAATATAGTAATAAATGAAATGGTTCTGATAATATTATGGTTTTAAAAGAGTATCCAGGCGCTTTTCCAGATCGGCAATTTTTCGTTTTAATTCCGGCAGGCGGGGGATCACCTGACTGACCCGCAACCATAACTTATGGGACATTTCAGGCGTGCCGGAAACCACCTTCCCGCTGGGAACGGACCGGGTAACACCGGCCTGGGGTCCGACCGTCGTATAATCTCCGATGGAAATATGCCCCGCGATACCCGCCTGGCCCGCCAGGATAACACTTTTTCCGATTTGGGCACTGCCGGCAATTCCCACCTGGGCAACAATCAGCGTATTTTCGCCCACCACCACATTGTGGGCAATCTGCACATGATTATCCGTTTTCACCCCTTTTTTAATCCATGTTCTGCCGAAAGTGGCCCGGTCGATGGTGTTACAGGCACCGATCTCCACATCATCATCAATCTGAACAATCCCCAGCTGCGGAATTTTATAATGGATCTCGCCGTCCGGGACAAATCCGAATCCGTCACTTCCGATCACCGTTCCGGAGTGGATAATCACGCGGCTGCCGATAACGCATCGCGCAAGAACCGAAACATTCGGATAGATTATCACATCATCGCCGATGGTGACCCCGCACCCGATGACCGCTTGCGGATGAATGGTCACCCGGCTGCCGATGGTCACGTTGTCTTCAATCACTGAAAAGGGACCGATGCTGACATCAGTGCCTAAAGCGACATTCTCTCCCACCGATGCCTTTGGACTGATGTTTCCGGAAGGGGGCGGCGCAGGAAAATACAGATTCATAATCTTTGCAAATGCCAGGCGCGGATTCTCAGACCGGATCAGATTGGCCGGCACGGCATGTCCAAGACCCGTTTCAACCGCCGGGTCAAAATTTTTCGGAACAAGGACGGCGCCGGCGCCGGTTTGGCTGATCCGCTTTAAAATCTTTGGTGAATCCGCAAAGGTTATATCTTCCTGGCCGGCGTCATCAAACGGGGCGATGCCTTTTATGATCGTATCCGGATCCCCATGGATCTCACCGCCGATCGTTTCAGCCAGTTGTGCTAAAGATATTTCCATGCCCGGTTCCTTGCAAATATTGACGATAGAATGATACAAATCCCTGAATTTAAATGTTGATCAAATTATTTCGTTGCATTGTATTTTTCAATCAACGCATCCGTGATATCAATGGTCGTTGGATAATAAATGGCGGCACTTTTTTCAAGAATCAGCAGATACCCTTCCTTTTTACCCATTCCTTCGGCCAGTTCAAAGATCTCATTTTTTAATTTTTCAACTTCAGCAGCCTCAATTTCTCTGAATTCCATTTGAAATTTTTTCTGCATGGATTGAAAATCATATTTTTTAATTTCAAGTTCCCGTTGTTTTTCTTCGCGTTTTTCCTTGCTCATGACCATGGATTCGCGGCTCATTTGTTCGGTCAGGTTTTCAATTTCCTGTCCCAGCTCAATCAGGCTTGCCTCCATCTGTCGGCCTTTTTTCTGTATTTCCGTCTGAACGGCTTTACCGGCCTCAGACTCCAGCAGCACCCGCTGGAAGTCAACAATACCGATTTTGGCCACATCCGCCGCATGTGCCGGCACAACACTCAATATCATCCATACCATGGCTGCGATTAAACCGAATTTTTCCAGTCTCATTTACTAACCCCCTTATTTTTGCGAACAGTAAAAATATTTACATCAACATTTTGTTAAAAACTTCCCCCCATGGAAAACTCCCAGCGTCCGGAACCTTCCCCGGGCAGCGGATCAATAATATAACCCCGCTCAAGACGCAACGGCCCCATCGGGGAATACCACCGGATCCCGAACCCGTAGCTGTCCCGAAGGCCGCTGACCGATTCCCCTTCATCCGCCCAGGCATTGCCCGCATCATAGAATACCAGACCAACCAGCCCGCTTTCTTTGATAATCGGAAAAAGGAATTCAACATTAAACTGAAGAAATTCCGTACCGCCGATTTCAATGTCCTCATTAATCACCGGACTGATATCCCGCCAGTCAAACCCCCGGACGGAATTAATGCCGCCCAGATAAAACCGCTCGTAATCCGGCAGAAACTTATTCGAATTTTCTTCAATAAATCCGCCTTCGGCATGAAGGAATCCCACGGTTCCCCAAAATAATGGGAAATACCATCCGGTCTCGGCCGTTACTTTGGCAAATCCGATATTCCCGCCCAATCCGGCGTATTTAAGGGTAATGCTGTGCCGGGAACCTTCCGACGGATTAAACTGCCGGTTTCGGGAATCATAGACTGCACTCAGCGACACGCTGCTTTCTTCGTTTTTACCCTCAAAGATATAGGGGGACGCTTCCGGAGAAATATCCGTAATATCACTTCGATCATAGGCATATTTAACATACCCCCGCGTATAATCAAACAGCGGATATCCGAAACGCAACGCACCGCCCGTGCTTTCCCGATCGTAATTGTCATAGTCGCGTTCCATTTTATAAGCATCCACACCGGCTGACAGGGGAATGTCAAACAGCCAGGGTTCGGTAAACCCAAAAGTATATTGCCGGGAGGTGCCGCCGGTCTGAACAGCCAGTTCCAGAATCTGTCCCCGTCCCAGAAAGTTGCGTTCCGAAACCGATGCCATCACGTATAATTTATCCACGGCACTGTAACCGCCGCCAAAGGTAAAGGTGCCGGTGGGCTTTTCAACGACTTCGATGTCCAGTATCATCTGATCTTCTGCCGACCCTTTTCGGGGATTGACCTTGACATCTTCAAAATAATCCAGCCGAAAAAGATCGGCCACGCTTCTTTTTAAGCGTTTGCTGCTGTACAGCTCCTGTTCATAGACCTTTAATTCCCGGCGGATCACTTTGTCCCGGGTTTTGGTATTCCCATGGATATTGATTCTTTCAAAGTAAACCGGATCATTTTTAGCAATATGAAAGGTGATATCGATGGTTAAACTTTCAGGATCGGTTTTGATTTCCGGGAAAACATCTGCATGGGCATACCCTTTATCCGCATAGATGTCCGTCAGCGCGAGCACATCCTGGCGGATGGCATCCCGGTTGTAGTAGGGTTCTTCGTCTACTTTGACATGGGTAATGAGTTCTTCTTCGGGCACAATAAAATCCCCGGCCAAATCAACCTGCCCCATCTTAAAGCGGGGGCCTTCATTGATCTTTATCAGAATATAAATCCATTCCCCCCGGTATTCGATCTCCGGTTCACCGACTCTGGCTTCCGCATATCCGTTGTTGTGATAAAAAGCGGTCAGCTGATAGATATCCTGCTGCAGTTCTTCACGATTCAGATCTCCGGAAGAGGTGAGCCAGGAAAAAAAACCCTTTTCATCTGTTTCCATCAACTTTTTCAATGTTTTTGAATCATAAGCGCTGTTTCCGTCAAAAGTAATCGTTTTGATCCGAACCTTCTTGCCTTCTTCTATTTCAAACGCCAGATTCGCCTGATTGTTTTCCAACGGATCGATCTTGTATGATACCTTTACGTTATGATAATTTTTGTCTTTGTACAAGGACTCAATAATTTTAATATTGCGGCGAACTTTAAAGATATTTAAAATCGAACCGCTGCTGATATCGACATTTTCCTTGAGTTTCTCGTCATCCACGGCCGTATTTCCGGAAAATTGGATTTCACGAAGCGTGGGTTTTTCCTGGACAATGAAAATGACGGTATTCCCTTCCGGCGATTTATCAACTTCCACCCGGACATCGTCAAACCACCCCATATTATAGATGGCCTCAAGGTCTTCGGAAAGCAATGCCTCGTCCAACGCGTCACCGGCTTTTGACCGGGTCACCCGCAAAATGGCATCGTCTTCGATGCGCTGATTGCCCTGCACCTGCACCTGACCAATCAACGCCGTGGCTTCAGTTTGCGCAACCGCAATATTGCCGGTCAACAACACCAGAATTATCATCAGCATCCCGCACTTTTGCATGCGCTTATCATTTTTCATTCAATCTCGACCAGCTTCCCTTCCACCAGAGTCATCTGTCTGTTCATGTACTCTGCGAGTTGCATATTATGTGTCACCGTGATTATCGTCATATTGAATTCTTCGTTGAGTTCAAACAGCAAATCATGCACCTGTTTACTATTTTTCTTATCCAGATTTCCCGTGGGTTCATCCGCCAGCAGTATGGCCGGATTCAGAACCAGTGCCCGGGCCAGGGCCACCCGCTGCTGTTCGCCGCCGGAAAGATCGCTGACCCGGTGATTCAGTCTGTCTTTCAGCCCCACCCGGATCAGAATCGCTTCTGCTTTTTGCCGGATATCGTCAGATTTTAATCCTTTAATCAGCCCCGGCATCATCACGTTTTCAAGTGCGGAAAACTCCGACAGCAGATAATGAAACTGGAAGACAAATCCCATGGTTTTGTTTCTGAAATCCGCCAGCTTTTTTTTGTCAAATTCAAACACATCGGCATTTTTATATGCCAATGTGCCGCTGTCCGGCCGGTCCAGGGTGCCGAGGATATGCAGCAGCGTTGACTTGCCGATGCCGGATTCACCGACAATCGCGATGGTTTCACCGGAAAAAATATCTGCCGACAAATCACTCAGCACATCAATTTTTGCGCCGTTATTCCGGTAACTCTTATTGATATCAACCAACGACAGCAATGGCGGGGTATCTTGCCGCTGCATGCCTTTTTCCGGCAATCCCGGATGATTGTTTTTTCCCGGTCGGTTAACCATACCGCAGCGCCTCAACAGGATTGAGCTTTGATGCCTTGTAGGCAGGATAAAGCGTGGAGATAAAACAGATGCTCATTGCAGCGGCAATGATGAAAAAAACATCCAAAAACTCCAGCTGCACCGGCAGGCTGGTAAAATAATACACCTCTCCCGGCAGTTCGATGAATTTATAATGCTTTAAAAGAATGCATCCCAAAATGCCCAGTATCACCCCGATGGCCGTGCCGATAAACCCGATGACCGAGCCTTTAAAAACAAAAATTTTCCATATGCTTCGGTCGGTGGCCCCCATGGCTTTCAAGATGGCAATATCCTGGGTTTTCCCCATCACCATCATAATCAGGGTGCTGGCAATATTAAACGCCGCCACCATAATAATCAGCGTCAGAATCACAAACATGGCCTTTTTTTCCAGTTTTAAGGCTGAAAAAAAATTCTGATTCATCCGCATCCAGTCTGTGGTCCAGTACGGGAAGCCCAAATCTGCCAGAATTGATTGCGAAATTGTATCGGCACGATAGATTTCATCCACACGAACGCCGATACCGGAAACCGAATCTCCGATTTTAATCAGCTGCTGGGCGGTTTTTAAATGGATAAACGCCAGAGAAGAATCATATTCATAAAAACCGGACTCAAAAATCCCGGTGACTTCAAAGCGTTTCATTGTCGGCATATGACCAATGGGCGAGATCATCCCCTTGGGTGAAATCAGGTAAATGGTCTCTCCTTCCGCCGCGCCGATGGTCATGGCAAGTTCCTTGCCTAAAACAATACCCGGCGGCTGCGTACCGGAATCCGTGGTGGTCTGGGGCCTTATTTTTTTAATTAACGATGCTTTATCATATCCCTTGATGGGGCTTCCGTCTGTATCGGGATCAATTCCTCTTAAAACGGATCCGGATATTCCGGTAGACGAACGCAGCATCACCTGAGAATAGACAAACGGAGCGGCGGATTGGACACCGGGCCTGGATTTCACCTGCTCAATGACGCGGTTATAATCTGAAATCGTGCCGCCATGCCGGCGAATAATCACATGGGATTCCACACCGAGAATCTGGGATGTAAAATAGGATTCCGCCCCGGACATCACGGCAATCACAATAATCAGCGCCATCACCCCGACCGTCACGCCGGCCATGGAAAGAAACGTGATAAATGAGATAAAGGCCTGCTTATGCTTGGACCTGAGATACCGGCCGCCTATAAAATATTCAAAAGACATCAGTTAATCCGCATCTGAACTTCTTCGTTTCTTTAATTCTCCACCGGCTTCATATGGGGAAATAAAATAACATCCCGTATGGAAGCGGAATCCGTCAGGAGCATGGCCAACCGGTCAATACCGATGCCTTCGCCGGCCGTGGGCGGCATGCCGTATTCCAGCGCCCGGATATAGTCTTCATCAATGATTTGCGGGGTTTCATCCCCGGCTTCCTTGTTCTCCAGCTGATTTAAAAACCGGTTTTTCTGGTCTTCCGGATCATTTAACTCGGAAAACCCGTTGGCGATTTCTCTTCCGGCAATAAACAGCTCAAACCGATCCGTGAGATCCGGATTTTCCCTGTTGCGCCGGGAGAGCGGTGACACTTCCACCGGATATCCCGTAATAAATGTGGGCTGGATTAATTCGGGTTCCACAAGTACATCAAATATCTTGGTCAGTATTTTGCCGATGCCCATGGTATCCATATCCCGAGCCCCAAAGGAAACGCCTTTTTCCAGCGCAAAATTGATCAGTTCCTGTTTTTGGTTAAATAAAGCAGGATCCACGCCGGCGATCTTTTCCAATGATTCCAGCAGAGTAATGCGCTGCCAGGTCCCGCTGAAACGAATCGCCTCGCCCTGATATTCAAAATCCATGGCCCCGGTAATATTAAGGGCCAGGGACTGAAACATTGCTTCGGTTAAATTCATGAGATCTTCATAGGTGGCATATGCCTGATAGAACTCAAGCATGGTAAACTCCGGATTGTGCTGAGTGGAAATGCCTTCGTTCCTGAAACTCCGGTTAATTTCAAAGACCCTTTCAAATCCGCCGGCCACCAGCCTTTTTAAATAGAGCTCAGGCGCAATGCGTAAAAAAAGATCCATGCCCAGAGAATTATGATATGTTTTAAACGGTTTTGCATCCGCACCGCCGGGTAACGGCTGCATCATCGGGGTCTCTACCTCCAAAAAATCCCGATCCGCCAGAAACATGCGGATCGCCTGCACCAGCCGGCTCCTTTTGACAAACAACTCCCGGACATCGGCGTTCATGATCAGATCCAGATATCGCTGGCGGTAGCGTTTTTCAGGGTCCTTGAGCCCGTGAAACTTTTCCGGCAGCGGACGGGTGGCCTTGGCAACCAATTTCAAAGAATTTGCCAGAAGCGACCACTCTCCTGTTTTTGTCTGAAACAGGGTGCCGGTCATTCCGGCAAAATCTCCGATATCCATCTTCTTAAACAAGGCATAGGCATCTTCTCCCACTTTGTCCGTGCGGATATATGCCTGGAGCTGGCCGCTCCGGTCCCGAAACCGGATAAAGGCCGATTTGCCAAACCGGTTCACCGCCATAATGCGACCGGCCACGGAAAAAGAAGCATCTGCTTCAATTTCTCCGGATTCATTTTCCAGCAACTGCTTAATATCGCCGATGGTATGCGTCACCTTAAAGTCATTGGGAAAGAGCGCAACCCCGGATTCTGTTAATAATTGATTTTTTTCTCTTCTCGTTTCAATGACATCATTTTTTTGACTCATCTTCTTATCCGCATTTTTCTCAAATATTTATCGTATGAAAAAATAATGTACCAAAACAGAGCATCTCTGATCCGGTACATAACGTTAACCTGAGTTAAGCATTTAATGAATATTCATCCGGTTGGCTATCCCATTTACCGTCTGCTGTCAAGGTTAACTTAGGCGGCATCCTCAGACGTTTTCCGGGCCGGCACTTTACGACCGGACTGGAAGTGAATCAGCAGGGCGGGGAACCCGGTTGAGCGATTGTCCGGGTGGCTTCAAATGAAAAACACCCGGCTCAGGAAGGCATCTCCCGGGGCAGCTGTATATTGAAGGTGGTTCCTTTGCCCGGCGCACTCTCAACGTCTATAAATCCATTATATGAGGTAATAATCCGTTGGACGATGGATAAGCCCAGGCCGGTGCCTTTGGGTTTTGCGGTAAAAAACGGATCAAAGATTGTTTTTATGGTTTCTTCCGTCATCCCGCACCCGTTGTCGGTTATACGAATGCTGGCATGATTTTTATCCGGAGCAGACATTTTAATGTGGATATGTCCTTCGGTTTCAATGGCTTCATCCGCATTTAACAAAAGATTCCACAGAACCTGCCGCAAATGCTCCGGGTCAATTTTAATAAATATTGCCGGAGCCAGTTCGTAAGTGACCTCGATCCTTCTGCTGCGCCGGTTATCCGCCATAAACACTTTAATGATTTCGTTGAGCGCAACATTTAAATCGACAATTCTGGTCTGACCGGGCTGGGGTTTTGCAAACATCAAAAAATCGTTTACAAGGGCACTGAGGCGATCGGCCTCCCGCAAAATAATATCCATCAACCGGTCCCGATCCGGATCATAGGGTATATCTTCTCTTAAAAACTGAATGGATCCGGATAATGAGGCCAAAGGATTTTTAATTTCATGAGCCAGACCGGATGCCATTTCACCGATGGCGGCCAGCTTTTCAACCCGCTTTACCTGCTCTTCCATGGCCCACATGCCTTTTTTCGCCCGCCGTTCCTGTTCGGAAAGGAACCCGCTCAAAAACGCGACGCCAAAGCATGCGGCAATGGTGATCAACAGCTTATACAGCACGTAGTTCCAGTTATAATTCTTAAAAATAAACCCGGCTTCAATGCCTACCGGATAAATAACCCCCTGAAATTCAAGTGCGATCAACACCCCATATTGAACGCAGGCGCAGAAGGCGATAAACATGCCGCCGGTTCTGGAAAGCACCATGCTGGCGTAAATGATCACCACAAGATATAAAAATGAAAAGATACTTGAAAAACTGCCGGTAACAAAAATGATGCCGGTAATTATCAGGGTATCGATGAAAATCTGAACATACCCGAAGCGCACCAGATGATAAAGCCGGGGCAGAATCACGGAATACAGAGATGAAAGGATCAGCAACCCGACAGCTATCGAGTTGATGAATATCAGCGGCTTGCTGAAAAAGGTCAGATTTCCATGCACCCCGATGAGAACCGCGGATCCGAACAGCACCGCGGCAAAAAGCCCTCGAAAAAATATCAGCCATTTTAATTTCCGATATTGATCCAGCCGCGGCTTATTTTGAAGATCGATTTTCAACGGGCATTGACTCTAAAGACTGCCGGCCATCTGAAATATGGGAAGATACATGGAAATAACCAGGCCGCCGATGACAACCCCGAGAAAAACCAGCATAAACGGCTCAATCATGGCAGTCATATTTTCCACTGCCTGGTCCACTTCTTCATCATAAAAGTCGGCGATTTTTTCCATCATCGCATCAATGGCGCCAGTGGATTCGCCGACCGCAATCATTGAGCAGACCATGGGCGGAAACACCCCGCTTTCCGCCAAGGGATCTGCGATGGTCCGGCCTTCGGCAATCCCTGACCGCACATTGTAAATCGCTTTTTCAATGGTTTTATTTCCTGCGGTTTTTGCAACAATATCGAGTGCTTCCAGAATTGCCACCCCGCTGGAGAGCATGGTTCCCATGGTACGCGTAAATTTGGACACCGCCACCTTGCGGATCAGCACACCGACTACCGGCATTTTAAGCAAAAGATCGTCAACCAGTGCCCGGCCTTTTTCTGTTTTATAAAACCGTTTGAACGCAAACATGAATAAAACCACCGCACCGATAATATATAAAATCCGTGACTGAACAAACCGGCTCATGGCGACGACTGCCTGGGTGGGGGCGGGCAAAGCAGATCCAAAAGATTCAAACATTTCTTCAAACACCGGGATTACGAACACCAGAATGACGGCAACAACGCCCACTGCAATGCACAGCGTTACGATGGGATAGGTCATGGCACCCTTTACCTGGGCTTTAAGTTTGGCCGCCTTTTCCATATATGCGGAAACCCGTCGTAAAATCACATCCAGAATACCGCCGGCTTCACCGGCTGCCACCATATTCACAAACAGGTTGTCAAAATGATCCGGATATTTTTTCAGGGCTTCTGCCAGCGTTTGCCCGCTTTCCACGGATTCCTTGATATCCTTGAGCATTTTCTTAAAGGTCACATTATCCTGCTGCGCCTGAAGGATGTCCAGGCACTGGATAATCGGCAGACCGGCATCGATCATGGTTGAAAACTGGCGACAGAAGATAATGATATCATGCTGAACCACCTTGGGCTGCATGAACGAAACATTCTCAAACAGATCTTTTGGTTTTTTCTTTACTTTATCAGGTGTTATGCCCTGCCTGGAAAGATTATTGCGAACCTCCTGATCGTTGGCTGCCTCCATTTCCCCTTTACGGATCTGATTATTTCTTCCCCGACCTTCCCACACAAAAACCGGCATATTTCCTCCTTTGCTGATTTGTCAGCATGATCAGCAACCACCTAAAATAAATCCCATACGACACACGATCGACACATTCAGCGACTTGCGCAACTCACAAATACAAATATCACTTGATGATAGCGACAAACAGGATATGGTATCCTGAATTATCGACTAAGATTAGTACCATATCATTAATAATAAGACAAATTCTTTTAATTTTTTTGAGCATATTAATTTGCGCTTCCCCAGGGCTGCTTCAACATAGCCATAACCTTTTTATATGATTTAAGATAAATGCATTATCAAATAAAAAAAACAATAAAACGCGGGCGCAAACTGCGAAATAAATATTCAACAGTGCAAAATCATAATAATGACGAATAAAATAAAGGAACTTGTTTGCTCAATTTCTTTTTTTTTGCTACCTCTTTTGAAAACATCTTAACAATCAACATCGCAATATCTTTCCTAAGTTGAGCGTTTCAAAATTTGAAAAAATTTTTTTCATATTAAATCCAGGATCGGGCATTTGGAACAAAACAAAATTTCACCGGCTAAAAATCTGACAGTGATTACCACGCATACAAATGCGGATTTTGATGCCATTGGCTCCATGCTGGCCGCGCACAAATTATACCCCGGCTCTCTGGTCATTTATCCTGAATTCAATGAAAAAAACTCAAAAAATTTCTTTGTCGGTTCCATGGCATATCTTTTTAACATGATTCATATCAAAGAAGTCGACAAGTCCGCGATAGACCGGCTGATTATTGTCGACACCAAGCAGGCGCACCGTATCGGAGAACTCGCCGACATTATTCATAAGCCCGGCATTGAAATCCATATATTTGATCATCACCCCGCCACCCGAAAAGATATAAAAGCCGACTTTGAAGTAAGCAATCCCACGGGCGCCAATGTCACGCTTTTGACCGAGATGATCCGGAAAAACGAGATCCCCATCAATGCGGAAGAGGCCACGATCATGTGCCTGGGGATTTATGAAGATACCGGCTCCTTTACGTTTCCGTCCACAACGGAAAGGGATTTTACCGCAGCGGCATTTCTTGTTTCCAAAGGCGCGGATCTTGTCACTATCGCCAACCTGATCGCCAAGGAAATGGACCCCCGCCAGGTCAGCCTGTTAAATGACATGATCAATGCAGCGGTCACGCATACGATTAACGGACTGGAAGTCGCCGTTACCAGTGTATCCTGTGATGAGTATATTCACGATCTGGCGTTTCTGGTCCAGAAAATGATGAAGATCGAATCATTGACCGCGCTGTTCGGCATTGCGTTGATGAAAAACAAAATATACATTTCCGCGCGAAGCCGCTCGGATGACGTCGATGTCGGTGCCATCGTATCGGAACTCGGCGGCGGGGGGCATAAATATGCGGCCGCCGCCACAATTAAAGAAAAGACTCTGGCCCAGACTGAAACCGAACTGGTGGCGATACTCCAAAAACATATTAAAGCAAAGAATCTGGCGGAGAGCATCATGTCGTCGCCGGCAATTTCGGCTGTTCCGGATATCACCTGCAAAGATGCGCGGGACATGCTGTCCAGGTACAACGTCAATGCCCTGCTGGTTGTGAAAAATGTGGACGGGAAAAAACAGCTGCTGGGCTTTATCTCGCGCCAGGTCATTGAAAAAGCGTTATATCATTCTTTGGATGAGATCCCGATCAAAGAATATATGTCCACGGAATTTGCCGTTGTCGGCCCGGAAGCCAACCTTGACGAAATCCAGCATAAAATCATTGAAAATAAACAGCGGGTGCTGCCGGTCATTAAAGATGAGGAAGTTATCGGCGTGATCACGCGCACGGATCTCCTGCATCTTCTGGTCCAGGAATCCGATGCAAAAAAGCTGCTGCTGCCAATGGAAAAACAGGCAGCATCCCATCCCCGGACCAAAAACATCTCCGGCTTTATGAAAGAGCGACTCCCAAAGAGAATACTGAACCTGTTGCGGCATATCGGTGAAGTGGCGGATCAGATAGGGTTTTCAGCTTACGTGGTGGGCGGATTTGTGCGCGATCTGTTTTTATACCGGCACAATGAAGATATTGATATTGTGGTCGAAGGGGACGGCATCGCATTTGCTAAACAATTTTCCCAATTCTACGGTGCGCGCGTAAATTCTTATGAAAAATTCGGCACCGCGGTAATCATTTTTTCAGACGGCTTCAAGATCGATGTCGCCTCTGCACGCATGGAATATTACAATGCTCCGGCCGCATTACCCACGGTTGAAATGAGCTCAATTAAGACAGATCTTCTCAGGCGGGATTTTACCATCAACACGCTTTGCGTTACCTTAAATAAATCTTCTTTCGGGTATCTCATTGATTTTTTCGGTGCTCAGCGGGATATTAAAGAAAAAGTAATCCGGATTTTACACAATTTAAGCTTTGTGGAAGACCCGACACGGGTATTCCGCGCCATCCGGTTTGAGCAGCGCTTCGGCTTTACCATCGGCAAACTCACTTCCGGCCTGATCGAAAACGCCGTAAAAATGGATTTTTTCAAGCGGCTGTCCGGCCGCCGGGTATTTTCCGAACTCTGCCATATCCTGAAAGAAGAAAACCCGACCCAATACCTGATCCGGCTCGACGAATACAATCTGCTCACCGTAATCGATCCTTCCTTTGCGCTGAACAAAAAAATGATTGCCTGTTTTAATTCCGCAAAAAAAGTCCTGGCCTGGTTTGATCTCCTTTTTACCGAAGAACCCTATATGAAGTGGGCGGTTTATTTCCTGATAATGCATCGTCATAAAGAAAAAAAAAGCTCTGAAGAAATATGCGAGCGTCTGGAACTGGCGCCGCGGCATCAGAAATTTTTTGTCAGGGAACGACTGTTTGCCGAAGACCGCTTAAACCGGCTTCATCAGAACATGCCAAATACGTTCAGCGATATTTACCGTCAGCTGAAGGATTTAAAGATCGAACTGATTCTTTACATTATGGCCATCACAACGCATACGCAACTGATCAAAATGATATCCTATTATGTAACCGATCTTAGAAACACGAAGCTTTCGGTGAGCGGGAAAGATATTGCGGCATTGGGACTCGCGCCCTCTCCTGTTTACGGAAAAATTTTATCCGCGGTAATGGATGCAAAACTAAACGGCCGGATCGAATCTCACGACCAGGAACTGGATCTCTTAAAAAAATATGTTGCCGAACTTTAACCCCATCGAATTCATTATCATTATCATTCCGCTGCTGATTGCGGTAACCGCTCATGAATATGCCCATGGTTATGCTGCGTTTAAATTAGGAGACACCACCGCCAAAGATGCCGGACGGCTCAGCATCAACCCTGTCCGGCATCTTGATATGGTGGGGTCTTTTATACTGCCGCTGATTTTAAAATTATCCGGTGCCCCCATTCTGTTCGGATACGCCAAACCGGTGCCGGTGAATTTTTCAAACCTTCGAAATTTCAAATCCGGCACCCTCTGGGTGGCTTCTGCCGGTGTTATCACCAATTTTATCCTGGCCCTGGTGTCCGCCGGTGCGTTTCAAATCCTTCTGTCTGCTCAGCCCCTATGGCAAAACATGGTGATTCAACCGGTAATGATGATATTTCTCAAATTATTTGCCTACAGCGTAATGATCAATCTGGTGCTGGCAATTTTCAACCTCATCCCCATTCCGCCCCTTGACGGCGGCCGGATTATGACGGTCCTGCTGCCCACGCACATGCAGCAAAAATTCCGGCGCATCGAACCGTTTGGATTTTTAATATTGATCATGCTTCTTTTGACAAATTCGCTTGATATTTTGATTACTTTTTTTATAACTCCATTGATCAACTGGCTTCTCGGTATTTAAATAAATTTTGAACAGGAAAAATCTGATGACCAACAAAAAACGAATCGTCAGCGGCATGCGGCCCACCGGCCCGCTGCATCTCGGCAATTATCACGGGGCACTCAACAACTGGATTTCCATGCAGGACACCCATGACTGTTTTTTCTTTATCGCGGACTGGCACGCTTTGACCAGCAACTATGAAGATCCGGGCGATATTTCTGATTTTAACCGGCAGATGATCATTGACTGGCTGAGCGCCGGGCTGTCGCCGGAAAAAAGCACCCTGTTTGTTCAGTCCCACATTAAAGAGCATGCGGAACTGTTTCTTATTCTTTCCATGATCACGCCCACCCCATGGCTGGAACGCAACCCCACTTATAAAGACCAGATTGCCCAGTTGAACAACAAGGATCTCTCAACGTTCGGCTTTTTAGGATATCCGGTGCTTCAGGCGGCGGACATCATCATATACAAGGCCCAGGGCGTGCCCGTCGGGATTGATCAGGCAGCGCATATTGAAATCACCCGGGAAATCGCCCGCCGTTTCAACTATCTTTACGGCAATGTTTTTCCGGAACCGGAAACCATTTTAACTGAAATGGCAAAAATACTGGGTACGGACCGCAGAAAAATGAGCAAAAGCTATCATAATGCCATTTATCTGTCTGATCCGCCGGACGCGATTATGGCCACGGCGTTAAAAATGGTTACCGATCCCCAGCGGGCCCGGAAATCAGATCCCGGCAACCCGGATGTCTGCAATGTATTTGAATTTCATAAACTTTATTCCCCGGAAACAATGGTATCCGCCGTTAATGCGGATTGCCGGTCCGCTCAGATCGGCTGTGTGGACTGCAAAAAAATGATGGCAAAAAACCTGATCGATGCCCTGGCCCCGATTCGTGAAAAAAATCAATATTTCATCGATCACCCGAAAATTATCGATGAAATTCTTGCTTCAGGGGATAAAATGGCCGCAACGGTCGCGCAGGAAACGATGAGAGAAGTCCGGGCGGCGCTCAAACTGTAATTTGAAAAATGAATATGACCAGCCACACCTATGAAATAAAACTGGACAATATTTTTGAAGGCCCCATGGACCTTCTGGTCCATCTCATTAAAAAACATGAAGTGGATATTTATGATATTCCCATTGCATTGATCACCGATCAGTTTCTGGCCTACCTGGAATGGATGGAGTCATTAAACATCGAGGTGGCCAGTGACTTTCTGGTCATGGCCGCCACCCTGGCCCATATAAAATCCCGAATGCTGCTGCCGAAACGCGCAAACGAGCCGGAAGATGAGGAGGAAGAAGACCTGAGACTGGAAATCGCCGGCCAGCTCATCGAATATCTGCAGATGAAAGACGTTGCGCTTCAGCTGTCCCAACGGCCCATTCTGGATGAAGATGTATTTACCCGGAGTCCGGACAAATCATTCTTTGTCATCGATCCGGAAGAAGAGGTCGTTAAAACCGACCTGTTTGACCTGATTTCAGCATATCACAAACTGCTCGATAAAACATCCGGCAAAGACGGCATGCGTATTATTCCGGAACGGGTTTCCGTTAAGGACCGAATGACCGAGATCATCGATATCATGGAAAATAAAGGCACGGTCACCTTTCTTGAACTGTTATCCCGACAACCGGAACGCATTGACATTGTGGTAACCTTTCTGGCGGTCCTGGAAATCATCAAATTAAAACTGGTTCGGATTGTTGAAAACGGTCCGGGCAACGGTTTAAGGCTTTTTTATACATGATAAAGCAGGTGGAAGGTGGAAGGTGGAAGGTGGAAGGTGGAAGGTGGAAGGTGGAAGATTGAAGACTCAAGGCGAAAGGTTTTAATCCATGGAAGATCTCAAAAACATTGTTGAAAGCCTTTTGTTTGTTGCGGAAACGCCCCTGTCCATGGAGCATTTTAAAGCCGCGTTGCCTGAAGCGGAAACGGATCACATCAAACAATCGATTCTTGCGTTAAAAGAAGAGTATGAGTTAAAAAACGGGGGATTTCTGGTCCATGAGGTGGCCGGCGGGTTTCAGTTCAGGACCCGGCCGGAATACAAAGAATGGATACGGCGCCTGCTGCAGCCCAAGCCCCCGAAACTCAGTAAACCGGCCATGGAGACCCTGGCCATCATCGCCTACCGGCAGCCGATTCTGCGCAGTGAAGTGGAACATATCCGGGGGGTTACTTCCGGAAATTCAATCCGGATGCTTTTAGAACGAAAGCTCATTCGTGTCCTCGGCCGGCGCGAAGTGCCCGGACGGCCGCTGGTGTATGCCACCACCAAAAAATTCTTAGAAACCTTTGACCTGAAGGATTTAAAGGACCTGCCCTCGCTAAAGGAAATTGATGATCTGGAAAGCAAATCCGTCAAACCCCGCCAGCGGGAAATTGTTTTCAGCGCCTCCGACCCCGATGTCCGGAAACGATGAAACGGAAAGAGATGAAATGAGAGTGGAAACGGATTCAGATTTTGACGATGACGTCGACAGCGATGAAGAGGCAATCCGCACGGCTGAAGAGGATGAAGAAGATACCGTTGCAGATAAAAACACTTGACTTATGAAGGTCTGCGGAACTAATAAAATATAAAGATCCGGGCGGTTAACTCAGCGGGAGAGTGCTACCTTCACACGGTAGAAGTCGTTGGTTCAAATCCAATACCGCCTACCAGCAATGACAAGGGTTTATGAGCATCAAAGCTTATAAACCCTTTTTTAATGGACATTCGAAAGCATTGAATTGTCCAGGTCTATTTACGATCCTTTACAAATCCCTCTTTCAGTGTTATTTTTTATATTTTAGAATGATTAACATCCGAATGCGCCGATGTAATCTACGGTGCAACAGTCAATCTTAAAATTATCAGGAGTCTGAGATGGAGTTTATCAAAATTCGGTTTGCCAATGACTTTGATCGTATGGGGTCTAAATTTGAAAAGACCATCGCCGACATGTTTAACACCATGAATCCCATGTTCGCGTTCGCCAAAAGTGCATGGAAACCGCCCATTGATATCTTTGAAACATCGGACAGCATTCTGATAACCGCTGAGATCGCAGGGGTTGAACGAGAAAATCTGGAACTGGAAATCAACAGCCGCGCCATCAGAATTTCCGGCAAACGGGCCCCTGTCCCATCTGCCCAGAATGGACGGTATCGGCTGGCGGAAATCCAATACGGTATCTTCGAACGGATCATGCACCTGCCCGTCCTGATTGATCCGGAAAAAGTCACGGCCACCTACAAAAAAGGGCTGCTTCAAATCAATCTGGCAAAAATAACCGGTGAAACCACCTATAAAGTGCCCATTTCCGGTGAATAAACCATCCGGAGATCCGAGTTCAAATCATTTTCTCTTTTCTTAAATTAATTTTTAAAAAAATATATCCGGAGGCACCTATGAGTCAGTCACCCCAAGATGAAGCCTTTGCAAATGAACAAATACCGGAAATTTTACCGATTCTTCCGTTGTTTGATGTGGTCATGTTTCCCAAAATGGTTTTGCCGCTGATTGTATTGCAAAAAGAATCCATACAGTTAATCGACGAAGCCATGTCTAAAAACCGGATTATCGGCACGGTGGCTTCAAAGTTCACGGATCCCAAAACCGAGTATACATCGAATGACCTCTATACCGTGGGGTCTTCCGCGGTAATCCTGAAAATGGCAAAAGTGGAAGAGGACAAAGCCCAGCTGCTGCTGCAGGGACTGAAGCGATTTAAAATAACGGACTATACGTCCGACAAACCGTATTTTCAGGCCCGGGTCAGTGCCCTTGACAGCCTGTTCACCAAAGACAAGGAAACCGAGGCGTTGATGGCCAATCTGGTCAATCAATATCAGCGGATTGTCGAGCTTTCCCCCGGCCTGCCCCCCGAGATCGTCTCCATGGCGAAATCGTTGGAAGAACCCGACATTCTCGCGGATATGATCACGTCCACCATTAATTCCACAACACCGGAAAAACAGGGTATACTGGAAACATTAGATGTTAAGGAGCGGTTGAACAAAGTAACGAAAATGGTCAACTATCAGCTGGAAATACTGGAAATGGGCAACAAAATCCAGACCCAGGTGAAAGGCGATATGGACAAGCAGCAGCGCGATTACTATCTTCGCCAGCAGTTAAAGGCCATCCGGGAAGAACTGGGCGAAACCGACGATTCAAACGTTGAAATCGAAGAATACCGCACAAAAATTGCTGAAAAGAATCTTCCGGAAATGGTGCAGAAAGAAGCGGAACGGGAATTGGGCCGTCTTGCCCGGATGCATCCGTCTTCTGCCGAATATACGGTTGTTCTGACTTATCTGGACTGGCTCACGGAACTCCCCTGGAACGAAGGATCGGAAGACAATCTGGATCTTACCAAGGCCGAAAAGATTCTGGACGCTGATCATTATGGTCTGGACAAGGCCAAAAAACGAATTCTGGAATATCTGGCCGTCCGCAAGCTCAACCCGGACATCAAAGGCCCCATCCTGTGCCTGGCCGGCCCGCCGGGAACCGGAAAAACATCTCTGGGCCATTCCGTGGCAAACGCTTTAGGTCGGAAATTTATCAGAATTGCTTTGGGCGGCATCCGGGATGAAGCGGAAATCAGGGGCCATCGCCGCACCTATGTGGGGGCATTGCCCGGCCGGATTATCCAGGGCATCCGGCGGGCCGGGTCCAACAACCCGGTTTTCATGCTCGACGAGATCGACAAGGTGGGCAGTGATTTCCGCGGCGACCCGTCATCCGCCCTTCTGGAAGTTCTGGACCCGGAACAAAATTTTTCATTTGAAGATCATTACTTGGATGTTCCATTTGATCTTTCCCAGGTGATGTTCATCACCACCGCCAATATCCTGGATACGATCCCGCCGGCCTTAAGAGACCGCATGGAGGTCCTGAGACTGGCGGGCTATACGCTGGAGGAAAAGAGCAAAATCGCCTCCCGGTATCTCATTCCCCGGCAAAGAGAAGCAAACGGTTTAAAATCAGAACATATCACTTTCACCAAAGGGGCGATCAATCAGATCATCAGCGGATACACCCGGGAAGCCGGTTTGCGGAATCTGGAACGGGAAATCGGCAATGTCTGCCGGGGCGTGGCCGCCAGCATTGCCAAAGGGGAAAAAGAATCCGTCAACATCAATACCAAGAACCTCTCCAAATACCTGGGTCCGGTAAAAATCACCAATGAATTGAAAAAACGGGTGGCCACCCCGGGTGTTATCATGGGACTGGCATGGACAGAGGCCGGCGGCGACATCCTGTTTATTGAAGCCACCACCATGCGGGGCAGCGGCCGGCTGACACTCACCGGTCAGTTGGGGGACGTCATGAAAGAATCCGCCACCGCGGCATTGAGCTATATCCGTTCCAATGCCGTATCTCTCGGCATTGAAGATGATTACTTTCAGAATCACGACATCCACATTCATGTGCCGGCCGGTGCCATTCCCAAAGACGGACCGTCCGCCGGCGTGACCATGCTGACCGCCATTGCCTCCGTGCTGACCGGCGCCACCACCCACAAGGATCTGGCCATGACCGGCGAAATCACCCTGCGGGGCCAGGTGATGCCCGTGGGCGGTATCAAGGAAAAAGTGCTGGCCGCTCACCGTTCCGGCATCAAGACCATTATCATGCCGGCATTGTGCGAAAAAGACCTGATTGATGTACCCAAAAAAGTAAAAAACGCCATCAAATTCCATTTTGTCAATAATATGAAGGATGTTTTAAAAATTGCACTCAACAAATAGCCGGGACCTGAACAGAAACATTAAAACGATATCAACGCTTCTTTTCGCGTTAAAAGCATCCGGCCGAACATTCCTGCCGTTTTTTATAGTATTTATGGTGGCGGCAGGCAGTTTATACGGCTGCCGCAGCGACAAACCGGCATCGGACGTCACCATCATGCCCGAAAATGCGTATGAAGTGGACGGCAGAATCTATCACCGCCTTGACAGCGCCGCGGGATTTTGTGAGCAGGGGGTGGCCTCCTGGTATGGCGACCCGTTTCATAAAAAAAAGACCGCCAACGGCGAAGTCTACGACATGCATGCCATGACCGCGGCCCACAAAACACTCCCTTTCGGCACCATGGTGAAAGTGACAAATGTTGAAAACAACAAATCCACCATTGTCCGGATCAATGACCGGGGCCCCTTCTGCCGGGACCGCATTATCGACCTGTCCTTTCGGGCGGCAAAAGAAATCGAAATGATTCAAAACGGCACCGCGGCCATTGAAATCGTCGCGCTGGGTACAGATGACGCCTATCTGGCCACAGCCAGGGACACGGCATCCGATGCGGTTTATTTTACCGGCGATTTTACCATTCAGGCAGGGTCTTTCAGCCGTCCGGAAAACGCGGAAAATTTAAAAAAATCCCTTGAAAAAATAGCGCAGGATGTGGTTGTGGGCGAGTTTGAAAAAAACAACCAAACTTTTTACCGGGTCCGCGTCGGTCGGTTCCACTCTCTTCTGCAGGCACGGGACACGGAACAGCAGCTCATCGAAAACGGCTTTGAGAATATCTATATCGTGGCCTGGGATTTATAACCGTGCCCATGATTTCTCTTGAAGGCACCCTGGAACATATCACCTTTCATAATGAAGAAAATCATTATACCATCGGCCGCCTGAAAACCGGTTTTCCAAAAACAACGGTCACCATTGTGGGGCATCTGCCAAGCGCCCTGGCCGGGGAAACCGTTAAACTGACCGGTCAATGGACCACCCACCACCGGTACGGTCAGCAGTTCAGGTTCGACACCGCAGAAATTCTGCTGCCCGCAGGAGTCGACGGCATCCGGACCTACATGACTTCCGGAATCCTAAGCGGCATCGGGCCTTCCACTGCCGATAAAATCATATCCAGGTTCGGCGAGACGACCTTATCCGTCATAGAGGAAAGCCCTGAAAAATTAACTGAAATTGACGGCATCGGTGAAAAAAAAGCCGCCCTGATCCATTCTCAATGGCAAGCCCACCACGGCCTGACATCGGTTATGAAATTCCTGCAGGAAAACGGCGTCAAACCCGTGTTCAGCGGAAAAATAGTCAAAGCCTACGGCCCGTCGGCATTAGATATTATCCGCAACGATCCCTACCAGCTGGCAAATGATATCCCCGGCATCGGGTTTGCCGCGGCCGACCGGATCGCGCAAAACCTCGGCATTGAAACCAACGTCTTTGATCGTGCGCAATCATGCATTCTGCACACCCTTCGGGAAGCAGTCAGCGAGGGGCATGTGTTTGTCCCCGAAAAAGCCATGCTGGAACGGATCAGCACACTGTACGAAATCGATTTGCCCACCGTGGAAGACAGCCTTGAAGACCTTTCCAACGCCGGCGATATTGTAATCCAGGCTTTTCCGGAACCAGCCGGCGACCGGGCCGTCTATCTAAAACCCATGTGGCAGGCCGAACACAGCATTGCCGGCCGGATCGCGGCACTGCTCTCCGTGCCGGTTGCACCGCTCCCAAAACCGGTCAAGCAGGTGCTGGCCGAAGTGGAAGACCAGCTCATAATCGCCCTTTCACCGGAGCAGCAGACGGTTCTGGAAACCGTTACCGCCTGCCGGATCAGCATCATTACCGGGGGACCGGGCACCGGCAAGACCACCCTGATTAAATCAATTACCGAAATGAACCGGATCCTCGGCCGGCGGGTGTGCCTTGCCGCGCCCACCGGCCGGGCGGCCCGCCGGCTTGCGGAAGTCACCGGCCATAAAGCCCATACCATCCATAAACTTTTAGAGTATAATTTTCACGACCAGGTCTTTGGAAAAGACCCGGATGACCCCATTGATGCCGATATCATCATCGTTGACGAGGTATCCATGGTGGACACCCTTCTGATGCATCATTTCATGCGCGCCATACCGTTTAATGCCTCGGTTATAATGGTCGGAGACGCCCATCAGCTGCCGCCGGTGGGACCCGGGAATATCCTTTCCGATATGATTGCATCGGAAACCGTCCCTGTGTTTTATTTAAACACCATCTTTCGGCAGGCCCGGCAAAGCCCGATTATTGTCAACGCACATCTTGTACGCAATGGTGAATTTCCGCAAATGCATAAAATGAATGCCCCGTTTGACGAGTCCGCGGAGTTTTATTTTATCGAACAGCAGACCCCGGAGAACGTGGTCTCTTCGATTGTTGATCTTTGCGCTGAAAAACTGCCGGATAGATTTGGTTTACATCCGATTGACGATATTCAGGTTCTGTCCCCGATGCACAAAGGGTTGGCCGGCACCATCAATCTGAACCGCCAGCTTCAGGCGGCCTTAAACAGCCACCCGGACACGCTGTCTTTCGGCAGCAAACGGTTTAAGGTCGATGACAAAGTGATGCATCTTAAAAACAATTACCAGAAAGACGTGTTTAACGGGGATATCGGCATCATCACCGGCCTGGACAAAGCCGATAACCTGATGCATGTGAACTTTTACGGGCGCGATGTTGAATACAGCCTTGAAGAAACAGAAGAACTGGCGCTGGGCTATGCGATTTCCGTACACAAATCCCAGGGTTCGGAATACCCGGCCGTGGTTTTGCCGGTGATCACCCATCATTACATAATGCTTCAGCGGAATCTGCTGTATACGGCCATTACCCGCGCCCGGAAATATGTGGTGCTGGTCGGCACGAAAAAAGCCCTTGGCATTGCGTTAAAAAACAATAAACCGCAATTGCGGTGCTCGGGATTATCCCATCATTTGTCGGCAATGACCGGGTAAAATAACCTTGAATGTCTCCCGCATTTCGGGTATAGTTTACGATTAAATTAATTCAACCTGTTATTTTAAGCAGTTGTAAATTTAACAGATAACGGTTATTGGTTAAATTTTTTTCCGGAGTATTTAAAATGAAACACCTTCTGGCGATGATTCTGCTCGCTTCTGTATTACTCGTCAGCCATATCCCGGTCTGCCTTGCACAGGAAATGTACGTTAAGGATGTAACCAGTCTCAATCTCCGGGCCGGCAAGGGCGTTAACCACAAAATCATTACCACGCTGGATCCCGGTGAACCCCTGACGGTGCTTTCAAGATCCGGCGAATGGATAAACGTTGGCACAACCGAGGGAAATGAAGGATGGGTGCTTTCCAAATATCTCACCGAAGAAAAACCGCCGGATATCAAAATTGAAAATCTGAAAATCCAGGCGGAAACCCTTAAAGGAAAGCTGGAGATGGCTGAGATTGAAAATCAAAAGTTAATGGAAGAAAATATCAATCTCACCACCCGCTTAAATGAAAACAGCATCAGGCTGGGCAACCTGGAAAAATCATTTAATGATTTAAAAGAAAATTCCACCCAATACCTTTCTTTAAAAGAAAAATATGATGTCCTTCGACAAGAAGTGAGCGAAAAAGATACGAGAATCCGATTACTGGAAAAAAAAGTCGGTGATCAGTATACTGCCGTGGCCATCAAATGGTCCCTGACCGGCGCCGGCATCCTTTTAGTCGGTTATTTTTTAGGGTATCGTTCAAAAAGAAAACGGTCCTCACTTTTATAATCTTTAGTGCAGAATTAGCAAAATGGAATATGAATCAGATTTTTTAGTTATCGGCAGCGGCGTTGCCGGCCTGCTGTTTGCCTTAAAAGTGGCGGACCACGGCACGGTGATTATTATCACCAAGCGCAACATCGCCGAAAGTAACACCGCATACGCCCAGGGCGGCATTGCATCGGTTTTTGCCAAAACCGATTCTTTTGAATCACATATCGCAGACACCCACGCCTCCGGCGACGGCATCTGCAATGAACAAGTGGTTGAAATGGTGGTCAAAGACGCACCGGCACGGATTCAGGAACTGATCGACCTGGGCGTGAAGTTCAACCGGAACCGGGACAATGCCGCAGGCACAGCAGAACTGCACCTGGATCTCTGCCGGGAAGGCGGTCATTCTCACAACCGGATTGTGCATGCCGACGATCTGACCGGCCTGGCAGTGGAAGAAGCCCTGGTCGACCAGGTCCGCCGCCATAAAAACATCACAGTGTTCGAAGACCATATTGCCATTGACCTGATTACCCGATCCACGCGCCTGCAGCGGGGAATGATTGTCACCACGCACGAAGATTACTGTTATGGCGCGTATGTGCTCAACCGCCATACCACAGACATCGAAACCTTCTGCGGCCGCACCATCATGCTTGCCACCGGCGGGGCCGGAAAAGTCTATACCTATACCAGCAACCCGGACATTGCCACCGGCGACGGCATCGCCATGGCCTACCGGACCGGTGCCACGGTGGCCAACCTGGAATTTGTTCAGTTCCACCCCACCTGTCTTTTTCACCCGGAGGCCAAAAACTTCCTGATTTCAGAAGCGGTTCGGGGGGATGGCGGCATCCTGGTGAATGCGGCCGGCGAACGGTTTATGGAACACTATTCTCCCTTAAAAGAACTTGCCTGCCGGGACGTAGTGGCCCGGGCCATTGATGCGGAATTGAAAAAAAGAGGGGATGATTTCGTGTTTCTGGATATCAGCCATAAAGACGCGGAGTTTATCAAAACCCGGTTCCCCAATCTTTATGCAAAATGCCTGACCTTCGGCATTGACATGACAACCGATCCCATCCCGGTCGTTCCCGCAGCCCACTATATGTGCGGCGGGGTGGCCACGGACATATACGGGCGGACGAATATCCAGCGGCTGTTTGCCATTGGCGAAACCGCGTGCACCGGCCTTCACGGCGCCAACCGCCTGGCCAGCAACTCCCTGCTCGAAGCCCTGGTGTATGCGCACAATGCCGCAAACCAGGCCATTGAAGATTCCAAAAACTTTAAGTTTGAAGCCTCCCCCCAGCTGGCCCCCTGGGATGACCTGGGCGCCATAGACAGTGACGAAGTCATCATGGTCACCCATTCCTGGAATGCCGTGCGGCGGCTGATGTGGAACTATGTCGGCATTGTCCGTTCGGACAAACGGCTGGCCCGCGCCAAACGGCGGATCGACATGATCCAGGATGAAATCAATGAATATTACTGGGATTTTAAGATCACCCCGGATCTCATCGAATTAAGAAACATTGCCACCGTGGCCGAACTGATCATCCGGTGCGCCACGCATAGAAAGGAAAGCCGGGGCCTGCACTACAACATTGCCTATCCGGAAAAAAACGACAAACGGTGGAAGAAAGATACCGTGCTGCGCCGGCCCTTTGTCAGCTGACAGCAATGGTAAAATTTACCGGTCTTTTTTAAACCATCTCGACCGCCGGTTTTTCGCCGTGCTTCAGCTCAATCATCATTCCTTTTCCGGTTCCGGGCATACCGCAGTTTACCACCGTTGTGTCCCCGATTCTGTCAATACCGGCCGCCTCGTGAATATGCCCGCAGATCAAAAGACGCGGCTGGGTTTTATCCACGAGTTCCCGCACATTTTTCGATCCGGAATGGAACCGGCCGGCGACCTGATCCAGACAGCCCCAGGGCGGGGTGTGGACAACCAATATGGTTTGGGAATCGATCATGGGATATGCTGTGTTCATCAGAGCTTTCTCAAAAAACCGCAGCCTGTTGCGAAACGGCAGGGGAATGGTTCCGGAAAGACCGACAAATGGAACCGATTGGACAAAGACTTTGTTCAGGTGCAATGAAGCGAGATTCGGATATTTTTGAAAATATTTGTCCACATATCCGGGATCTGAATTGCCCCGCACCATCAGTACCGACACCCCCATGGCATTAAACTGCTCAAAAACCGGCCGGGGCCGGAAATAACTGATGACATCTCCGGCAAGCACCAGCACATCCGGCAAATGTTCGGATATCACCGAACGGATGTGTTCGATGCGCTCAGCATTGGCATGAATATCTGCTGCAGCATAAATACGCATATTTTTTATTTCCTATTTATATTTAAAAGGCGGGTAATCATCCGGAATAAATGCCCTGACCTTATCTCCGAGCTGATGGGTGGCCAGCACCGACCGGTCGGCAAAATTGATGGCCATCTGCATCAGCTCAGGACCTCGTAACAGACCGAGGCAGCCGGATGCCGCACTGATCTCGTTAAATGTCTTTACCGGGTCCCGCCGGATGTTCGGACCGGCAATGATCACCGGCACGGGTTCACCGGAATGAATCAGTTTTGAATCGCTGGGCGTGGAATGGTCGCCGGTGACAATCACCATGATATCTTTTCTTTTTTCAATAGTATCAGCAATTTCTGCCATGCCTTTATCCAGGCTTTCCAGCGCCTTTTTTTTCAAAACCGGGGTTCCCTTGTGGGAAATTTTATCCGGCACGTTGGTATGCACATGAAAAAAATCATGTATTGGATCATCTATCGCCCGCCGGATGCGCTCTTTTAAATCGCGACCCGCATCTTTGCTGTCTTCGGCACGGACAAAATCAAATCCCAGTTCATGGGCCAGCCCCGCATAAATCGCATCTGATGCGATCATCAACGGGGTTAATCCCCATAAATCCGCAAACGGTTTCTGAACCACCCGCCGGCCGCACCGCTGGGTCACCAGAAAATTGGCTTTTGGGCTCAAATCGGAATTGCCGGACAACCGTCGATGACAATGCGCCAGATATTTATTTAAGGCATCGGCAGTCTGTTTTGCCCGGACCGGCTCCGGGTTGTTTTCTATCGGCACCACCCGGCCGACGGGTTTTCCGCGGGTTATGGGGTCGGAATCCGAGATATGGGGCGAGACATTGTTTTTGATCACAATAATTCCGTCATTGCGCCGGGTCTGGCAAAGCGTAAAACGGATATTGTCCGTTTCATAGGATGCAACCGCATTGTAAAGTGGGCCCAGGTCGGCTTTGGTTCCGCTGATGTCATCCCTGCCCTGGTCAAGAACAAAGACGCCGTCTTCTATTCGAACCCCTGAAAAATGGGCCAATGCCAAAACATCCGGATCATCAAAAACCACCTTCTCCCCCACTGCTTCCAAAAGTCCCCTGCCGGGAAAATTTTTCCGGTCGTATCCGAAAAGCAGGTAATGGGCCATTTCACTGGGCAGGCATTCGCCGGGAGACGACGCATGAAACAGGCCGCTGCTGCCGATGGCGGTCAGTTGATCCATATTCGGGGTATTGGCCGCTTCCAGCGGGGTGCGACGGCCAAGAACTTCATAGGAGCGATCGCCGACACCGTCGAGCAAAACTAAAATGATTTTCATCAGCTGCCTATCTGCCGATGGCTTTGTCATGGGACATTTGCAGATATTCTTCCACGATGGCCTTGCCTTTTAATAAATCCGTGCGGTTTCTTAATTCAATCACCCACCAGGTGCAGGGGGTCTGTTGCAGGAGCGTCAGCCGGTCGGCGATGTCTTCAACCCGCTGGGGTGGGATATGTCCCACCCCGGAGAGTTCCCTGTGATAAATATGGGCGTTGACCACCCGGTCCGCATGGGGGGTGATAAAATCGCTCACCGCATAGGTCTGGCTTTCGATGGTTTCACATCCATAGGCATGACCAATGTCAAAGGTTACGAAAGCACCGCTACGGCGGACCATTTTCTCAAACAGATTCGGCTTGCTGCTCCAGCCCCAGATCAGATTTTCCAGACACACGGTGACACCGGATTCCACGCCGAACTGGACCAGCTGCCGTAAATTGGAAATGGTTGATTCCCATGAAAGAATCCGGGTGGTGTTATGGCCCAAACCCACATGAATGGAAAGATACTTTCTTCGGGCCTTGGACACCAGCCGGATCATCCGGCGAAAAATTTCCATCGACGCAATCCGGATATCTTTATCCTGATGACCGATATCAATCTGCATAAACGGGCAATGATAACGGACTTCCAGGGGCTTTAACAATTCCTGGCGCTTTGCCCACCGGGATTCTTCGGCCGGCGTTTTCGGCAGATGGTCCAGGTCAAAAGACCAGTCAATACCGTCAAACCCATAGTCTTCGGCAAACTGCCGCATCTTTACATGATCGGTTATCAGATTGGGCGCCGCCAGTTTGGGGCGACGGATGGAAAAAATATTATTATTCATTTGATTCTTTGCACATTCATATCGCCTCGATCGCGTTCAGGTCAGTATTGATTTAATAATCAGGTTGTCCCTTATCCAGAATCTGCCGGGCAGCGGCCATGGCATCCGGGATCTCTCCCTGAATGTAGGTTTCTATTATTTTTTGGGTCGCCGGAATGGCAAATTCCGCAAAAAAACGATTCACCTGCTTTGATGAGGGGGCGACCGATCCGTTGTGCAGACGATAGTTTCCGGAAAACGCGCACCCCAATTGTTCTTTTCCCCTTTCCCAGGATATTTGGAGGATATTTTCAATATCAGCACTTTGCTCGATATATCTGAGCGGGAACAGCAGCCGGATATCTGAGTGGGCGGCCACATCCAGGTATAAATCCAGGGCCTCACCGGTCTGGTTGATTTTCACCCGGCCGCTGTGAGACTCCCGTTCTCCGGAAATAATCGGCAGATGGCCCAGCTTTTTGGCCAATGGGAATCGGATAACGTGCAGATAAAGATGGCACCCCGGGCAGGGAGAAAAAAACCCGTATCGTAAACTCAATTCGGACATATACCGTCCGTTCAACGCCCGCCAGAACTCAGGGGATCCGACAACTATGAGCGGACGAATCCGGACCCGGGGCAATCCTGAAGAAAGGCGGGCAACGGCCTGTTCCACACTGCGCCAGGCCCCGTATTCCGTGCCGGTATATGCATAGACCGGGATCAGGTCCGTAAATTGATGTGCAATCGTGCTTTTAATGGCCGCCGCCACGCTGTCCCGTCCGGCGATTTCCACCATGGCAGGTTTTTCCAGCCGGCGGTAGAGCGCAATCTGATCGTCGGACAGCATCCAGTCCGGAAAATCTATCACCTGCTCCGGCTTGTCCCGAAAGATATCAGCTGTTTTCTGATTATATTCTGCAGAGTTGATTTGATTCATCAAAAGAAAAATCCG
>JAABSL010000034.1 GCA_011390415.1 Desulfobacteraceae bacterium
AGCAATCAGATTTGCTTCAAGGCCGCTTTTGCCAGTCCGCCCACGGTCACAGATGTCAGCGCAAGATCATTAAAAAACAAAATCTCATTTTTATCTTTTGCCAGGCGTTCAAGCTTTTCAACTGCGGATTGGCTTTTCAAATTTCCCAGGGCCCAGGCAGCCAGCCCCCGATGGCAGGCGTCCCCGGATTCCAGAAACGGCATCAGAAAGATGTCTGTTTCGGGCAAATGGTCCGGACGGGATGCGGCCAGCCGCCCGATGCCCCAGAGAACGCCCCGCTGAAGCATCTCGTGTTCCAGAAAATTCTCATCCGGACGTACATAGGATCTCAGGATGTTCGCAAATTCATCAGCAAGCCGCTGATGCTGGGCCGTTGCCGCGCCCATGGCTTCCGGAGATCCCCAGCCGATGCCGCCGGATTCGTCATTTAAGTTCCACATCAGCCGCCGCATGACAACCCGGGCGGACTCCATATTTTCATCGGCCAGCCGTGACAGCACCCGACCAAAGGCGGCAATGGCCCGCCACCGGATCAGCGGGTCTGTGTCGTAAAAAAAGGAAATCAGGTAATTAACACTCTGCCGGGGCGGATACCCGCAGATCGCTTCAATGGCCCCCCGAATGTCAATTGCGGTCAAAAGATCCCTGATGGTATTTTTTGACCGCCTGCCTTTAAGTTCCACTATTTTTTGGATTCCTCGTGGGTCTTTCGCAGCAGATGGTCCAGTTCCTGGATTTCCGCCAGGTCTTTTGTCATCATGGCCCAGCCGTACCAGTAGGCATAATCCGGATTCACATGAAAGCACCCCTGGTAAGTCCGCATGCGGTGTTTCATATACATCTGAAAAAGCACCTGATCAATATGGGACATATTTTCCAGGCTTTTTCCCCCGGTTCGCATAAAATACATAATGTCCGGATAGGCAAACGCATATTCCGCCGGTTTTTTGAGAATGCCGTCCGCGTAAAGGGCCGCCACAATTTCAATGGCCTGGGCCATCAGGCGGTCCGCTTTCTGCATCATGGTATCTCCGGCTTTCAGCTGAGTGAGGCCGTATGATTTTGAATGACAGCCGGCGCAGGTCTTGACCATTTTATCGCGTTCATTCTGCCAGTCTTCTTCAGTCAGGCGGACCATGTCCAGTTCTTTGACCACGTCCAGGCGTTCGGTGGGTTGACCGGTTTCAGGATTTAACACGCCAAGGGCTTTTAAAATCGTTGTGCGGTCGGCAGCCCATTGTTTGTCTTCAGGCAATGGCAGGCGGACCCCGAAAAAACCCCATGCGGTTCTATTGGTATGCGTACCCTCCGGTAAATGACAATGCTGGCAGGTGGGAGCAGTCGCGTTTTCCGGGAGCCTCCCCCCTTCCTTTGCAAACCAGCGGGTGCCGTGCTTGGCGCTGCTCCACATCTCCCACTGGGGATGATCATAACCCATGTGGCACTGCTGGCAGGCTCTGGGATCCTGGGCTTCAGATTTGGCAAAGGTATGCCGGGTATGGCATTCATCACAGGAATTATTCTGATAGCGATTTCCCGTTGCCCGGATGGCTTCTTTTTCTTTTTCGGTTTTAATCCCCATGTTATGGCACCCGCCGCAGCCGCGGCCGCCTTCCATGAGTTCATCCGGCTCAAGATGGGTGACCGGCATGGCGTTCATGGATTTCCAGCCGTGATTATGCTTGCCCTTCTTAAACTGTTCAAACTGATCATAGTGACAGTCACCGCAGACACTTTCATCCGGAAAAACCACCAGGTGCGGATTCTTCGCACTCTGATGTTCCAGCCCGTGGCAGATCGAACAGTCAATGCCCATTTGGGCATGAGTGCTGGTTTCCCAGTCCGTAACATGGCCAGGCGTCACCCGTCGATGGCATTTAATGCAGTTGATCTCCTCTTCTTCCGCCAGGCAGTTTTCCTGTAAAACCGCAAAGATCCCCACAAACAGACTCAAACAAATAACAACCGGCATTAATTTCATAAAAATACCTTCCTTTTTAATACAGCAAATTTTCACCCGATATGATCGTTTTTCATTTCCATAAAATGCAATCCTTCGGGCAGTTTCTGACAGCCGCATCCACTTCTTCTTCCGGATATTCGGCCAATTCCGCCACCTGTACATAGCCCAGGTCACTGAGATAAAAGACGGATGGACAGACTTCCTCGCAGATACCGCAGAGAATGCAATCGCTGAGTTCAACTACCGGATGTCTGCCGGGCATCGGCTATTGCCTATTGACCGCCCGGCCGATCTGCCGGCCGAATTCCATGCACGACGCCAGGCCGTCACTGTCCGGCACATACTGGATTTTCATGCCCGGCTCAATCATGTCAAACTTCATGGCTTCAAGCTCCGCGCTGATCAGCTTGACGGACTCTCCGCTCCAGCCGTAAGACCCGAATGCCGCTCCGATCTTGTTTTTGGGTTTTAAGCCCTTCATATAGGTCAATATATCACTGACTGTCGGAAAAAGGTTATTGTTGAGGGTGGGCGAACCAACCACAATGGCTTTGGCATCGAGCACCTCGGTCATGATATCGCTGCGGTGGGAACTGCGGATATGGATCGGCCGTGCAGAAACCCCTTCGGCGGAAATTCCGGCGGAAATGGCTTCGGCCATCTTTTGCGTGCTGTGCCACATGGTATCGTAAACAACGATTGCCTTTTTTTCCGGAATCTGCCGGCTCCATTGGGCATAGGCCTCAATGATCTTACCCGGATCTTTGCGCCAGATGATACCGTGATCAGGACAAATCATTTCGATATCCAGGCCGATTTCTCCGACATGTTCGATCAGCTTGAGAATTTTGGGGGCGTAGAGCATCAGAATATTGGCAAAATATTTTTTGGCATGGCTCATGATGGTATGACCGACCACATCGTCAAACATTTCATACCCGGCATAATGCTGGCCAAAGGCGTCGCTGGAAAACAGAATTTTATCTTCTTTGCAGTAGGTAAACATGCTGTCCGGCCAGTGCAGCATCCGGGTTTCAAGGAAGGTCAGGGTTCGGCTGCCGATGTTCAGCTCTTCGCCGTTTTCCACGCCGTGATAGTTCCACTGCTGTTTAAAATGCTGGGCAAGGTTCTTTAATCCCATTTTCGAGCAGTAAAGCGGTTTCTCCTCGCCGATGTAATGCATGATTTTCGGCAGGCTGCCGGAATGATCCATTTCCGTATGGTTACTGATCATAATGTCGATCTTTTTGGGATCGATAATTCGGGAGATATTGTCCAGAAGCTGATCTTCAAATCCTTTTTTGACTGTGTCAATGAGCACCACTTTTTCATCAACAATCAAAAAAGCATTGTACGTGGATCCTTTTTCAGTGGAATACCCATGAAAATCCCTGATATTCCAGTCGATCACACCGACATTATACACCCCTTTTGCTATTTCAACCGCTCTCATTCTGTCTTCCTCCGCATTTTTCCATGATATCTGTTCGTATCGTCGTTAACATGCTTCGAGAAAAAAACCGGCTTCAAGACCGGCAGGAAATCGCCAACACTTAAAACCGGTTTTTTTCATAAAGAATTAACCAGGATTTAATTATGATCAATCCTCTTTTGAAAACTCGCTTTTATCCGCTCCGCACACCGGGCAAACCCAGTCAGCGGGCAAATCCGCAAAAGCGGTTCCCGGATCGACGCCACTGTCCGGATCGCCGGCTTCAGGATCATATACATACCCGCAAACATTACATACATACTTATCCATTGTTACCTCCATTTTTTATGATTAAAAATTGAAAACAAGGGGTTACTATAACGGCTTTAGGTTAACGTTAAAAAATTATTTGCCCCTCACATGACAAGCCGTGCAGCTGGTCGGACCGGCCGCAAGACCTTCTTTTTTGCGATCCTTATGGCACTTAACACATTTTTCATTCATGACCTGCTGCTTTTTCAGCTTCTCCTCTGCAATCATTTCCTTTATAATACCGGCCTGCATGGGAAACAGATCGTGACAGGCACTGCATTCATTATCCAGCTTCTCCTGATGCATATGGTGATCAAAGGTCACCTGGGGCATTCTGTCTTTTTCAAATATTACGATTTCCGATCCTTTATCCTGCTGTGCATTTACACCAGCACCCAGACCGATTCCCACCAGTAAAATGATGACGAAAACAATATTTTTTTTCATTGGGTTCCCTTTATTGCCAAAAATTTAATAAGCACCCTCTTCGGCCAGATCTTCTTCCGTGACTTTACCGGAAAAGATGAAATACGCCCAGAACTGATATCCGATAACAAGCGGTATAAATATTAAAACAACAACCAGCATAATTGTCAATGTCAGTTGACTGGCAGATGAATTATAGGCGGTTAACGAATAAACATTATTAATGTTTGACGGAAACAGATTCGGGAACAGGCCGATGATACAGAAAAAAGTCGCGCTGACAATGGTTGCCGCCGAACTGATCCATGCTTTTAAATAATCCTTTTTTATCAAAAGAAACTTGGTCCCGAACAGCGCAGCAACGGTGATCAGCGGGACCACAAAAAGCACGGGCGATGATACATAATTGTCGTAAATCGGTGTATATACATATGTAGCACCCAGAAACAATACAGCGACTCCGGTCAACCCGAACCACAGCTTGTTGGCCGCGGAATCCGCCCGTCCCAGCAGATCTCCCGATGCCCGGATGGTCAGCCAGAGCGCGCCGTGCACGAGAAAAAGCATCAGAAATAGCACCCCACCCAGAAGCCCATACGGATTCAACAAATAAATCAGATTTCCCTGGTACCCATTCTGGTCAAAAGGAAGCCCCTGGAAGATATTGGCAAACGCAACACCAAACAATATAGCCGGTAACACGCTGCTGACAAAGATAGTAACATCCCAGGCTTTTTTCCAGGTTTCGGATTCAACTTTCCCCCGGAATTCAAAAGAGACTCCCCGGAAAATCAATGCAAATAAAATGAGCAGCAGGGGCGTATAAAGAGAGGAAAACATAAACGCATAAACGGCCGGGAATGCCGCAAACGTGACCCCTCCGGCGGTAATCAGCCAGACTTCATTGCCATCCCATAACGGACCGATGGAATTAATCATCACGCGCTTATCCATGTCGCTTTTACCCAAAAACGGCAATAACGAACCGATCCCGAGATCGAATCCACTGGTCATGAAAAAGATCGCCCACAAAAGTCCCCACAGGAAAAACCATATGGTTTGTAATGCCGCTTCCATAGCTACCCCCGGTTTAAATTCGTATTAAACTTTTAAGAAATCAGATAAAAGCCGCACAAACATCTCAGGCATCTTCTTCCAATTCCATCGGCCCTTTTTTGGCATTGGTAAAAATCAGATAAAAACCAATGGCACCGAGCAATCCATACACAAGAACAAATCCGATCAGGGAAAACAGAACCTGTGATCCCGCAATCGGCGACACCGCATCCGACGTCCGCATCAACCCGTAAACGATCCATGGCTGCCGGCCAACTTCTGCCAGCACCCAGCCCAGTTCAATGGCAATGTAAGGCAGGGGAATGGCAAAAAGCATGACCCTGAGATAATTCGGACTTTCAAGAAGCCGTTTGCGTTTAAAAAAGCCGTAAAGCGTCAAAAGAATAAACAGCGTGCCCAGTCCCACCATGACACGGAACGAAATAAACGTGATCAGCACCGGCGGCCGTTCATCTTTGGGGATATCCCGGAGTCCGGTAACCTCGGCATTGATATCATGAAACCCCAAAAGACTGAGCAAACCGGGAATCGAACCGATTTCGATGAGATTTCGCTCATTTTCTTCGTCCGGGATAGCAAACAGATGAATGGGCGCACGGGTGGTGGTTTCCCAGTGAGATTCCATGGCGGCGAGCTTTGCCGGCTGGACTTCGCTCACATGAACACCGTGGGTGTCTCCGATAATTGCGACAAAAAGCGAACTGACGAGGCCGAATATCAGGGCGATCTTGAATGAGCGGTGAAAAAATTCCACATTCTGTTTTTTCAGCAGATGATAGGCACTGACACCCATGACAAAAAACGCACTGAGAACGTAGGCAGCGCTGACAGTGTGGAAAAATTCAAGAATGCCGAACTTGTTGGTGATGACGGCCAAAAAGCTGTCCAGTTCCGCACGGCCGTTTCGCAGGACATACCCGACCGGATGCTGCATCCACCCGTTAGCCAGCAGAATCCATATGGCGGACCCGGTGCCCGCCAGGGCCACCAGCCACATCACGGTGGCATGGGCTTTTGGGGAAAGTTTTTTCCATCCGAAGATCCAGACGCCGATCAACACGGATTCCAGAAAAAAGGAGGTAGTGGCCTCGATTGCCAGGATGGATCCGAAGATATCCCCCACATAGGCCGAATATCTTGACCAGTTGGTACCGAACTGGAATTCCAGTGTAATACCGGTGACCACCCCTAAAGCAAAATTAATCAAAAAAAGTTTTCCCCAGAATTTTGTCATGGATAAATATGTCTTATCACCAGTGCGGACATATTTTGTTTCCATGTACGCGACCATAACGGAAAGGCCCAGGGTCAGGGGAACAAAAAGAAAATGAAACATTGTGGCGGCGGCAAATTGCAAACGCGAAAGAAACACAACATCCATAGGATTATCCTAACTAAACAGGGGTTAGACGAAAACCCGTTAAAAGCGTTGACCGGGTTTCACTTTTATAAACCTGTACCATATTACTGAATCAGTGCCGGTCGGATTGAGAAACAAACGCCATCCGGCAGAGGGTTCTCAAACCGACCGAACTGAATTTCATATTTTAAATACTAAATGATTAAAAACCACCACCCTCAGTATCTGCTCAATCAGGCACCGCCCTCCAGCGTGCACTGGGTAAAATCGATTTCTTCTCCGCATTTGTCACATTTATGCTTTTTGTCGAATTCATCGGAAAAGATTTCTTTTTCGGCTCCGCATTTCGGGCAATTACATGAAAAAGACTTAAGATGCTTGAAGCTTTCAAATCCGGGGCAATGTTGCGGTGTCGTCATACCTGTCCTCCTTGTGGGTTAATTCAGTTTTTCAGCCAGTTTTTTTCCGTATTCCTGGGCCATGCTGATGCCGCCGCCCAGCGCAACGTCTTTTAACATCAGCGGGCGGTCGACCATATTCATCTGAAAGATATTTTTCATGGTATCATAAATCCGTTGGGGCGCTTCCCCGCTCCAGCCGAAAGCGCCAAAGGAACCGCCGACTTTATTTGCCAGATCCGCCTTTTCCGCCAGAAAAAGAAACGTTTTCATTGCCTGCATCATGTCCCCATGATACGTGGCCGAACCGAACGCATAGGCATCATAGCCGTTTAAATCCGCTTCTGTTTTAATGTCTTTCACATCGACGACGTTGGCTTCCCGGCCTGAAAACCTGAGCCCTTCGGCAATAATCTCACCGATTTTTTGGGTGGCTCCGGTCCTTGTCGCATACACAATCAGCGTTTTCGCCATGATCAAATCCTTACCGTGTTTGTGAATTATTTATCCGATCCGGTCATCCGTCCCTTTTCCCGCGCAATCCGGTGTGTAACAGGTATTATCGACAAATTCACACTTTTCCTTACACGACGGGCATGTATCCGGATGGGTTTCGGCTTCAAACGTATATCCGCAATTTGAACATTTCCAACTATTCATTCTGGCACCTCTTTTGCTGAATTTATTAGGCTTTCCAGTGACCATGAAGATTGCAGTACTCGCGGGCCACGATGTTATCAGCGGTGACTTTGAATTCTGCTTCCGGCGCATCACCGGGATTTAAGAACTGGCGATAAATTTTGCCGTCCGCGATAACTTCAATCCACTGGATAAAATGCTTTTCTTCCATGGGATGGGCCACGCTACCGACTTTGACCTTTACGCCGCCGTCAATTTTTTCAATAACCGGAACATGTTTTTCTTTTGCCGCATCCACCGTATTTTCCGTCAACAGCGTCATGGGCTGTTCACAACATACCAGCTGACCATCACTGCCGAACAATACTTCCACAATATTACCACAAAGTTCACATTTATAAACTTCCAGACGTTTGGCCATTTTCCCTCCTTGTTGGTTTTGTGTTTAGTTTAAATCTATCATATAAAAAAGAAAATGTCATAAACTAATCCCATTTTCCTTTTTCCATATGGATTTTTTTTTCAGTTTCAGCGATTTTTTTTATCCGATAGGCAGAATCCCTTAAAATACCATAGAGGACACCGCAACCCACATCCTCCCGGTCAATATCTCCGGAATTCGACAGCTCAATCATCTCATCCACGAGTTTTAAGGTCTTAATGATATTTTTGTTGCAGGGTTTCAAAGAAAAAGCATCTCCAAATTATTTGATATTGAATATTTCATTTCAAGTTATATGCCAAAAAAGAAAATCTGGTTATCCGGCCCATTCAAATTGCGATACTCTTGTTTGTAGTGACGCCTTAAGGCGTTAAATTGCTGTGCCCTTGCGGGCACACTACAAGCGGACCCTCATTCCAAACATAAACCGAAGAAAGCAGCAAGCGAAGCCGATAACCAGATAAACATATTTTCCCGCACCCCTTTATGGTACAGTGATTCATTTTCTTTTGATAAGACCGGATCCGATAAATATATAAAATATTGGAATATTATATAATATATACCTAAAACCAACAGAGCGGGCTATGTGAAACATAACTGTTTCACATACTGTCAATTGACACATTAAAGCGATTTAAAGAGACATGGCACGAAAAATTCAAAACGGACTGGCCTTTCCCGAACTCATACCCGGGAGACTGATTCGACGATATAAGCGGTTTCTGGCAGATGTGGAACTGGATACCGGCGAGCGGGTGACCGCTCACTGCCCGAATACCGGCGCTATGACAGCCTGCTCGGAACCGGGAAGAAACGTGTTTCTTTCCTATCATGACAATCCCAGGCGGAAACTGAAGTATACATGGGAACTCATTGAAATGCCGACATCAATGGTGGGGGTAAATACACTGGTTCCCAACCGGCTGGTATATCACAGCCTCAAAACCGGCCAGATAGAAAGATTCAGTGCCTATGATCAGGTCAAATCCGAAGTAAAGGTGGGAAGCAAACATCGCCT
>JAABSL010000035.1 GCA_011390415.1 Desulfobacteraceae bacterium
TTCAATTTTCTTCGGGATTTTGTAGGCTGCCAGATTTTTTCTGCAATAGGCAAGCACGTCTTCTGCTGTAAGGGCCTCTCCTTTTTTCGGCACGATAAACGCTTTCACGGTTTCACCCCGATATTTGTCCGGAACCCCGATGGTGCAGGCTTCCAGAATTTTGGGGTGGTCAAACAGCACATTGTCGAGTTCTACCGGATAGATATTGTACCCCCCGGCAATGATCATGTCTTTTTTCCGGTCCACAATCGTGAGGTACCCGTTTTCATCAAATTTTCCGATATCGCCGGAATAAAACCACCCGTCTTTAAGGACTTTTGCGGTTTCCTCCGGTTTTTTATAATAGCCTTTCATGATCTGTGGGCCTTTGATCAGAATTTCGCCGGTTTCGCCGGTGGGCATTTGGGTTTCACCGGTTTCAATGTCCACGATTTTTACATCCGTATCCGGCACCGGGCATCCCACGGTGCCGGGTTTTATTTTACCGCCCCATGGCGTGACCGACACAATTGGCGAATTCTCCGTGGACCCATAGACTTCGCACATGTCCGCATTCGTCAGGTTTTTGAGATCCCGGATGGTATCTGCCGCTAAGGGTGCAGCTCCCGAGAAAAAGCCTTTGACAGCGGAAAAATCAAGTTTACGGAATTCCGGTTCCGCCAGAAGACCCACAAAAATTGTCGGAACACCCGGCAAAAAGGTGGGCTTATATTTTTTTAAGATTTCAATGTTGATGGCCGGCTCCGGCCGCGGCACCAGGATGATTTCATAGGCCTGCCAAAGGCAGAAATTCTGGATGGCCGTAAATCCGGCAGAATGAAATACCGGAAAATTCCCCACCAGGCTTTCTTCTCCTTTTTGCAAATCCGGAAACCAGGCGACAAACTGCTGTACATTGGAGCTGAGGTTTGAATGTGTGAGCATCACCCCTTTGCTAGTGCCGGTGGTTCCGCCGGTATACAGCAGCGCGCCGAGGTCTTCCCATTTGCTTTGGTCTTCAACAGGCGCGGCTGGTGGGCCGCTGATCAGATCCTTAAAAACTTTAACATTTTCAGTGGTCGCCACTTTTCGGAACATTGTTTTTTTAACAAAGGGAAAGAGCTGTTTTTTGGGAAACGGGAGGTAGGAATGAATGTGGCAGGCAATGATTTTTTCAATTTTTGTCCGTGACTGGATTTTTTCAACGCGCGGCACCAGCAGAGTCAGGGTGATGATAAGCCTGGCATCCGAATCGTCAAGCTGATAGGCCAGTTCACGTTCCGTGTACAGCGGATTGCAGAGAACGGTGACGGCCCCGAGCCTGAAAATGGCATAATTTGCGATAATAGCCTGGGGGATGTTGGGAAGGCAGACCGCCACCTTGTCTCCCGCCTTGATCCCCATATGCGAAAGCGCACGGGCAAAGGCGTTGACCATGGATTCGAGTTCCTGGTAGGAGATAATGCGACCCATATAATTGAGCGCGGGACGGTCGGGGAAATTTTTTGCTGACCGGGACAATGCCCTGGACACGGTTGTCTGATCATAGCTCAGTGTCGGCGTTACACCGGGTGCATAAGATTGGTGCCAGAGTTTCTTGTCCATGGGCCTTCTCCTTAAATAACAATTGAAGTTTATTAAGGCGTTAAATGGGTCACAAGAAATTTTGTCTGTTTTTTAACTGCATCTTTAAACGCCTTTCCGGTATAGATATCAAAATGACCGAACGGATATTTTATCAGTTCAGCATCCGGAATTTTTTTTGCGGTTTTTTCTACCGCTGCTGCATCAATTAATGAGTCTTTTTCTCCGAGCATGATCAACGCCGGGCATTTTATTTTATGGGCGCCTGAGATGGGACGGTAGAACCCGAATTTTAAGATGATTCTGGCCGGGCACCTGTTCTCCCATTGGGAATCGTCCGGAATCATGGACGAATACCCGGGAAAGGATTCCGGGGTGTTCATAATGGCAAATTCATCGGGTTTTCCAATGACCTTCACAAAATGGGGGGAACGAAACGTGATGATTCGTGAAAAATCCCGAATCGCATGGGGAGTTGCTTTCAGGAAATAGCTGAATCCAAGCTTGAATGTTGTGGAAATGGAATCGACAAACGGCACCTGGGCGACAATCGCAGAAATTCTGTTGTCTCCGGCTGCAGTGACAATCACATGGCCGCCGCTGAAGGAACTGCCCCATAAAGCAATTTTTTGCGTGTTGATGTCTGGAAGGGACCGGACGTGAGCCAGGGCGGCTTTCCAGTCCTGGAGGTGGCGCCCCGGATCCACATAATTTCTGGGGTTACCTTCGCTTTCGCCAAAGCACCGGTAATCAAACAGATAAACCGCCAGCCCGTTTTGTGCAAAATATTCGGCAAAGGCGGGCAGACCGAAAGATCTTTCCGCGCCGAATCCATGCGCCATAATTACCACGGGCGGCTTGTCAATGCCATCCGGAAGATAGAGATCCCCGCTGCAGCGGGTGTTTTTGCTGAAAAAGTCGGAAGGGGTTTTTAAAAATTTGTGGTTAACCTTTTTTCCCATTATTCATCTCCGTCTGGATTTAACAGAAGAAAGGGTTTAAGGTGCCGGTTGTCTGATCCTGAGTACTTTTGCGCCCCGACTGTTTTTTTCTATTCTATCCTTTCTTCCCAATAATCGCCTCTGCCACTTTTTCCGCTGACATTCCGAACAGGTCTGCCATATCCACCAGCTCAAGGAAATTGTCCTCCCAGACAATATTATTTTCCTGCACCAGGTTTTTGATGTGCTCGTGCTTGCCGCCCAGGGCCTTGACTTTGTCCGCCAGGGTGACTGCCGGATTGAAAGCGATGTCTAAAAGCAGCAGGAACTCAATGGTGTTGGGGCGTGACGGATCGTTTGAAATCAAGGGGATCACCAGAATACTGCGGTCGTCTTTCCGGCCTTTGCCGATATATACATTGCCCCTGCGGACAATGATTTTTTTGGTTCCTTTCAGCCGCTTGTCCTGCTCTGCCCTTGAGATCATGGATGCGGATGAACCCGTTTTTTCAATAAGTTCGATGGATGTGTCGTCGGTGGGTTCTCCCAGCAGGTTGATGCCGGAAATCCGGTAAAGCGTCATCCCGTTGATATGCGAGATAATATTCTGGAGATTTTTTAAGACCATGATGTTGCTGATGGTCAGCTGGGCCAGGGTGAACCCTTTTTCTTTTAACAGATCAAACAAAAGACCTTCGGCTTTTTCCTCGATCCGGCTGGTGCCTACAGTCACTGTTTTGGCCTGGTGTTTGATGGCGTCCACGGGCCTTGCCAGGCAGTTAATGGCTTCACCGATGGATTCAAACAGCTTGTTGAAAATATTGGTGGCCGTTCCCTTGATGCCGAAGTCCATTTCAAAATCGGCAAGGGGCAGCCGCCCGCCGAGATATTTTAACAAAAGAATCAAGTGGGTGGATGAATTGATGCCAATGGTGGCAGACATTTGATTTTTTTCCTGCCGGTTTCTGAATTCATGATAAAAACGGATAATTCTTTCCCGGAAGGATTTTTCCAAAGCGATTTCATAGATATCCAGGCCATCTTCTGCATACTGGTCGATGGTTTGCTGTAAGTCCTGCTTGAAATCGTATAAAAACCGGGACCCGTCATTGATGGTCAGGGCAGCGTAATACCCCCATAGATGGCCGACCAGGGTGTTTAAAATAGGCGCAAAATGCTCGTCCACCGACGGGACATGTATGATGTCATTGGAATAGGGGGCGAACCGGTCCTCATGTTCGTCGCAAATGACGATGGGCAGCGCCTTGTGAGAGGCAAAGATGGCGGTATCTTTAATGATGTCGCCGATAACGCTTTGCCGGGTGCCGGCGGCACAGACAAAAATCAGGGGTTCGGAGGACAGGTCAATGTGTTTTTTATCCTCCACGTAATCTGAAGAGATGGTCTTATAGCAAAGCTCGCTGAGTTTGATTCGGATTTCGTCTGCCGCTGCTTTGTTGGGACCGCTGCCCACCGCTGCCCAGTAGGTGCGCAAGGTGGCATTTCGTTGCGCGGATGCCTGTATCTGTGTTTTCATGGAAAGAATTTTTTCCATATGCGCGGGCAGGGCGATCATTTGTTTGACCTCGTTTGAAATAAACCCGCTGTTGCGCCGGCCGGATATCTGGGCAAAATAAAGGCCGAGCAGCGCCCCGGCAATGATTTGCGAATAAAAAGCCTTTGTGGATGCCACCGACATTTCAATATCCCGGCCGCTGCTGGTATAGAGCACGCCGTCTACTTTAAAGGAAAGGTCCGAATCTCTGCGGTTGACAATCGCAATGGAGCAGGCCCCCTGTTTTTTGACCATATCCACCGTCCGGTTGGTATCTGCTGTCGTTCCGGACTGGCTGATGGGAATCAGGAGTGTCTCGCGGAACTGGTCGGCATCACCGTCTTTGACCACAAATCCGCTGAGCTCGGAAGATTTCAGGGATTCGATCTGAAGGTCAAGGCCTGCCAGATAAAACCGCATAATGTCCGCACAGGCAAGGGCGGCCACCCCGGCTGTTCCCTGGCCGATGAAAATAATGCGTTTGATTTTTCCGCCCTTAAACGCGGATTCGATTTTTTCCGGGACCGTTTGCCTGTTCAGTGAAATTATAAATTTTTGTTCGTCGGATCCTTCAATTTTCCAGCGATTTTCCAGCGTTTTTCGAACCGATGCCGGTGCTTCCGATATTTCTTTTAAAAAATAGTGATCAAAGTCCTGACGGTCGATATCACGGGAAGTTAAAGGGGTTTGTTTGACGTGTTCAGGTCCGATTAAAATAGGCGTGCCGTCGTAGGACATGGCGGTGATTCCGGAAAGGCCGCCGTTTGAGGTTTGATCCAGAATAAAGATCTGTCCGTTGACGCCGCCGCCCTCTGGATTTTTGTTGATGGTTTCCCCGTCAAGTTTGATAAACGTGGGTGTGGCTTCCACCAGACCGTAAATTTCAGAAGCCGTAATGTAATGGTCGTCTGCAAGCCCGATAAATATGGCCTGGCCGCTGCCTTTTAACGACAGGAACAATTTGCCAGGCGCCAGATCCGAATGCATGGAGATGGCATGGGAGCCCTCAAAATCATTTGCCGCCAGTCGAAAGGCTTCTGCAATCGGGAAACCTTTTTTCAGGTAGAACTCAATGTGCATTGGAATGATTTTAGTATCACAGGAAATGTCTTGCGGAATATTAATGCCATCGGTTTCATATGATTTTCTTAAACGCTGAAAATTATCGATATCCCCGTTTAAGCAGACATGAATGATGCCGGCCGATTCAATGGTTTCCGGCAGGACCTTATTATCCACCGGGTGGCAGTTTGCCTCACTGATAGCGCCCACGGATGCCCACCGGGTGTGGGCAGATACCGTATGATACAGATAGGGCATCGCAATCAGGGCGTGCAGCATAGCATCGCTTTTGATCTGGTGACGGATGAATGAGATATTGTCTCCCAGGCGGCCGATCTCAGCGGCAATTTTGTAGGTAAAGGCAATGGCCACTTTCTTTACGGAATCGGTTTCAGGTGATTGTTTCACGCTGATGCTGTTGTTTAACAGAACACTTGGGTTTAAGCGGGCGTTAAACTCTTTTTGGAGTCCCTGCCGGTTTATTTGTTTTTCAAAATCATCATAGGTTTCGGGCGCGATGGTGAACAGCAGGGAGATACCGGCCGAGTCCCGGCCGCGGACTTCCAGTCGGTCGATATTGTTCAATACTTCATTAATGTTTTTCAACGTCCCCAACAGGGTCGGGGTTGCGGTCAGTCCCCGGTCAGCAATGAGAAATTTGATTTTAGAAATATTTTCAATCAGATCTGCTTTCAGGGTCCATGCGGCGTCTTTAAGGGCCTCAATCCGGCTGGAAATAATTTCCACGTCCCCGGCAGAATGATACCCCATGGTCTGCAGGAGGGTTGCAGATTCTTTATCAATAACTGTTTTCAGAGATGTGCTTAAAACTTCCAGCCGGCTCTGGACTTTTTTATCGTTATAGAGTGTAAAAAAATTATCAATCCGCTTGAACGATTTAACGGATTTCAGTAAATCAGCAACGCATTCTTCGCCGCCTAAATAATGATCGGACACGGAGATGTTTTTCTGACTGCATTGATCGTAACCGTATGCAAACATGGTGGTATTTAATTGTTCAAAGTCCGGCATCTGAACACCGGCATCAAGGGCTTTGTCGTTTTTTACACTGACAATTCCCACCAGGCCGCAGCTCAGGATATTATATGAGCAGGGAAAGAAAATAATGGATTGATCCGGAACGCATGACGGGTGTTTTCCCCAATAAATGCGGGTGCTCATCCGGATTTTCATGCGCCTTTTTATTTGGGCTTTTGCCGATAAAAATAATCGGTTAAAGTGCCGCCGCACTGTCGGTTTTCTGATCTTTGATATTTGCATAATAGTTTTGAAAATATTCCTTTATTGCCATTCGTGAATACATGGCCGCCCGGGTGCCGATATAATCCTGATGCACCACCAGGACGGAAATGACAATTTTTTTGGTGCCATTTTTTTCTTCGGCAAACCCGACAAACCAGTCGTATTTTAAATGCTCGCTATTCTTGTTAATGGATCCGGTTTTTCCCCCGATATTCAGCCTTGACAAGATGGCATCTTTTCTAAAACGGGAAAAACTTTTAGATGCCGTTCCGGATATAACCGTTTCCTGCATTAGTTTTTTTAAGGTGAGCGCGGTGGAAGGATTAACCACATCGGATACCACATGGGAGTTACGCTGGTAGAGCGTCTGGTCGGATTTGCCAATACTGTCGATAATCGTCGGTTCAATCAGTTTTCCTTTATTGACAATGCCGGAAACAAGCAGCGCGCCGTGCATCGGAGATATTAATGTTTTCCGATTGAATCCGCAGGCGATTTCCGCCCAGTTATAGGGATCTTCACTCACACAAATGGTGCTGGGGGTGAGCGGGATTTCAAAATCAAAGGACTGGTTGAACCCGAAAGCGGCGGCATAGCGTTCCAGCGCGGATTTGCCCAGACTGTTTCTGCCCAGTTTGCCGAATACCGGATTTACGGAGTCGGCAAAAGATTCCGCAAAGGTAATCCGGTTGGTATATTTATTGATCCGGTCTTTGAGCTGGACTTTATACAGCGTATATTTGTTGTCATTGAAAGTGACCGGGGTATTACAGTTAAACCCGCATTTTTCGATCGCTGCCGCCGCAGTGATGATTTTAAACAGGCTGGCAGCCGGGTAATCCGGCGCAGTGCAGATGTTGATATCCTGGCCGTTTTTATCGTAACTGACCATGGACAGAACCCTTCCGGTTGACGGGTCCATCGCCACAAAGCCGAAATGCTTGGAGTTTTTCCGGTCAATCTGGGCCATGATAAATTCCTGGAGGCCTGAATCAATGCTTGATCGGATCTGATACGCTGTCTCGCCGGAGGTTAATTCGAAATTTCTTTCAGAAGTTGCGGCAAACGGGATACGGTTGAAAATATTCTGAAGCCCGGTTTTGTCAAATGTTTCAAACCGTTGGGTAAAAATTTGAGCGTAGTCGGTCTCCGGTGTGGCCAGGGACTTTTCCATTAATGCAAAAACCCCATGGATCAGCACTGCAAGAACAACGGCGGAAACCGCGTAAATCGGAATTCGCCGGTATGACCGGTGAACCGTGTCTTTTTTTTTAAGTTTTAATTGGTAATTCTGCCATTTGTTTTCATGGGCATAGGGAGTGGCTTTTCTTTTGGATCGGTTGAGCATAATTTTCCGGGTTGCCGATAAAGTTTTTTAAAAGTCGTTGCGATAAATAACGGATGAGCAAAAAAATCATTTAATTAATGATATAATCTTTACCCTTAGTCCTGCTTCGTGTCAAATCGTTTTTGAGTAGAAAATTTTGAGTTCCAACTTTAGGTTTAACTATTGGGTTAAGGAGAGAAGGTAGGATCGCAAATTGATTTTTTTGTTTTTCAGACCCAGTTTGTTGCGGATGTTGTTACGGTGAAATTCAATGGCCCGGTCAGAGAGGTTGAGGACATCTGATATTTCCTTTGTTGTTTTTCCGGCTTTGACCAGATCCGCCACTTGGATCTGCATGGGCGTAAAGTTTTGAAACTGGGCGGAAAGTTTTTTTAGATACGGCGATATGATTTCATTGATATTGGAATTAAGTATTTCCAGGCAGGTTTTCTGGCTTTCATCCAGTCGCGTATTCTCCAGCTTTTCAACATAGGGCAGGATCAGTTCTCTGACATTGGTCAGTACTTTGTCTTCAAGATCTTCCTTATCCTGTTCCCGCTGTTTGAGCAGAATTTTTAAGGCCGTGTTGGTTTCCTGAAGATTTAATGACTGCTGCCGCAATTCTTCTTCTTTCTGTCGCAGGGACGCTTCAATCTGCTTTCGCTCTTCGATTTCCTTTGCCATCCGTTCATTGGCTGTTAACAACTCCCGGGTGCGTTCCGCCACTCTTACTTCTAACTCTTCATTTACTCTTTCAAGTTTTTTTTCAGCGTTTTTCCGGTCCGTGATATCGACAAACGACCCCATCATGCAGATCGGAAGATTGTTTTCGTCGGTGACAAGGTTTGCGGAAAAAAGAACACTGATAATGCCGCCGTCCTTTTTTACCCCCTCGACTTCACCGTACCAGCTGCCCTCATCCAAAACTTTTTCAAATACTTTTTCCGCAACCGTCAGATCTTTGGCAAAACTGATGGCGGATTTTCCGATGACCTGGTCCGGATTGTCGTCTCCCCACATTTTCAGAAAAGCTTTGTTTACATAGGTGATGTTGCCCACAAGGTCGGCAATGATCATGGCGTCAATGGAAGACGCAATGGCAAATTCCTTGATGCGGAGCTCTTCTTCCATCTTTTTACGGTGGGTGATATCGATAAACGAGTCCATGGTGCAGATGGGCTCACCCTGATCATTATAGACAATGTTGGCAGATAAAAAAACGGTGATGGGGGTTCCGTCTTTTTTATGGCCGGTGACTTCTCCTTCCCACCTGCCGGT
>JAABSL010000036.1 GCA_011390415.1 Desulfobacteraceae bacterium
ATGGAATCGTTATTTACCAAAAGGGCATTTGGGAAATGTGCAGGTGTTGCAATTTAAACAAAATCCGCCCACGGCCATATTTGCCAGGTCCGTGCGGGTGATTTCCTGACCGGCCAGAATCCGGGGCAGCAAAAGGTCCAGGCTGGTGGTCTGGTGAAACAACGCGCAGGCCGGCACGCCTATGATGTCTGCGGCACCGATTTTTCCCACCAGGGTCATGGCGCCGGGCAGAATCGGGGCCCCGTATACGGCATGGTGCATTCCGGCCCGAATCAGGCCCACGCGGGTCTGATCATCCGGATCCACGGACAGTCCGGCGGTGGTGATAATCAGGTCAATGCCCATCTCCACCATGGACTGGGCACTTTCAGCGATCAGATCCGCATCGTCAGGAACGACCGCGGAATGAGCAACCGTGCAGTTTAGCTTTTCCACCTTGCTTCGGATGACCGGTTCGAATTTATCCTCGATCAGGCCTGAAAAGACTTCGGTGCCGGTGACCAGGATGCCGACCCGGGCGGACCGCAAAGGGATGATGTTGAACAGCGGGCCGTCATGGATGCAGGCCATGGCCTGCTGAAACTGATCTGCGGCAAGATAAAGGGGAATGGCCCGGCAGCCGGCAAACGGCCGGTCGCGTTCCACGAGAATATTATTCTGACGGCTGGCGCACATCACGTTGGGCACGGTGTTGAAACTGATCAGGCGGTGTTCGTCAATGGTCAGCAGGCCGTTGATTCTGGCGTAGAAATTAATTTTTCCTTCTGACGGCGGTGTTTTATAATAGACTTCGGCTCCGGCCATGTCTCCGGCAAATGCGGTGACCGCATCATTTTCATGGATCCACTGGCCGTCGTCGACAGTGTTTCCGCCGGCAACATAGATGGTGGATCGTCCCATCTGCTGAAGCCGGCAGATGTCTCCGGCCCCGATTTTCTGTCCGGCTGTAAATTCAGGACCTTTGGATTTTCCGGGGCCAATGCGGGTCATGTCATGAAGCGCTGTTTCTCCGACAGCATTTTCAACCGGAACGGAGGTCAGGGCAGGGGATGATTCCGCATAAGCACGCGGGTGAACATAAGATTGATAAGGGCTTTCTCCCCGGCACCCCCGGCAGATGGCACCGTCGTTTTTCGGGTAGGCTTCCCTGCAGATCGGGCAAACCCCAAGGGGTTCGGAAGTTTTCTTTTTTTGAAGCCGCCGGCGGATATGCACCGGAACAAGGGTCAGGTATTGATCCCCGGCTTCTTCGATTTCGGAAAAAAGCCGGTCCGTATCCTGTTCCTGTTTGGTTTTTTCTTTGAGAAACCAGGCCTTGATTTCGGAAAAATTGTTGAGTTTTTCCATATCAATGGACGCCCGCCAGCCGTCAAAAGTATGTTTGTCATAAAGGCTGACAGCGTATCGACCGAGATTGAGCACCCGCATCCAGCCGTTGCCCGTACTGCAGACGGTGAGCAGCTGGACGGCATCCGGCAGGCATTTTTTTGTTTCCACCAGCGCTTCATACAGGGTGCCGTCGGGCATTTTTTCTTTGAGGGCGGCCACCATATATCCGCCGATCAGCAATCCGGGGGCGGGATACCCGTGAAAGGATTGCGCCAGGTCTTTGAATTCCGGAAATGTGTAGTCACCGATATTCATGAAATCGCCTGTTTAAGAAAGTTCATCTGGTATAAAAAAAACTAATTTCATAAAAAAAACCGCAGGAAGCAATAAAAATAGTATTGCTTCCTGCGGCAATGTTCAATGAAAAAAGCGTGGTGTCTGTTTCTTAAACCAAAGAATATGATTTATTTGGCTTTCTGCTCCCAGTCTTCAACCAGGGTTCCTTCCTCGACTTCCTCCCACCCGGTGATCATTCCTTTGGTATGGGCGAAAATGGTATGTCCCGTTGTTGTCATATAAATATGGACAATCAAAAACAGGAGTATGCCGAATGCAATAGCCAGATGAGCCGTGGCGATCATACCCAGGGAGAGTACATCAAGTCCCCATTCGGCCCAGGAATTGTAGGTCCAGTATAAAACACCGGTGATCATCTGGGCGGGCAGCAGGATGGCGGCAACCCCGAGATAGGTCAGACGCTGGAGCGGATTGTGCTTGGCGTCTTTGCGCTTGGGCACGGGGTGGGGTTCCCCTTTGAAAATTCCGAATCCGTAATACCGGGCAACCAGCAGGATTTTTTTTGTTGTCGGAATATACTGCTTCCATTCTCCGGTGGTAAATATCCAGAAAACAAAAAACGCAAACGCGATGAGCCAGGTAATGCCGACAAAATTATGCACGGTCACCGCCTGTTCAAATCCTAAAAGGGTAAACGTTCCGTGCACTTCAAAACCGGTCACCAGCAGTATGGCGATCAGAATTACCTGAAGCCAGTGCCAGGAGCGTTCATAACGGGTATAGATATATATTTTTTTCATTTTACCGGTCATTTATTTTTCCTTTCGCCTGGTGACGCCGGCAAAAAACCGACCGAATGCATGCAGCGCAACACCGCCTAAAGCCGCTAAAACGAGCAGCCAGGCCCCCATATCCAGAAATTTTAAACTGTCACGGCCGGGCATATAAAATTCCGTCAGAGATGCCAGTCTGCTGTTATGATTTGTATGACACTCATTACACTCCACCACGTTATCTTTAGGAGCCACCATATGGGTGGTGGGATAGACATAGCTGGTATTCACAAATCCGTATTCACCGGAATAGGGCAAATCCATTATTGCCATCCCTTTTTCAAAAGAATCCTGCCAGTCAAAGGTCTTCCAGAATCCGTCCACTTGTTCCGATTCCAGTATGGCCAGGATGGTATTGTTTACCTTGTCATAGGGGGTCTTGCCGCGATGGACTTTAAACGGAAAGATCCGTGAATTTTCATCTTCCCGGCTTCCGTTGGGTTTGCTGATCCAGACCTCGCCGGTGGGATCAATCATATCTTTTGCCGTGACCGTGGTTAATGACCCGTTATACCAGAAATATTCGGGTACGACGTTTTTCTCCCATCGGAAGGTGCCTTTGATGGATTTGTAAGTCGGCCGGTCCCATTCGCCTTTTTCCCGGTAGGGTTTGCCGTCTTTTAATTTCCCGGCCGTGGACCAGTCCCACCACATTTTGGTGGCATGGGCCCTGGCAAATTCCGGGATATGGCAACTCTGGCAGGCCACCCGGTCTGTGTGGTCATTGGCTTTGTGCCCGTTGTTGTGCGGCTTTGCCGTGTGGCAGGACTCGCACATGATTTTGGGCACCAGGTCGGATTCGACCAGGCTTTTTCTGTGGGTGATGGCCGGCGTGGAATAGACGCGCCCGGCAATACGATGGAAACTGGTGGTATGACATCGGGTGCAGGTAAAGTCTTCCCCGTCTATCCCCATATGAACATCTAATGTTTTTTTCGGATTGATCAACGATGCATCCAGATCCCCGTGTTTGACCGCCTCGCCGCCGCCGCCGTAAAAATGACAGTTGCCGCAGTTTTTGCGACCCGGAAGCCCGATGTCTTTGGCAGCGCTTTGAATTTTTTTCTGGATGTCATCGGCTATCTCATCGTCGCCCATTTCCTTAAAAAAAGCGTAATCCGCAAATTCCGCTTTCCATTTAATATCCTGCTGACTGTGGCAGAGCAGGCAGTTGATGCCGTCTTCCTTGCCGTTCCAGCCCACATGACAGCTGTTGCAGTCCTTATCTTCCATTTTGTTGGCGGAAATACAAAAATTGTTCACTGAATAACCGGCTTTCCCGTAAGTGCCGCCGTCATCATAGGGAGAGAGCCATGTCCAGTGAATGGTTTTGTGGAATTGTTCTTCGGCTTCCGTATGACAGGAAAGACAGGCCTCGGTGATTTCCGATCCGGAACTGAATTCTTTATCAAGGGCGGAAAATTTGCTGTGGTCGCTGGTGGTCCAGTGCTCGATGCCTTTGGCGGCCTGTTCGGCCATTTTTCTGCCCGGTGCAATCTCCTCTTCTTCGGCGGAAAGTCCCGGGAGGAATGCTATCAGCCCGAGACTTAACAGGGCGATCACAATGACAATGTTTTTATAGGGGTTGCGTTTCAAACTGAATACTCCTCCCTGCTGAAAGGGGTTTCGAGAATCTTATGTATTATGAAAAATCTTTAATAAATGATCAGGTGCCGGGTGTCAGGAAAGCATCCATACTGACACCCGGCACCGGTAACTTCAATTATGCCGGTCAGCTAATCGCAAGTGGCCGGTGTGGGTGAATCAAACGCATGGTTGTAAAGATACGTGAGCATGTCTGTTTTGTCTTCATCGGAGAATTTTTCCCATTGCTCGGCACATTCCAGACGTTCATAGGTATCAAATACCCGTTCCCACTGGGCCTGTGTTTTATCCACCGGTCCTAACGGTGTGGCGCTGGCGCCGTCTTTATGGCAGGTCCGGCAGTTGCTGCGGTATAAATATTTTCCTTTTCGTTCACTTCCCTGCTCGAACGCAAAACTGGTTCCGATAATGCCGAAAAGCGTCATCATGGCAACCACCGAAATAAATATTTTTTTTGTCATGGTCCTGATCCCTCCTGTTGTTTTTTTTTGTTACGAATCCATATCCGGATTCACTTTTATCTTAATTATCGTATGATATCAGAAAACCAGATATCTGTCACAAGAACTTATCATCTCGGCATTTGTTGCCTGGGTGGTAAAGTCCGTTTCCCTGACACCGGGAAGTTCTCCGGACAATCCTGCAGCCCGAAAGCTGACGTCGCAGACAGATAATTTAGCCTTTCCGGCCAGCTGTTTGAAATTCGGCGCCTGTGTCAACAAAACACCGGCGCCGGTAAAAAATATCTCAATATCTTTGCCCTTTGCATAAGCGGCTTTGGTTAATTGAATCACATAGCCGAGAAACTTATCAGATCCGACAAGGATTCCCAATTTGTCCGCCATATTTTATACCTTACCTGTTGTCTGTGATTACCACCAGCAGATTACTTTATCGTGTGCGAAAATGTCATCCACCAGCCGCAGCCAGTCGACCGTACCGCTAAAAAGCGGCTGGACAGTTGTTTCATCATCTGTTTCTGAAAGATAGTTGATTAATTTTTCAACCGTTTCATCCGGACTGCTTTTTAAGATATGAAGAACACGCATTTTTATATTTTCCTAAAACGGAATGACCAGGTCAGCCTCCCTGAGGCGCTGGGCAATCTCTTTGATGGTTGCGTGTCCAAATCCGAATTTTTCGGCATTTGCCATGTGGTTGGAAATCCGCTGCCCTTTCATCTCATCGAAAAATTCCATATTGTCCTGATACGCCTCATCCATATCAGCCACCTCATGGTTTAAGACCATCATCTGAATCTCCACGTCATCGCAAAATGCCCCCAGGCTCAGGCAGAGTCCATCGTATTGCTGGTCAATGGACTTTATCAAAACCGCTATTTTTTTCATTGTGTTAACCCGGCCATCAGAAATTAACGGTGGCGGAAACATAGTAATTCCAGACTTCATCAATCACCGGATTAATCGTATCCATGGAGGTGGTATCGGAAATCCGGACCGGTTCGCCCAAGGGGTTTCCGCTGCCGGTGTATTTATAATCATAGAACTGGGTGCCGAGCTTTACGAAAAAATTATTATTTACAATCGGCTGAATATAATATGCTTCGTAAACATCCCCGCGCACCGCCTGCTTGCTGCCGACCAGAGTGTCTTCCGCACCGGTGAAATTAAACCAGTATTTGGATCCCCAGTTGTATTCAAGTCCCAAGCGCGCATCAAGCGGCATGGGGAACAATGCGCCGGCGTATATGCTGTAACCGTCTCTTTCTTCCAGGTCCCCATTGGAACTTAACAGGCCCATGCCCATTATTTCATAAAACGGGTTTTGGGATACGCGTGACGGATCGGTGCTGCTCCATGAACCGGCCAGGAACAAATCAATGTCAGCCACTTTTTCTTTCAGATTGGTTCGTAAGAGGAGGGATGCCGCATCCCAGTCCCCGATATTGGTCATGGGCTCTAATCGGCTGATAAATCCGCCGCTGTTTTGTTCAAAGAAATATTCCGCTTCGCCGTCACCGTTGGTGTCTTGTTTTGAAATGATAAAGGGCATGACGGACGTGCCGGCAAATCCGTCCGTGACATCCCAGGCATGGGCATAGTTGAACATGACACTGGTGTTGCCATTGTCATAGAAGTCCGAGATAAAGCCGAACATGTGGACATCTTCAAGATCCGACTGCATGTAATTCAAAGACGTTGAATTGCCCCAGTCCGCTTCAAATCCCACACCGTAACAAAGCTTAAAAGATGCGCCGGGAATGCCGGTAAGATCTTCGAGCCCAAAGGTCAAAGACGCACCGTCAAACTGCCAGTTAATAATGGTGGCCAGGGGTGATCCGCCCACCATGCTGTAGTTTCCGTATTCAAGGGGCGGCCCATCAGTGGACGGCCGGCGGCCCAGGGAAAGACTTAACGGGATATTTCCGACATCCTGCTTGTATACAAAATAGGCTCTTTCCATCCGGATGGTGTCCCCGTGGGGGAGGCTGGACGTATTTCCGTCAAAGGTCACATCCCCTAAGCTTCCCTGGTTGAATTTAACGCCCGTGCTGTCGCCGAATACTTTGTACGCGGCCAGGCGGCCGTGAAAACTGAGATCCGAGGTAATGACGGACTTTAATTCCAGGCGCAGCCGGTTGGTATAGATAATGTCATTATTGGCGTCATAGGTTTCTGCCGGCGGAATCATGCCGGCCATTGCCATCTGGTACATGGACTGCTGAATCTGGGAAAGGGTCGCGCCGTTAAAGCCATTTGGGGCCGGGGTAAAAAAGGCGCCCATCAGGGCCGGGTTGGCCATCCGGATATTGTCATAATGAATGCTGTGCGCTGCGGTTCGAAATTCTCCAATAATAGAAATCCGGTCGGTGGCGGTATGCATTTCAGCTTGATCCACACGTCCGCTGAGATAATCGATGTCATCGGCCGCCCAGTTGCTTTTTTTCTCCAGTTTTTCAATTTTTTTCTGAAGCGTGCCAACCTCTTCTTTTAGTTCGTCCAAGGTGCAGTTTTGTCTGCATTTTTCCGTTGCGCACTTTTCACTGCAATTGTTTGCCGCCGCCTGAAACGGCACGATAATCGTGGTTAAAAAAATGGCAATTAACCAGAATATGGATAATTGGCGCGGTCTGTTGTTTAGCTTCATTGCTTCCTCCCGGTTTTTGGTATTAATATAAAAAGAACATCATCTGTTTTGGTCTGATATAATATTATTATTAATATCCCATTTTGATGCAATGGATATGCCAAAGTTTGATTTTATGCTTGCTGTTCTTCTTAAGTTCCATAAATTAGGTGTTGGCAGCATTTTGCACCCACGGCGGATAGGGCAAATGAATGCTTGTGTTTGTTCCTATGATATATTAAGTTTACACATGTTAACTTAACGGTTAGCATATTATATATTAAACTCTATTGGATTCAAAATCAAATTATATGGGAGAACAGATGCCGGATAACGTGTTTGATATTGGCAAATACTGGAAAACCATTATTGATACGGTAAATGATGGTCTTTTGATTATCGATAAGAATGGCAAGATTCTTGCCGTGAATCCGGCCGCGGAAAAAATGACCGGGTATTCGGAAGCAGAACTGCAGAAAAAAGATTGCCGGATTTTGAATTGCACGGCGTGTAAGATTTACGCCAAAGGGTCCGGAGAAGATTGGTGCCGGTTTTTTTCAAAAGGGCAGGTACGGGATAAGAAGTGCCTGTTAACTCACAGAGACCGCCGTACCGTTCATCTGCTGAAAAGCGGAGCCGTATTAAAAGATGCGGACGGGGAAATTGTGGGAGTGGTTGAAACGTTGACCGATATTTCCCAGGTTGTCCGGCATCAGCAGGAGATCAAGAGTTTACGCCAGGCTTTTTTGTTGGATGAAGGGTATCACGGCATTATGGGCAAATCGTCCGTGATGCAGAACCTGTTTGAATTAATTGAAAATGTATCTCAGACAAATGCACCGGTGATGATTTCCGGAGACAGCGGCACCGGCAAGGAACTGGTCGCCCGGGCCATTCACGAAGCCGGACCCCGCAAAGACAAGCCGTTTATCAAGGTCAATTGTGCCGCGCTTAATGACAACCTTCTGGAAAGTGAATTGTTCGGCCATGTAAAGGGGGCCTTTACAGGTGCGGACCGGAACCGGATCGGCCGGTTTGAGGCGGCCCATGAAGGGACTATTTTTTTAGATGAGATCGGCGATATCCCGGCGGCCACCCAGGTAAAACTGTTGCGTGTTTTGGAAGAAAAGAAGATCGAACGGGTGGGAGATATAAAAACCATCTCCGTTGATGTCCGCATTGTCACGGCCACGAATAAAAATCTGGAGGAACTGGTAAAAAAGGAAGCGTTTCGCGAAGATCTGTTTTTCCGGATTAACGTGTTTCCCCTTTATTGCCCGTCTCTGGAAGCCCGCCGTGAAGATATTCCGGTGATTGTTCAGCATTTTATCCGTCAGAATTCACGGCACAGCACCAAAAAAATTCTGGGGGTCACTCCCAAAGCCATGGAGGTGCTGACCTCATATCACTGGCCCGGTAATGTCCGGGAGCTCAGAAATGCCATTGATTATGCGTTTGTGCTGTGCCCGGGCGGCGGCATCGGTGAAGAACATCTTCCCGTTAAAATTACCGCAACGGCTGCCTGTGTGCCTCGAGAAGCTGTTGCGGACAGCCAGAATCCAAATGATCGGGAAAGCCTGCTTGAAGTCCTCCGGGAGTGCGGATGGAACCAGTCGGAAGCTGCCAGAAAACTCGGCGTCAGCCGCGTGACCATATGGAAGCGGATCAGGAAATACGATATCCGGCGACCGGAATAATGATTATTAAAACCTAAGTTGAGCGATTGTCGAGGTTGCCGCATATGCAAGGAAAATGTGTTTCCGCTATAGTCGTTTATGCGGTGATGCATTTGACGCAGCAGATGCGGTGAGATCGGCAATCCCGAAGGGTTTT
>JAABSL010000037.1 GCA_011390415.1 Desulfobacteraceae bacterium
TGCCGCCGAAAATATCGCTTGCCGACGGGCCGGAACCCTGCATCCGGGCAAGCATCCGGGTGACGGGCTGCAGTTTTTGGTCCAGTTTTTTGTCGAGGCTTTTTTCCAGGGCCTTTTCCACAGCAGCTTCAACGATTCGGGTCAGCTCTTGTTCATCCACCGGAAGTCTTGTTTTTTCAGTTTGGAAAGCCCCCTCTGGCGCAATCCTGTCCGCTGCCGGGTCTTGGGAATCCGCAGCCTTTCTGTCTGAAGCCGGGATTTTCTCTGTCATTCCCATGGCGGATCTTATTTCTGCTTCAGACAGCTGCCACTTTCCCTGATGCCCCATGCCGGCTTCCAGAACAATGGTTAAATCCGTGATTTTGGGAATTTTAAATGAAAATTCACCTTTTTCATCGGTGGTTCCTTCCAGCAGCAGGGTGTTCTGCTGATCCAGCACCTTAACCCGGGCATCGGAAATTTTTCTGCCATCCGGAAACTGACTTTCCGTAAACACCGTATCGCCTTCAACCCAGGCAAATATCACCACCCGGTGGGCAAGCGCAGCACCGGAGGTGACCACAAACAGCAGAACAAAGAAAATCAAAATGGATTTTAACCGAAAAAAATATTTCATTGGCTGATGCTCCGTATCTGAGAGATCAAAGCAGGCTGCACTTTTTTTAAAAAAAGAATGCAGAATGCCGTGATAAATCCTTCAATGATCATGACCGGCAAATTGGAAACAATGACCAGCGCAGAGATTTCCATAAAGTTTTTCTCGGAAAAAATTAAAGCCGCCCCCATAATCACGGCGCTGAAAAAAACGCATAAAAACCCGCACGCGAATGCCGCAATAATGGCGGTCATGTTTTTATTGTTAATAAAGGGTGAAAACAGGTAGTAACAGACAACTGCCGGCAATGCCATGATAATGGTGTTAATGCCCAGCGTGGTGATGCCGCCGAACTGGAAAAAAAGGGCCTGCAGCAGCAAGGCGATCAGAATGGCGGGAAAAGCGCACCATCCGAGCAGAATCCCCACAATCCCGTTTAATATCAGGTGGACGCTGGTGGGTCCTACGGGAACATGAATCAATGACGCCACAAAAAAGGCCGCGGACAAAATGCCGGTCCGGGCGATCCGGTCATAATCTAATTTTTTCAGTCCAATGGCGGTTCCGGCCGCTGCCAGGGCCGCGCCGGACAACAGCACCGGCCCGGACAGGATTCCTTCGGAGATATGCATGTTTTCAACAACTCGCTTTGATTTATTTGTTGTTATTTCAAAAAATCACACCCGCTCAGCAGAGGGTCAGTTTAACATAGTTTTAACGATACCATCAAAACTCAAAAGCCAGCTGGGCCGTGACCACCTGGCTTTTATCCTGATTATCATATTCCTGGTACAGGTATTCCAGTCCCAGATAGGTCTTTTCAAGCGGGGAACAGAAAACGATCCCACCATAGCGGCTTTCCGGCAAAAAGTCATTACAATCATTGGTGCCTTCATACTTCACGCCGAATCCGATGTCCGACGGCATCACGTAGGCAATTTCAAAATTCCATGCACCGGGCCGGCGCTTTTTACTGCCATCGCCGATGTTCAGTTCTCCGGCGTTAAAATCGTCAAGGGCGCAGCCATATTCGGCCGTGCAATAGATGGAATGCATCAGGTCCACATACAGATAAGCGGAAATTCCGCCCACATAATCACTGACCCCATCCGGATTCCCATCACCGTCCATATCATTGATTTCGGACAGCCCGTCGCTGTCGGCGATATTTGACAGGTATGAAACTCCGGCGGTGAGATGCCAATTCCGGTCGTCATTTTCCGGAAAGGAAAAATCCGCGCCCGCGAAAAATGAATTGATATGATCGTTTTTTCCGTTTTTATGAACATCCCCCTTAAATCCGCCGCAAAATACATTATACATCCCCTTGTGGTATCCGGCAAGAACAGCGCTTTCCCTGGTTTCCCCAAGCGCTAACGGCAGGGGATCACTGATAAAATAGGTTTCCGGTGTGCCAAAGGGAATATACTGTTTTCCGGCATGGAGATAAACCGGAAACGGGTCGGTGCCGGTCAGGGAAATATAACCTTCGTCCAGATCGATGGGTTCGGTGTCATCTTCTTCCCAGACAGCCAGCACATGACCGCCCACATGATCCGTGAAATCCGCATCCAGGCCCAGTTCAAAGGTGCTCAGGGCAATGTCGCTGGATTCATCTCTCGATTCGCCCGCTGCGGCCGGTTCAGATTTTTCATATCCGGCTGTGGCTTCGAGCAATCCGCTCACGGAAATTCTATTGAACCAGTGGGCCAGGTCCGGTTCTTCCGGCTTCGTTTTTTCCAGCACTTCAATCCGTCTGGATAAATCCTCGATGCGGGTTTCAGATGATTTGTCATGCATTGCCCGGGCAGGAGACGAAACAAAAATGCCCGTAATTATTATATAAAATAACCATTTTTTATATATTAACATTATCAAAAGCCTTTAGATTTTTTATGCATGGGATCCGGCATGCCGGACTGCCTAAATTTATTTTCTGCAATAAACGATTGTCGAGGTTGCCGCAGCTACAAGGAAAAAGCCTTGCTGCTATAGTCTGCTATGCGGTTGAGCTTTTGACGCAGCAGATGCGGTGAGATCGGCAATCGTTATTTTTCAATCCAGTCAAGAAACTGAACCCATATCACCGCTCCCAGTTCCACGTCTTTTTTTTCGCCGTCTTTTTCAAGCTGGTAATCGGCGGTATTCAAAGCGGCAAAACCCCACCAGCCGGCTTTGGGTGCTGCATAGGAGAACACGCCGTTTCCATCTGCCCGGATGGTCTGGGCGATCATATAGTCGGTGGGTGCTTGGGCTTTTTTATCTTTGTTGTAATACTCCACTTCCACTTCCGCATAGGGAACAGGCTGCCCGTCAAGCTTGACAATACCCTGAAACAGGTTGCCGCTATAAAGGCCGTAAGGCTTGGATAACGGGATAATTTCCGTTTTCAATCCGGCTTCCGCATCCCATCCCTCATCAATGCCGAAAGCGGTGACAACGGTTTTGGTATAATGAACGATAAAACAGTCTTCCATGGGCTCCCAGTAAGGCTCGGGTTCCATGGCAAACACGTATACACCGGGGCGTTTTACAGCATAAGACGCTTTCCAGGCGGTGTGACCCATTACCGCAGATGCGGCCAGGGCCGGTTTGAGGTCTGTCTTCCGGCCGTTTTCAAATACCATAAAATGTCGGGGTTTTTCCATGTCCATGCCGATGATTTCAAACGGATGGGAAAAAGACAGGTCCAGTTCGATGGCGCGGCTGTCATCGGCCATAACCATGGAATCAGACGGGATAATCATGCCAAAATGAGCAACAGCCGGGACGGCAAACAGAAAACATCCGGTGAAAACAACCAATGCGAATACTTTTTTCATGAAGTCCTCCGTAATATTATTTTTTTTTGTTATTGCGGGAAAAGCACAAACAAAAAAACCACGACAGATCAGCACATCTTCATGATGTGAAAACCTTCGTGGTTTATAAATTTTAAAAATAGGGTTTTTCAGGCTTTTTTTGCCGGCTTCAGCCAGGCGTTGGGACTTTTGTTATCGGCTGGACGCTTTCTTGTCAATAAAAATTACACCGAACCGGCGTTATACCACAGCACCATTGGTAAGAATTTCATCAAAACCGGCCCGGACCGCCTGCCGGGTCAGAAAATCGGTTTGCGGCAAAAAAGCGATGGCCCGGGCGTTTCTTTGATGAAAAGACCGGACAACCGATGGCTTAAACAGGCTAATTCTGCCGATATATGGAGGCAGCGCATAGATCCGTTCCGGTTTTATGCCCCCGGAAAACGGAATCCCCGTTATCACGGACAGTCCGGCCCGCCAGCATTCGCTTCTTCGGGCATAGAAAGTGGCACCGGGGAACCGGCGCTTCAGCTGATTTTCATGGCCGGCCCGCCAGGTTAAAAATTTCGCCTGCTGAACGAGTTGCGCTTTAAAATTGTTTTCTTGCGCCCAGGCATCCAAAGCGGAAATGGTTTGGTCGCCGGTTTGCGGTTTAATATCAAGGGTCCAGTAATAATTTTTAAAGATTTCCGCAAACCGGTCAAAAAATAAAAACCGATCGCCGCCGGCCATCCGGAAAGATTCAAGCTCCCGGCGGGTCAGGTCTTTTACACGACGCCGGTCGCCGGTGAGGCGGCGCAGAGTTGGATCATGTATCAGCACAATATGACGGTCCCGGGTAAGCCGCAGGTCTGTTTCAAGGGCCAGAAATCCAATGTCCACGGCTGCCCTAAAAGCCGCAACCGTATTTTCAACCGCATTTTCCTTAAATCCGCGGTGGCTGATCCATAATGGGGTTTGGGAAACAGAAATATTCATATTCAAATAATAATATAATTGATATCAATGGGCAACAATTGTTAACTATTTAATATTTAATTAAATTTTAATTAATTTCAATTCACTCCGGCTGCTTGCTAAATAATATTTTTTTTGATAATAAAAATAGGTTCAAAAATAGATATCTTTAAATTTAAGCAAAGATACCATTACAGATCACAGGGACGATGAACATATTGTTAAAATTAATTAAATGGCTGCTCTTGCTGGCCGGTTTCGGCATCCTTATCGGTATTGCCGGATTTGCGGGGGTCTATTTTTATTTTGCCAATGACCTGCCGAAAATTTCCTCTTTAAATGATTACCGACCGCCCATCATTACCACAGTGTATTCCGATGACAACCGCAAAATTGCCGAATTTTATGAGCAGCAGCGGATTCTCATTCCGCTTGCCCATATGCCGAAATATCTGATTCAGGCATTTGTCGCCGCCGAAGACGCCCGATTCTATGAACACCAGGGGATTGATTTACACAGTATTTTCCGGGCGTTTTTAAAAAACCTCAAAGCCGGCGGCATCGTTCAGGGCGGCAGCACCATCACGCAACAGGTGACCAAATCATTTTTACTTACCCCGGAACGAAGCTATCAGCGAAAAATTAAAGAAGCGATTTTAGCTTACCGCATCGACCGCAAATTTACCAAAGATCAGATTCTGTATCTGTATTTGAATCAGATTTATCTGGGTAACGGGGCATACGGCGTGGAAGCCGCCGCACAGAATTACTACGGTAAATCCGCATGGAACATGACGCTGGCGGAATGTTCCATGCTCGCCGGCCTGCCCCAGGCACCCAGCCGGTATTCTCCGTTTGCCTATCCGGACCGGGCCAAAAAAAGACAGATTTATGTTCTGCGGCGAATGGCCGCCGAAGGCTTTATTACGGAATCCGAAGCCACCGAGGCCATCAATACGGATTTGGATATCCGGCCCCGCCGGAACTGGTATCGCGAAAACGTGCCCTATTATACCGAACATGTCCGGCAGGAACTGGTGGACCGGTTCGGCCGGGAAAAAGTCTATAATGGCGGCCTGAAGGTATATACCGCCGTCAATATTGAAATGCAGAAAATGGCCCGGGCCGCCATTGAAAAAGGGCTGCTGGACCTGGACAAGCGCCAGGGCTATCGGGGCCCGGTGAACCACCTGTCCCCCAAAGAGATCGAAGACTTTTCCCAAACCATTGAGGCGCAATTGGAGACCACTCCTTTGGAAGAAGGAATGGTGACCCGGGCCGTGGTGCTCCAGGTAAACGATCAGGCGGGTCTGGTTACCGTCAGGATGGGCAGCGAGCGGGGAATGATCGCGCTCAAAGACATGGACTGGGCCCGAAAACCGAACCCGGCTCTTGAATTTTTTGAAGCAAAAATCAGAAATCCCAGCCAGGCCCTGCAGGCGGGGGATGTCATCGACGTCCGGGTGCTGAAAAAGGAAAAAGATCAGCAATCCTGGAATCTGGCACTGGAACAGACGCCAAAGGCCGAGTCCGCCCTGTTTTCCATGGCGGCGGAAACCGGAGAGGTAAAAACCATGGTCGGCGGGCGGGATTTTACACACAGCCAGTTTAACCGGGCGATTCAATCCCGGCGGCAACCCGGATCTGCATTCAAGCCCATCATCTATGCAGCGGCCCTGGATAAAAATTTTACACCGGCTTCGGTGATTGTGGACTCACCCATTGTTTTTGAAGATACCGTTCATGACTTTACCTGGAAACCGGATAATTATGATAATACATTTCATGGATTTACCCTGTTCCGGGAAGGGCTGATCAAATCAAGAAACGTTATCACGGTCAAAATTCTGCGGGATATCGGCATTGATTATGCCATCAATTATGCCAGAAAGATGGGGATTACGGCCCATCTGTCCCGGGATCTTTCCCTGTCGCTGGGATCTTCCGGTCTTTCCCTGCAGGAACTGGTGAGTGCATATTCTGTTTTTGCCAATCAGGGAAAATTGATTGCCCCCTGTTTTATCCGAAAAGTCGAAGACCGGGACGGAAATGTGCTGATGGAATATGAATTAAACCCCCGACAGGTGATCGAAGACAGCACCGCCTATATTATCACGCATTTGCTCAGCGAAGTGGTTCAGTACGGGACCGGCTGGCGGCTCAAGGCCTTGAAACGGCCGGTGGCGGGAAAAACGGGAACCACAAACAATCTCAATGATGCGTGGTTTGTGGGATACACCCCCCGGTATATCACCGGCGTATGGGTGGGGTTTGATCAGGAGCAGTCTCTGGGAAAAAAAGAAACCGGATCACGGACCGCCAGCCCCATATGGCTTGATTTTATGCAGAATGTGTTGGCGGACCAGCCGGTTCGGGTCTTTAAGGTGCCGAACAGCGTGGTGTTTGCAAAAATTGACACCGATACGGGACTGCTGCCCATACCGGAGTCTAAAAGCACGATATTTGAATGTTTCAAAGAAGGAACTGCCCCCACGGAATATACCAAACGCCCGGATGCCATCACGGAAAAAGAAGACTTTTTCAAAGAGGGGATTTAGGACCGCGGTAAAAAACCGCATCCATTAATTTTTGACCGGAATAATTCAGATTTTCTGAATTATTCCGGTTTTCGGTTTTCGGTGCACCGGTTTGACTCAGCTAATGGGTCTGAACGGATGCCGTCTGTGTCGGCTCTTCTTTTTTTTCAAATGCCATTGAAGTTGTTTCTTCTTCAATATCGTGGAAGATGGGTGCTTTCAGTTCATTTAGTGAAAAATTGTAAAACACGTGATGCCCGTCATAATCAAGAACCCGCAAGTCGTCTTGCTGTTTGAGATCTCCCATTATGACATTAAAATGATGGCCGTATTTTCTTCTCACCAGTTCTTCGGGCACTTCAAAGCCAATAAATTTCTTGATGCCTTTGACCGCCAGTTTCTTCAGCAGTGCGTCACTGGTCAGTGATTGATAAGACGTCAGGATAAGTATCGGACCACTGCCTGTAAAAAGAATACCTGCTTTCATGATTTTACCTCCTTTATTTTAACCGGTTGTCTAATAGTGATACAGACATTGTATGAAACAGGAGGTGCCGGAAGGCGAATTTGAAAATAACTGACTGGAATAATTATAATTAAACTAAAAGGACATGGATAATAACAACCTGCCCGTATCTAACCATAAATTATTCATTGTCTGTAAAATTTTCAAGAGGCTGTTTTTAAAATCAGTGAAATTTATGGTCTGCCGGTTCCATCAGTTTGATTTCTCCGAATTTTTCCTCATATTTTTTCAGATTTTCCTGCAGGGCGTTGATGATTCTTTTGACATGACCGGGAGTCACAATAATTCGTGATACCAGATGGGCGCCGGTGGGGGAATTGAGCAGCCAGTCGATGATGAATTCTTCGGGTCCGTGTGCAATAAACATGGTATTGCTGTACCGGCCCTGTGACATTTCTTCGTTTGCTTTGATCTGAACCTGTTTTGTTTTTTTCTGGGTGTCGTCCATTGGAGAATCCTTTTGATTGCATGTTAAATTGAAAAACCGCGGAGATGGGTATCTGATAATATTTTTATAAAATAACAGATTGTTATCTGAAGATCAAACAATCACCAATCTATTTATTGTTTTTTGCAAAGAAAAAGGATAATTTTACATCTTTATAAATATATTTTAAAAACAATGGATTAAAATTGATATGGCCAAGAAAAAAGAAGAAACATTTTTCCTGATTACTTACCGTGATGCCAAAGACGGCAAAGTTTTGACGTTAAAATCCAAAACCGTTACCGATTCAACACTGGGGCTCAGCTTTGTGGCGATTTCCGACTTTGTTTTTGACACCCAATCCCTGGTCATTAATCCGGAAGAAGAAGACCAGAAACGGCATTTTGAAGGGGTTAAGACGCTTCATCTCTCCATTTACGCCATTAGTTCCATCGAAGAAGTGGGAGAAGAACATAAAGGATTAAAATTTAAAAAGGACAAATCCAATCTGGTGGTTTTGTCGGCAGAACACCAGCAGCCAAAAGGGAAATAACACCCCCCGGATGTCCGCTTCACGGCCCTGATCCTTGTTTCGGCCACCGCCATCGCAGGGGCGTATGGCACAAATCATCATTGGCCGTAAGGATAATCAAGGTGCGGCTTCACATATTGCGCCGGTACTGCCCGCCCACTTCATACAGGGCCCGGGTGATCTGCCCCATGGTGCAGTAGCGGACCGTGTGCATCAGTTCGCCAAAGATATTGTCACCGGCCAGAACCGCTTCTTTCAGTTGCCGGATGGCGGCCGGCGCCTTGTTTTTGTTGCTTTCCACAAACTGATGATGCCGTTTCAGCTGGGATTGTTTTTCTTCTTCCGTGGCCCGGGCCAGTTCCAGGCAGCCGATGGCGCTATCCGTATCCGCATCCTGGTTGACAAAGGTGTTGACTCCGATGAGCGGCAGTTCGCCGGAATGCTTAAGGTACTCGTAGTACATGGATTCTTCCTGGATCTTGCTGCGCTGATATCCCCGCTCCATGGCGCCCTGAACCCCGCCCCGGGACGTTATCCGGTCAAATTCCGCCAGTACGGCTTCTTCCACCAGGT
>JAABSL010000038.1 GCA_011390415.1 Desulfobacteraceae bacterium
GAATCATTAAAAGAAGCGGAAATGATCACCGGCATCAACCAGGGGGAAATCCGGATGCGGCTTTTGGGCCAGGGTATTGGCGCCTTTAACATCAATCGCAGCATCCGGGAACTGGGAGAATGTGCCGCTGGAATGCAGTCCCTCGGCATCAACGCCGGTGTGATTGCAAAGGATCTTGTCAAAAAATCCCAACTGCCGGCAGCGGCCCGGCATATCAATTTAACCGATTCATCCATGACATTTTTCGACGGTAATAAAGACCCGGTATTTGAAATAACAAAGGCTACCGATCTTTTAATCATTATCACCGATCTTTCCGGAAAGGCCGTCCGACAAATTATGACCGCCATGGCATATACGGGACAGGCCATTGACAAACAATTTGATGAAATCCTTAAAAAAATCTCCATCGCTAAGCCCGCGGCAATTTTTTATGCATTGAACACGGCGTCGGCCGAAGGTGTTTATGTCGATTCCGACGTGTTTTCATACATGGGCCTCAATGAAAAGCTGACCCACAGCAAAGGGGTTAATTTCCGGGTAATGGTTAATGAGGCCCAGGCATTGACAAGATCATGCATTACGGATGAGAATTTCGGTATTTCGCTTCTGCCCGGCGCCAGTCCCGACTGGTCCCGGGGCAAATCATCGGTTGAAAATGATTTGGGAAAATACGCCCGATACATTTTGACCGCGGTGGATCAAAAACTGCTGCCGTTTGCACCGGAACCCGGCACCCTTGCCGATAAAGAATTTTCCGATTCGGTATCCGGCACACCCTCCGGCACCGCCTATGCTGCGGGATCAAATGCCGCAAAAGGTTTAGAACCGCCGCCGGACATGAATTACTCCAGAATCACGGCTTTTTTTCAGACCTCCCTGCCGGAAATCATTGTCGGACTGCTTGTCATTGCATCACCATTTCATTTTTTAATGACCGGCGCACAAAGCATTTCGGATCACCCGGTATTCTGGAAAACACTCGTCGGGTCCGGATTTTTACTGGCCGGATTTCTGATCTTCTGCTATTCGCTGCTGCTGCTTTATTACCGGCGGATGATTGAAAACACCCCCACATCCAAAATCCGATCTTTGTCCATGGGGATGGTGGAACTGGCCGGCAATGCCAGGCTGTTTTATGATTTAAAAACATCGGCCACAAAAACCCCTTGTGTTTATTATCAGTGCCGATATTATAAGTATCAAAGAACCGGCGACAGCTCCCACTGGGCATTGACCCGTTCCGTTTCCTCCGGAAAGATACCGTTTTACATTGAAGACGACACCGGACGGGTGCTGGTAAAGCCCAAAGGCGCTGTCTTTAATGTTCCGCTGACCACGCAGTCCTTTCGGGGGAGCTATGTGCCTTCTCTGTCGCTTCAGCTTCATGATCCGAATACAAAAGTGATAGAAAAAATGCTGCCCGTGGGCGCCCGGTTGTATGTCCTGGGTTCGGCGCATATTGAAAAGCACGGCCGGAAATTTAAAGATATTCTTGCCGATAAACTGCGAAATATAAAACAAAGCCCGGAAACCATGGCGGAATATGACATTAACGGGGATGGCCGGATTGACGTGGATGAATGGGAAGCCGCCCGCAGTGATGCAGAGCGCATGGTTTATGCCGAATCCCTGGCCAATGGTGCGGGACAGTCCGAATCCGTGGTGATTGAAAAACCCCGATTCGGAATGCTGCCGTTTATCATTGCGGATTCTGAAAAAAAACTGGTTCAGCGCCTGATGATCCGCACCCTGGTATTTCTTGCCGGGGGGCTCGTCACGATGGGATTCAGTATAGGTTTTCTGGTAAAGCTTTTTTGATAAAAAACTAAAAATCCGGAAAATCCGTGAAATCCGCGTCAATTTTTTTTTCGACACGGATTCCGCGGATTACACGGAATAAAAAACGCAGAAAGGAAACACCATGGGATACATTGTTCTGATCTCGGTTTTGGGCATTATTGTCGCGCTTGTGGTCTTTTGTATTATTATTTATAATGGATTGATTCGCATGAAGCACAATATCTCAAAAGCGTGGAGCAATATTGATGTGCTTTTAAAGCAGCGCTATGATGAACTGCCCAAGCTGGTCAGTGTGTGTGAAGGCTATATGCAGCACGAACAACGAACCCTTGAAAACGTCACCAAAGCCCGCTCTATGCTGGAATCCGCCGGTTCCGACCAGGAAGTGGTCAATGCCAACAACGCCATCACCTCGGCGTTGCGATCGCTGTTTGCGGTGGTGGAAAATTATCCGGATCTTAAAGCGGACCGGGCCTTTCGTCAGCTCCAGGCACGGGTTTCCCAGCTTGAAGACCAGATCGCGGACCGCCGGGAGCTCTACAATGAAAGCGTTAACCTTTTTAATATCCGGATCGAGCAGTTTCCGGATGTCTTTATTGCCGGTTTAATGCGTTTGGAAGAGCAGTTGCTGTGGCAGATTGACCCGGAACACCGGGAAGATGTGACCATGAAATTTTCAGCGGCCACATAGCCGGATTTCTTATGATACGATTAGGCCTGTGCTGTGTATTTAAAGATGAACCGATAAAATTTAAACGCACCACCGCCACATTCCAGAAACAATTTGCCCGGTCCCGGCAGATGGAAAATATTTCCGCTATCTGCCGGCACAATGCAGCGTCTCTCTTGCAGGCCTTATCCTTCTGCCATGATCACGGCATCGGGGATTTCCGGATCAACAGCCAGATTCTGCCGCTCAAGACACACCCGGACAGCGGGTATGATATCCGTGAACTCCCGGATCATGAAAATATAATCCAAACCTTTCAGCAATGCGGCAGGTTTTGTGCTCAGAACAATATCCGGACCACCTTTCATCCGGATCAGTTCATCCTGCTCTCTTCCCCGAACCCGCAGGTTACGGAAAAATCGATCAAAGACCTGATTTACCAGGCCGAAGTGGCCGAGTGGGTGGGTGCGGATGTGATCAACGTGCATGGCGGGGGCGCTTACGGGGATAAAAAATCCGCCTTAAAACGGCTGGCGGCAGAGATTGAAAAACTTCCGGACGCTGTCCGCTCCCGGCTGGCCCTTGAAAATGACGACCGCACTTACACCCCGAAGGATCTCCTGCCCCTGTGCGCAGAATTCAACATCCCCATGGTATATGACGTTCATCACCACCGCTGTTTAAAAGACGGCATCAGTATTGAAAAAACCACGGAAAACGTCCTTGCCACCTGGAACCGCGAGCCCCTGTTCCACCTTTCCAGCCCCCTGCAGGGCTGGGACGGCAAAAACCCCGCGCCGCATCATGATTATATTGACCCGGAAGATTTTCCCGAATCCTGGAAAAGCCCGAATACCCTTCCGGATATTACCATTGAAGTGGAAGCAAAAGCCAAAGAACTGGCCATTGCACAGCTTAAAATGGATCTTGGTTCCGGAATCCGGTTTATATAATTATTCAAACTGCTGTTTAAAGGCTAAAAACTGAGTTTTCAGGTCTTCGATGGATTCTTCAAGCTCGCTGACTTTTTCTTCCAGCGCTTCAATCCGTTCGCTGCCGGCCCGCACTCCCCGGCGGGACACTTCTTTTACCGAAGGCTGATAAATTTCTTCGGATTGTTCCAGAGAGCAGAATAAATGAATATAGCGGTTTTCCTTGTGACCGGGTGCCCGGGGAAGCATGGTGACCAGAGCGCCCTGCTCTCTTTCCGCCAACTTTTTCAACGTCTGTTCAATACCGATAATGCCGTGGCTTTCTATCAGACGGGCGGTTCGGGTATTGAGTTCTCCAACCGTCTGGGGTCCCCGTAAAAAGAGTTCGCATAAAACAGACAGCTCCCGCTCCGTGCATTGGGTTTTTTCCGCCAGATTATGTTCATATTTGGCCGTCCGGCTGCCGTGGGTCATAATCTGCCAGGCCCAGTGGTCGTTTCTCAACGATTTAAGGGCCTGCTCCACCTCCGCCTGGTCCAGGTTCATGGTGGGTTCACGATTGTTTTTCTGGTTACAGGCATTGGTCAGCGCATTTAACGTCATCGGATAATAATCCGGCGTCGCCATCTGCTTTTCAATAAGAACCCCTAAAATCCTGAGTTCCACCGCGTTTAATTCTATATCCATAAATGTCCCCATTTATTTTTAGTTCTGAATTTTTGTTTGTTCCCATTGCGAAAACTCTTCAACATCACTTTTAAACCACCTCATGGTCCATAAAAGCAAGGCCACATCATCTGCAAACCCCAGTCCGAGAATAAAATCCGGGATAAAATCCAGGGGCATGACAAAATAGACCACGGCCCCCACAATGGCAACAAGTGTTTTCCAGGGAAGTTTCCGGTATTCTCCGCCGGCATAGGCCTTTAACATCCGGGAAAACGTCTTCAGGGAGTCCAGAGACTCACCCAGCACCCCGCGTCCTTTTTCCAGCGCTTTTTTGTCTGCTTTAAAGATCAGGTCATTTAACAACTTGGGGTTGCTTGAAATTTCTTCTGCCTTTAATTTTGCGTCCCTGAAAAAACGGCTTTCGTATATCCGCTTTTCAAAATTCTTTTTCCCGTTCATTTTTTCCTCTCACCCGACAGGCGCTTAACCGGCACCGGCAGCGACATTTAATAATCTCTTTATTGCAAAACCGATCAAATAATGAATAGATTGTAAAATTATTTACCATACATACTGCACTTTAAATCAGTTATCAAACAGGAACGCGAGTAATGTTTAAATTTATCCATGCCGCGGACATTCATCTGGACAGCCCCCTGCATAAATTAGATCTTTACGAAGGCGCGCCGGTGCACCTGATCCGGAAGGCCACCCGGGCGGCGTTTGAAAATCTTGTCACCCTTGCCATCGATGAGCAGGCGGCCTTTGTTCTGATTTCCGGAGATCTCTATGACGGAGACTGGAAAGATTACAACACCGGGCTCTATTTTATTTCTCAAATGCGCCGGCTTCGGGATGCCGGCATATCGGTTTTTATCATCGCCGGCAACCATGACGCAGCCAGCAAAATCACAAAAAGTCTCAAACTGCCGGAGGGGGTCACGATTTTATCTTCCACAACACCGGAAACCATAACGCTGACGGACCTGCAGGTGGCGATTCACGGACAGAGTTTCGCATCTCCGGCCATAACCCGCGACCTGTCCGCGGACTATCCCCCGCCGTGCGGCGGATTTTATAATATCGGCATGCTGCACACCGGTGTCTCCGGCAAGGAAGGGCATGCGCCTTATGCGCCGTGCACCCTCGACGGGCTGGCATCCAAAGGATATGATTACTGGGCCCTGGGTCACGTCCACAACCGGGAAATATTAAAAGAAAACCCTATGATCGTATTTCCCGGCAATATCCAGGGCCGCCATATTCGTGAAACCGGCGCCAAAGGCTGCCTGCTGGTGACCGTATCAGACAGCGGCACCACCCGTACCGAATTTATGGCCACAGATGTGGTCCGATGGTTTATATTGCCCGTGGATGTGGCCGACGCTGAAAACGGTTATGAAATCATTGCGCATTTTACCGACGGCCTGAAGGATCTGATCAGTCAGAATCCGGGCATTCCGTTAGTTGTCCGCACTGTTTTTTCCGGGGCCACCCCTGCGCATAACGATTTTATTTCCGAACCCGATCGCTGGAAAAGCGAGATCCGTGTGGCAGCCGCAGACATCAGTTCGGAAACCGTGTGGATTGAAAAAATAAAAATAAATACCCGCGTTCCTGAAACCGATATTTCAATCCCCGCCGACGGACCGGTCCGGGAATTGTCGGAAATTATTGCGCAGCTTCGCAAAAATCCCGAGGACCTTTGCCGGATGGCGGCAGCCGAACTTTCTGCCCTGGCGGGCAAGCTTCCGCCGGAACTTTTTACAGAAGATGATCCCCTGCCCATCGCCGATCCCCAATGGCTGACCATGATTCTGGATCAGATACACCCTTTACTGATGCAGCGGTTGATGAAAAAAGGGGGTGAAAATTGAAAATCACGGCACTTCATCTTACGGCATTCGGCCCGTTTAACGGCACCGCCATAGACTTCAGTCACGGAAACAACGGACTCCACATCATCTACGGCCCCAATGAAGCCGGTAAAAGCTCGGCCCTCAGGGCGCTTCGGGCGGCTTTTTACGGCATTGACGTCCGTTCGCCGGATAATTTTTTGCATCCCTACAACAAGATGCGAATCAAGGCCACCATTTGCCACAGTGACGGAAGCCAACTGACGTTTATCCGGAGAAAGGGCTCCAAAAACACCCTGCGGGCGGATAATGATGAAGACATACTGACCGATGCCATCCTCAGCCCGTATTTGAATCAGATTGAGGCAGATCTTTTTTCCACCATGTTCGGTATCGGTCATCAGGACCTGGTTGACGGCGGCAGGGAAATTATTAAAGGCGGCGGCAACCTGGGACAGATTATTTTTGCCGCCGGGTCCGGCATCTCCAACCTCCGCACGGTTCAGGCCCAACTTCAGGAAAATGCGGATACGCTGTTTAAGCCGTCCGGGAAGATCCCGTTGGTCAATAAATCCATTCTCCAGGTCCGGGAAAACCGCAAACTGATCAAAACTGTTCAGCTGGCTGCCGGAGACTGGGAAAAGCACGACACCGCACTTGCACAAGCCCTTGAAAAGAAACAATCAGCGGAACAGGCCCTGGGCCGGGCAATGGCCGAGAAAAACCGGTTGGAGAGAATCCGGCAATCCCTTCCCCTTATCACCGAACGCGGCAAAATCTTAGAAGACCTGAAACCTTATGCATCCGTTGTCCTGCTGCCGGAAAACTTCGGCGAGCTGCGCCGGGACCATATGTCAAAGCTTAAAATTGCGCAAAATGATCACAGGCAGGCCGGGATAAATATTGCCCAGCTCAAGGGGGAAATCAGCCGGCTCGATATTTCAAACCCCATTTTACAGAGCGCTGATCAAATTGAACGGTTTTATCAGGAACTCGGCGGTTTTGTAAAAGCTGCCAGAGACCGAATTAACCTGCAGACACGAATGGATATTCTGCGCAGCGAAGCCCGGCAGATCCTTGCGGATCTCAGAAATGACATGACCATCGACGAGGCGGAAAAACTGCGGCTGACCAAAAAAGAGACCCTTTATATTCAGGAACTGGGCAGCCGTTACGAACGGATTGTCACCTTAATTGACAGCACCCGGGAACAAATTCCAAAACTTGAACATCAGATAAAAGAAAGTGACCGGAAGCTTGAAGCACTGCCCGATCCCCGCAATACCGCAGAACTGATTCCGGCAATCGAAAATGCCGCAGATTATAGTGTAATGGAAAAACAATGCACAGAAACGCTTTCGGAATCCGGCCTGGATAAAAAATCCCTTGAAATCGAACTGCGGAGTCTGCCGCTCTGGTCCGGAACGCTTGAAACACTGGCCGGCCTTTCGACGCCATCCGCTGAAACCATTGACCGGTTTGAAAATGAGTTTGATGCGGTCAATAAGTTGATGCAAAAAAATGAAGATGAAATTCAAAAACTTAAAACCGAGCTTGCCGCCACCATTAAAAAAACGGAGGAACTGAACCTGACCTTTTCCGTGCCCACGGAAACAGATCTCGCCCAGGCCAGAAAAAAACGCGACACCCTCTGGCAAATGATTGCCGATATCATAGCACCCTCCCCCAAAACACCGGATAATCCGCAAAAAAATGCCTCCGGATTTTCCGAACAATTCCATGAAGCAGACAGCCTGCCGGCCGCTTTTGAAACCACCATGCTTCGTGCCGATCAAATCTCCGACCGGCTCCGCAGAGAAGCCGATCGCGTGGCCACTCTGGCAAAACTGGTTTCTGACCGGGCAGACATTGAAAAACGATTAAATCATGTCTTTGAACAGAAAAAAGCCCATGACCTGAAATATACGGAAATTGCGTCAGCCTGGGCCGCACAATGGGCAGATGCTGACATCGCTCCCGGCTCTCCGAAAGAAATGCGGGCCTGGGTCAGCCGGAAAAATGATATGACTGCCCGCTATGCGGAGATCCGGAAACAAATTTTGCGGGCAGAATTAAAGCAGAAAAAAATTGAAGAAATCCGGCAGACGCTGCTGCAGGTCTTTGCGTCTTTAAACGAGGCAATTCCGGACAAAGACGCATTGCTGGCGGATCTGGTCAAACGCGGTAAAAAGCTTGCAGAAAAAGAAAAAAGTCTTTTGGACATACGGGAAAAAATAATTGCGGAACAATCACAAAAAGAGGCATTGCTGGCCGACTTCAAAATCCGTGCCCGAACCAATGAAAAAGCGCTCGCTGTCTGGCAGCAGCAATGGGAAAAGGCAGTGTCTCCCATCGGCCTTGACGCGGATTCCGTGCCGTCCCATGCAAGTGCATTCTTAGAAGATCTCAAGCAATTGTTTGATAAACTGAAAGATGCCGATATACTTCAGAAAAGGATCAACGGTATTGACCGGGATGCCGCTGATTTTGACACCGGCATCCAGAAACTGACCGCCGAAGCCGCGCCCGACCTGTCCGGCCTGCCGGCAGACCAGGGCGCCGCGGAAATGGTCCGCCGGTTGAAGGAAACGCGCACCGCCTGTTCAAAAGCGCAGACCCTGGAAAACCAGCTGGAAAAAGAAAGTCAGCGTTTGCGTCAGTCTTCAAAAGCCATTGCCGATATGGAAGCATTTTTAAAAACCCTGTGCGAGGAAGCCGGATGCACAGACTACAGCGACCTTTCCGATGCCCAAAATCGTTCCGACCAGCGCCGCAAACTTGAAGCCGAACTGAAATCCGCGGAAATGGCGCTGGTGAAAATGAGTGCCGGTCATGCCATTGAGGATTTTATCTCAGAGTGTCTGGCAGAAGACCCGGATGCCATTGGATCCAAAATAGAAAGTCTTTGTGACGATATTGAGCGCTGGTCAAAAGAAAAATCAGACCTGGACCAGGCCATCGGC
>JAABSL010000039.1 GCA_011390415.1 Desulfobacteraceae bacterium
GGAAAGCTGCTGATCAACCATGAATGGGTCCAGTGCATGCTGGCGGAGATGTATAAAAATGTCGCCCAGGCCCGGCTCACCTATGTTGAAACCAACTATGCCAACGGCCTGTACGGTGCTTTCCGGGAATTGCAGAAAAAACCCATGTACTACTACTATCGCCTGATGCCCGTCAAATGGCTGGAAAAGATGCTCTCCCCGATGATGGAAAAACCGGTGATGACAAAATTCTTCCGCAAGAAGCTGATGGACGGACAGACGGATGATGAAATGCACCGGACCTCGGGATGGGGATCTCTGGCCAAATTCTCGGCCACGGATATCGGCATCAAAAACTGCCACATGGCCCTGGAAATGATGGGCCAGGCCGGCCTCCGCCACGACCGGGGCGCGGAAAAAATACTGCGGGATGCCAAGCTGCTTCAGATTTACGAAGGGACCAACCAGCTCAACCGGCTCAACCTTTTCAAATGCCTGATTGCCGGAGATTTTCCCCAGGCCGTTGTTTTTGACGAATAGAATGGAGAAGAAACCATGATTGCAGGGACGGACAAAGAATTAAAACTCCTGGACAAGGCTTCGGCTGAATTTGCCAGAAAAGAACTCGCCCCGAACCGGGAAGAAAACGACCGGTTTCCCTTTGCCCCGTTTTTTACGCAGGTTCTGGAAAAAGCCTATTTGCTGGATTTTTTCCATGTGACCCTGCCGGAACCATTCGGCGGCATCGGCCAGGGGGTAACGGCCCTGTCTGTTATTTTATACAATATCTGCCGGGAGGACAGCAGCCTGGGAGGAATTGTTTTCACCCACACCGCGGCCCAGGAAGTGCTGCTTGCCGCCGGTGCCCAAACCCGGATGGGCCGGATCACTGAAACCGCCAAAACCGTAAATGAATTTCTCCTCGCTTTTCCGGTATTCAACAATCCGTCAGATGTCGCACCGACGGCCGTATACGAAAAAACGGACACCGGCTATACCCTTTCCGGCACGGTGGACTATGCAGTGCTCGGGTCGATTGCCGCCCATGCCCTGGTCCCGGCCCGGCAGGAGGGAACCGACGGATTTTCTTTTTTTCTGATCGATCTGGCCGCTAAAGGGGTTCGCATCAGCGACCCGATACACAGCCTGGGACTCCACGCGTGTCCGGCAACGGATATCCGGCTGGAAAATGCGAAAGCCGCGTTGGTGGGCGAGGAAACACAGGGGCAAACCTATTTTGAGAAAATGGCGGACCGGATGTCTGTTGCCGGTGCCGCCATGTCCGCGGGTATCATGCAAGGTGCTTTTGACGAAGCCCTGAACTACAGCCGGAAAAGATTTCAGGGGGGCCGGGAGATTATCCGCTGGTCTGAAATGCAAATGATCCTTGCGGACATGGCCCTTAAGGTTCAAAACACCAAAATGACCGTTTCACGGGCCTGCCAGGCGGTTGACACCGGAGAAAACGGATGGCGGCAATGTTCCCGGGCCGCCGGCCTTTGCGCTGCCCAAGCAGCCAGCGACCTGACCACCTGGGGAATCCAGGTTCTTGGCGGGGTGGGATACATGAAGGATTTCGGCCAGGAAAAAAGATTCCGGGACGCCAAGCATATTCAGACGCTGCTGGGCATGCTGCCGATGCGAAAGCTGAAATTTTTTAAAAATTTCCTCAAAAACGGACCTCACACAAAAAACAGGAATTAACCCATGAACGTATTCAATGAAAAAGTCGCTATCGTCACCGGCGCCGCATCCGGCATCGGGCAGGCACTCGCAGAAGAATTATGCCGCCGGGGGGCGCACGTGGTTTTAACCGACTGGAAAGAAGAACAGGTGTGCAGCGTGTCTGGCGGGATTTCATCCGCCTGCGGCAGCGCGGCGCCGGTTTGTCTGGACGTGACGGATTTTGACGCATTTAAAAAAATAGTAGATGACACTGTCGAAAAATACGGGCGGCTGGATTACCTGTTTAACAACGCCGGCATTGCCGTGGGCGGAGAAGTCCGGGATGTGACCATTGAAGACTGGCGCAATGTGCTGAACGTCAATTTAAACGGCGTGGTGCATGGTGTGGCCGCCGCTTACCCGGTGATGGTCAGCCAGGGCTTCGGGCACATCATCAATACCGCGTCCATCGAAGGACTGGTCGCATTTCCCGGAACGGCTTCCTATGTGGCCAGCAAACATGCCGTTGTCGGGCTTTCACACTCCCTTCGCGCCGAAGCAAAAGAACTGGGCGTCAAGATCAGCGTGGTCTGCCCGGGGCATATCAAAACCGCCATATTCCGGGATTCCAAAATGGTAAACCTGGACCGGGAAAAAGTGCTGGATTATCTGGCCAGAATTCCCGGAATCACCCCGGCCGAATGCGCCAAAGAAATTCTCAAAGGCGTTGAAAAAAACAAGGCAATGATCGTGGTGACCGCGTTTGCCAAAATCCTTCACATGCTCCAGCGGATCAGTCCCGCGCTGACCGCCAGATTAATTTTTCATGACTATAAAAAACTGCGCGCCGCACGGCGGCTGAATTAATGGAGCAACAGATGAATTTCTTGCCTCTTTCGGTGATTTATACCCCCAGCTGAATGGCTTTTTCAGGGCAGAGTTCCTGACAGCAGAAACAGGTAATGCAGGTTTCGGCATCCACTTCCGGCAATCCATCTGCCATGGTCAACGCCGACACCGGACAATGATCGGCGCAGGTGCCGCAGCCGGTACACAGGTCTTTATCCACCTGCGGCCGAAACGCCAGTTTGCTGGCGAGCATCTCCTGGACATCCGGATTGCCGGTTACCGCCTCTCCGCTCAACGGCGGCAGCTTGAAATGGTCAATTTTTTCAAGTTGGCCCACGATATTTATCTGATTGAGATTATAATCGCCCAATCCGTCTTTGGCTGCCTTTTGCAGAAACCGCAGGTTCGACGGATCACAACCCATCATGGTGGCCACCACCGCATCCATGGCCACGGCATTGTCCGCGGCCAGCACCTGCCCGATATCCCGCAGATCCGGAGACGCCGGACCGTTGCCTTCCATTCCCACCACCGCATCCATGATAAAAAGATCCGGCACCCGGATTTTAAATACGTCGACCACCGCTTCCTGAAACCGGGCCGGACTGCCGGCAATTTTGTGAAGTCTGGCTTTCTGGGCGCCGCAAAGAAACCCGTAGCTGTTTTTGATCGCCCCGGACATTACAGTGAGCCCGTGGGTTTTAAACCGGGGCAGGCTGATGATGATATCGGCTTCCATCACGATCCGGGAAACACTCGCCTGGGGCATCCATTTTCGGGTAAAAGGGACGGTCACCGGATCATTGCCGATATTTTGATAATACCCTCTGGCCGCGGCCATCAGCCCGGTTTTTTCAAAGCATTCTTCATTGGCCCCATAACTGGCCACCCCGGGATTGTCACCCACAATAATTTCGGCCGGATTTAACGTTTCCACTTTTTCCACCACCGCCTTTAAAACGGCCGGATGCGTCACAATGGCTTCGCCCGCGCGCGATGTCCGTAATGCATTGGGTTTAATCAGTACCTTTTTGCCGGACAAATTCATGGGAAAAAGCTCAAAAGCCCGGTCAACGGCCGGGCGCACGGTATCATAGGTAGCCGGGTGAATCAGTACGCTGTTCATATTCTTTCCTTTTACTTGTAATACAGCCGGTCTTCCAGTTTCATGAATCCCCGGATGGCATGGGCTGCCCCGTAGGTGATCAGGTCCGGGGGCCAGGGCAGGGTTTTCCGGCCCACAAAAAACATGTCCGTGCGCTCAGATTCCCGGCCGGTGATCATTTCCGCAATGGTTCGGCCGTTGTAGGTGGTCAAAGACACCCCGTGGCCGATGCATCCCAGAGAAAAGATGGCTTTTTGGTCATCGCCCAGATATCCGATCACCGGGGCCATATCCACGGTCACCGACACGGGCCCGCCCCAGCGATGGGTAAACCGGATCCCTTTTAACTGGGGAAAGACTTCCGTCACATGCCGTTCCAGATGCGCAAAAATTTTATTATTCAAATCAATGCTCAAATCATTGCCATAGGTAAAGGCCACATCCCCGCCGCCCATGACGATCCGGTTGTCTTTGGTCAGGCGGTAATAGTGAATCAGATCCCGGGCGTCTTCGACACCGGCCCGGCACTGCCACCCGATACTCGCCATCTGGGCATCTGTTAACGGCTCGGACATGACGATATAGGTGAAAATCGGCCGCTGAACCGGTTTTAACTGCGGGAACAGAATGGAATAGGCATTGGTGGCAAACACCAGATATTCGGACTGAATTTCTCCGGTTTCCGTTTTCACGCGAAACCCGTCTTTGCCCTGGTTGAAAAAATCGGTCACCGGAGAGTTTTCATAAATCACCACCCCCTGGGATTCGGCCAGCGCTTTCATGCCCCGGGCCAGCTTTGCCGGCTGAATGATCCCGCACCGGGGCTCAAACCACCCGAGTTTATAAAAATCCGTTTGAAATTCTTCCGCCAGCCGGGCCCGGTCCCAGCGTTCAATGCCGGTGGTTCCCCAGCGTTCGATAATTTTGAAATCATGCTCCACCCGCCGGACCTGGGCCGGGCTGGTTCCCACCAGCAAATACCCGGAGCGCTCATAGTCGCAGTCAATATTATTCTGGGTAATCACATCATGCAGGTAATCCACGGCAGCTTCCATATAGCCGTGGGCCGCCCGGGCCTTTTCATCATTAAACCGGAACTTGGTGATGCCTTTGGTCAATCCGAACAGGGTCATGGAAAATCCGCCGTTTCGTCCGGAAGCCCCGTACCCGCAGACATCGGATTCAATCACCCGGACATCCATGCCCGGGTTCAGCTGTTTGAGATGATACCCCACGGACAGACCGGTATACCCGCCGCCGATGACCACTACATCCGCTGTATCCTTTCCCGTGAGGTTCGGATTGGGGGTGATGGTTTCCGGCAGAGATTCCAGCCACCAGCTTTTGGATTGATAATCCGGCGATTGCGGATCGGTTCTTTGAGATTCATTCATAGGGGCGCACCTCCTTGTGCTCACCGGATTTCAGAAAAAAATAATTGAAAGCCTCTAACTTTAAGAGAACCCGGCTTAGTAAGCTTCTTCCGCCTCAATCTCTTTTTCCGATACCTTGCCGCTGAACAGGCGATAGGCATATCCCTGGTAAAGCAGCACCAGAGGGACAAAAATACCTAACACAACCAGCATAATCCAGAGACTCTTGGGTTCGGAAGCGGAATTAAAAACGGTCAGGCTGTAAGTGTCATTGATGCCGGAAGGAAAAAGACGGGGAAAAATACCGCCAAGGCCGAAGGCCGCCGCACCGGCAATAACCAAGGCAGACGCCCCCCATGCCCGGACGGCCCTTTTATGCTTCACTGAAAAAAAATTCAGCGCCAGCCCGCAGACGCACAGCGCGGGAAATATCAACAGGGCCGGAGTTTCCCAGTAATTATTGTAAAGATCCGTAAATACCCATGTCAATCCGAGAAAAATGACAATACCGGCAGTCAGCACAAACCATATTTTCTGCGCCAGCCGTTCGCACCGGACCAGCAGCCAGCCCTCGGTTTTAATGCACAACCAGGACAATCCGTGCTGGATAAACAACAGGACAAACAGGACTCCGCCCGCAACCCCGTAAGGATTGACAAGGTCCATAAACGTTCCCCGGTACAGGTAATCGTCATCTAACAGAACGCCCTTGAAGATATTGGCAAAGGCAACCCCCAGCAGAAATGCCGCCAGAAAACTGCTGAAAAAAATACACGCATCCCAGACCCTTTTCCAGGATTTGAATTCCACCTGGCTCCTGAATTCAAAACAGACTCCCCGGATAATCAGGCTGAACAGAATCAGCATCAGCGGCGTATATAAAGAGGTGAACATGACCGCATACACGACCGGAAAAGCCCCGAATGTAATTGCGCCTGCGGTGATCAGCCACACTTCGTTCCCATCCCAGATGGGGCCGATGCTGTTTAAGATAATGCGGCGGTCCGTTTCGGTTTTGCCGATAAACGGGTAGAGGATGCCGATACCCAAGACAAAACCGTCCGTCATGAAGTACATGATCCACAAGAAGCCCCATATATAAAACCAGACTGACTGAATCTCCATCTCAAAACTCCTTTCACCTTTGCAAACAGATGCAAAAAAAAGAGAATACGTGCTGCCGGCAACCGGTTTTTTTATGCCGGTCCCCTGGCCGCGTGCCGGGCCATCAGGTAGAATGCAATGAGACCCAGAAGCCCGTAAACCAGAACAAATCCCGCCAGAGAGACAGCGACCTGCGAGGTCGCCAGAACAGACCCCGCATCGGATATCCGTAGAATGCCATAAGCGACCCAGGGCTGGCGTCCGACTTCGGTCAGCACCCAGCCCAGTTCATTGGCAATATATGGCAGCGGCAGAGACCAGAGCATAATTTTCAGATAAAGGGGACTTTCGGAAAGCTTTTTTCTGCGGATCATCCCCCAGCCGGTCAAAAAGACAAAGAGGGTTCCCAGACCGACCATCCCCTTAAAGGCAAGAGAAGTGATTAATACATTCGGGCGGTCTTCGGGGGGAAATTCTTTCAGCCCTTTTACTTCCGCATTCACATCCTTAAATGCAAGAAAACTCAACAGCCCGGGGATGGCGCCGATCTCTATGACGTTGCGTTCATTTTTTTCGTCCGGCCATGCAAAGAGGTAAACCGGTGCACGGGTTGACGTCTCCCAGAAGGATTCCATTGCAGCCAGCTTTGCCGGTTGTTTTTCCGCCACATCCGCGCCGTGGAAATCCCCTTCAACCACGGTAAAAATGGAAAAAATAAATCCGAAGACCAGGGCCATGGAAAAGGAACGGGTAAAAATCTCCACATGCTGTTTTTTCAGCAGATGATAGGCACTGATGGACATAACAAAAAAAGCAGTTAACACATAAGCGCCGGACAGCACGTGCAGTACCTGCAGAATGGCAAACTCCTGGAACAGGACGGCGGTAAAATCGTTTAATACGGCCTTGCCGTTTTCCATGACGTAGCCCACCGGATGCTGCATCCATGCATTTGCCACGATGATCCAGTAGGCGGACATGGTTGATGCGATAAAAACCACCCACATGCAGAACGCATGAAACCCTTTGGAAACTTTGTTCCAGCCGAAAATCCAGATACCTAAGAATACGGACTCAAGGAAAAAGGAAGATGTGGTTTCAAACGCTAAGATCGGGCCGAAAATATTTCCCACGAACATGGAAAATTTGCCCCAGTTGGTTCCGAACTGAAATTCCAGGGTCAGACCGGTCACAACCCCCAGCGCAAAATTGATCAGAAACATTTTGCCCCAGAAACGAGCCATTTTCAGAAATTTTTCATCCCCGGTCTTAACATACCGTGTTTCAATAATGGCAATGAGAAGAGAAAGACCCAGCGTCAGGGGAACAAAGATGAAATGAAACATGGTGGCAACGGCAAACTGCAGACGGGACAAGAACAGATAATCCATGGACCCCCTCCTTCAAACCGCCCGAATGCAAGGACGATGTTTCAGCCGGTTAAGTAAGATGACATTGAAAATGTCACGAACACACGGAATCACCCTGAATCAGCACACACCAAACATCAAAATAAGTATTTGCTTTTGTTATTAAATTTTATGACACAAATCGACCTGAAATGTCAACCTGAAATCAGGCGCATAACAACTTTTGCGTCAGAAATTGTCCCGATGGCACAATCTAACTGCATTGCCTGTGGCTGGACTATAGTTTATCAATTCCTTGACAATGTCATATCTGCCCAGTAATTTCATAGATAAAAGATCTTCACTAAAATTCGGTTTTCACAAATCTTTTAATTTTTCAGTGAGGCCAGACCCATGAGCCGCAAAAAAAAATTCACCCTCATTGCCGGGTCCATCCTGATCGTCTATTCCCTGATCGGATTTGTCGTTGTTCCCCTGATACTGGAATACATGCTGCCCGGCAAATTGTCCGAAGCCCTGGACCGGCCGGTTCGCATTGAAAACATCCGTCTGAACCCCTTTTCCCTGACCGCCGCGGTTGAAGGCTTTAATATTGAGGACAAAAACGGGGCCGATTCATTTGTCTCTTTTGACAAACTCTTTGTCAACATTCAGACCCTGTCTTTGTTCAAACTGGGACTGGTGGTCAAAGAAGTGCGACTTGAAAACCCGGATATCCGAATTGTCCGGACCGCTGAAACCGAATTTAACTTTTCCGACCTGATTTCCGAAAAAGAATCCGAGCCAAAACCTGAGCCGGAACCGCAAACCGAGACACCGGAACCGGATGGCGAACCGTTCCGGTTCTCCATTTCCAATATCACCATCGCAGGCGGCAATATTACTTTTCAGGATGAGGTGGTTGATACAACCCATGCACTTTCCGCGATCAATTTCAATCTGCCGCAAATTTCCAATTTTGAAAAACAGATAGATACCTATTCGGAACCGCTGCTGACCGGCGACGTCAATCAGGCGAAAATGGCGATAGATCTCGATACCAAACCGTTCCATGACACGCTGGAAACCATCGTCCACCTGTCTCTTTCAGGCGTTTCCATCCCCCATTATTTTGCCTATGTGCCGGAAAACATGGTGGGATTTAAAATCAACGACGGCCGCATCGATGTTGACGTCCGGATTTCATTTATGCAAACCCCGAGTGATCAAAACCCGCCCCAAAACGAGATGGCAGTTGAGGGCACCCTCAGTCTTGCCGGATTGCAGATCATTGAAAACAGCGGCAACACCTTGTTGAAACTGCCGGACATGGCAATTGAGATGGCCCGCTCCCGCCCGCTGGAACAGGAACTGG
>JAABSL010000040.1 GCA_011390415.1 Desulfobacteraceae bacterium
GCTGCTGAAGCTGAGATGTTTTTTTGGCTTCACCCGGTATCCTCTATATCGATGATGTTGACATAGAGGGTACAATACATACAATCAAAAGTCTAGTTTTTTTATTTTAAACTATTTCAATGAGTTATATTTTTTTTGGGTTCGAAGTGATTAGTGTATTCAGGAAAAAAGTCGATGAAAACATCGCGAAAACCGATTAGCAAATTTGTTGATATTAGCGGGTTTCATGATTCACCGTGAATTGCTGCACGATCTCCATCACCGGCATCACCGTAGCGATGGCGATGCAGGCAATTGCGACAACGCCAAGACCCACGCCGTAAATCAAAAAAGACAGCCGGGGCCGCAGCCCGCGATCGATAAAACGCGCCGCCGGCCGCAGTCGATCGAGGGCTTTTTCCAGTTTTTCAGGAGAAACCGCGCGCTTCATCAGGAAGCCCGGCAGCCAGAATCGCTTTATGCCCAGAAGAAGCTGCACGGCAATCAACAATACGATCATCCCCATGGTCGTGGGCATGCCCGGAATTCCGCTGAGGGGAGAAAACAGAATGACGCCGACCATGGCCAGCAAAGGACCGAAGGACCGACTTCCGACCGCCTCCATAATCATACCCAGCGTAACACGATCCGAATCCGCAGCGGCTTCGCCGATCCGATCGATCAAATGCTCTAAATTCTTTAATTCCTTGGCCATAATTATTGCTACCACAGATTAATGGCAGAAGAAATAATTGAACATAAATCAACCCGGGTTGCAGAACAGAAATCGCATCCGTATCATCCGGCAACCGGTGGAAACGCAGTTCTAAATAACTTAATTTTTGACGGTGTAACAAATTGTAGGTCGGGATTCCATTCCCGACAAATAGCACCCGCTTGCCGGGTAAGAAACCCGGCCTACTATGCAGACGTTATTTGTTGATACACTGGTGATTAATCACCATGAAACGCTTTTTACAAAGCCGTCAGACGCTTGGCAAGGTAAGCACCGGTCATTGCAAGAGATTCGGGATCCAGATAAAACTCCGCATGTTTCTGAAAAAGCACCGAACATTTGGCCGGGAATTCATCATCTTCATCATTAAAAAGCATGAGCAGGGAAATGCGCGGAAGGGCGGCAAACTGAATGGACACATCATAGGACGCGGTCACTTCTTCATGGACGCCCCCCAGCCGTTCGCCGGCAGCTGCCAGCGCGTCTTTTTTGCCGGAAAACTGTTTTTCAATGGCCTGTTCCGTATCGCTGGCAAAATAGTTCACATTGGTAAAATGGGATGCGCGTTTAAAATCCTTGAACGCCGCCCACTGCGAATCATAATGCGGCGCTTCCGGACACAGAAGGATGTACTGGGCAATAATGATAAATGCGATATAGTCCGCCCGGTTTCCATTTTCATCAGAAATCCCGCGGGATGAGACCTGATAGCGTTTGTTGAAAAACGGGATAAAAAATTGATCGTTTTCGACAATCAGACCCAGTGTATCCTTAATGGCATCAAGGTTCACACCGGCCAGCCGGTTAGCGTATGCCTGATAATTTTTTTCAAAAACATCTGATGATTCAACCATAGCGTCACTCTTACCTGAAAATTGTTTATGTGTTGTGAGGATCATCCGATTTGCCGGACGGGCTGTTATTGCTTTTCAAGAATATGAAGATATATCTTCCAGACAAAAACCATCAGGATGCTGCTGATGGCTGAAATCGACCCGGCGTCTAAGAGTCGTGCGTCCATTCTATTCCTTTCCTTGCTCAGACCCTGGTGAGAATAAACCCGTCATCCGCCTACATACCACCTTCAAAATACAAGATGGGCCCTATTTTATTTTTTAATCTTTGTCTTTACCATAATCAGCAGATCGTGAAAATCAAATCCGTATAGTGAAATCAAACCAGCAGAGTGAGATCAAACCGGAGAGAGGATCATGAAAATCAATATTTCAGAGCTTAACCAACAGCTTCTGCAACGACGCAGAGAAATCCTGTCCCGGCGGGAAAGCGGTTCCGATTCATGGCAGCAATTGCAGGAACCGGAAGTGGAATTGGAGGAAAACGCCGCCGAAGGCAAGCAATCCCGGGTTTTCGAACAATTAGATGACCGGGAAAAAGCGGAAATTGAACAAATAGATGCGGCCCTGGGAAAAATCGAAACCAATGTTTTCGGTGTTTGCGACGCCTGCGGCCAACTGATTTCCGAAGACCGCCTAAAAGCGGTTCCATGGACCCCTTTTTGTGTGCATTGCGCAAAAAAGCAACCGGATGCAGCGGCCGGAGCCACTTCGGAAGCTGAAAGGGCGTCAGCCACCGCGCCTCTCGGAGATCAGGCCAATTACACGGATACCGAAATTGAAGAAATGATCGCAGATGAACTGATCCGGGACGGGCGCATTGACGACAGTGAACTGCATATCCACAGTAACGAAGGCACGGTCTATTTAGAGGGCCTGTTGCCCGGCAAAACAGAACACGAACTGCTGATCAGCCTCATTGCCGACACGCTCGGGTTTAAGGAGATTGCAGACCGCATCAAAATAGATCGTCAGCTATGGGAGCAGCCTGGCCGGAACCAGGTAAAGACTGAAGAAGCGCAGTCCTGGAAAGAAAAAAAGATGCAGGGCGAAGCCGGGGAGACGGATGTCTGGTCCTCGCAGGAATTCGGAACCCCCATGGACCCCCCAGACAAAATGATTCCGGAAAAGTGATCGCAAAAAAAGTCTGCCAAATGACTTTCAGATGTCAAAAACCGGCACCCAGGCAGCCAAAAAAAAATCGGGTGGCAATGAGACAATCACTGCCGCCCGATCCAATACCGAAAATCAGTCAATCGCAAACAGCGCAATTGATTTTATTCATATCCGCATTACATCATCTCCAGCACCGTGGCCATGGAAACGCCGCCGCCGCCGCACAGGGTAGCCATTCCGAGATTTTTACCACGTTTTTTCATGGCATAGAGCAAAGAAACCATGATACGCGCGCCGGTGGAGCCCACCGGATGGCCCAGACCGATACCGGAACCGTTCACATTGGTGATCTCCCGGTTTAAGCCCAGTTCGATTTCACATCCGAGATACTGGGCTGCAAAGGCTTCGTTAAGTTCGATGAGTTCAAAATCATCGAGTTTCATGCCGCTTTTATTCAGCAGGTCATTGACCGCAGGCACCGGGGACAATCCCATAACTGCTGGGTGACAGGCACCCTTGCCCGTGGCTTTGATGCGCGCCAGCGGTTTTAATCCCAACTCTTTGGCTTTGTCCGCGGACATGATCAAAATGGCGGTGGCCCCGTCATTTAACCCGCTGGCATTACCGGCCGTCACCTTGCCGGTTTTGGGCACAAACGCCGGGGGCAGTTTCTGAAGGTCTGCCATGGTGATGCCCGGACGGAAATGTTCATCCCGGTCGAAAATCAGGGGATCTTTTTTACGCCGGGGCACGGACACCGGAACAATTTCATCCTTGAAATCACCTTCATTGTTGGCCCGTTCCGCGTTGTTGTGGCTGCGCAGGGCCACTTCATCCATGGCTTCCCGGCTGATATTATGCTTCTGTGCGACAAATTCCGCCGTATGGCCCATGATATAGGGCTTTCCGACAAAGTAAGAATACGGCGGCTGGGTGGCATCCACCGGCCCGTCTTCCGGCAGGGGCATGACATAAGAACCGCAATGAAGGGCCCGGATCATGGCATCCACAAACACCTGGTCCTGAAGCCGGCATCCCCAGCGGGCGCCCGGCACTTCATAAGGGACGCTGGACATATGCTCCACACCGCCGGCGAGAATCACGTCCGCCATCCCCGCCTGGATCATGGCCATGCCGGAAACCACGGCTTCCATGCCGGAAATACAGACCCGGTTGATGGTTGCCGCCGGAACAGTGTCCGGTATTCCGGCCAGCAACGCCCCCACCCGGGTGACATTCAATGTGTTGCTCGACTCCACGCAGCATCCAAAGCGCACATCATCGATGATTGCGGGATCAATGCCCGCCCGGTCAACCGCTTCTTTCATCACCACGCTGGCAAGGGTTGCGCCGTTCAAATCTTTCATGGTCCCGCCGAAACCGCCAATGGCCGTGCGGCAGGCAGATACGATTACCACATCCTTCATGTTCTTCCTCCTTTTATATGTTTCAAAAAAAACCGTATGGGTTATAATCCGGTTAATTGCTTTACAAAACAGTGGCAGCTATCGTATTAACGAAAAAAAAAATATTCAACCGGTTTTTTCGGAAACAATTTATATGAACACGCCTGAAATTTTAATCATCGCCGTGGGACTGGCCATGGATGCCTTTGCCGTATCTGTTGCCGCGGCAACGTCCGGAAAGCTTACGGGCAAACGGGCAACCTTTCGGCTCTCTTTTCACTTCGGATTGTTCCAGGGCCTGATGCCGGTGATCGGATGGTTTGCGGGCATCAAAATCGCGCACCTGATTGCCGCTGTCGACCACTGGGTGGCCTTTGGCCTGCTGCTGATTGTGGGCACCCGGATGATCATCTCCGCCTTTTCCCTGGAAACGGAAACTTTTTCCAATGACCCGTCACGGGGCGCCAGCCTGGTGATTCTTTCCGTGGCCACCTCCATCGACGCTTTAGCCGTGGGGCTCAGCCTGGCCATGCTTCAAATCAGCATCTGGTATCCGGCGGTGATGATCGGCATCATTACCGGCCTGCTTTCGGTTATCGGCATCCGGGCGGGCCGGTATTTCGGCGAAAAACTCGGCCCGCGCATGGAGCTGATCGGCGGCATTATCCTGATCGGCATCGGGGTGAAAATTCTGCTTGGCGATCTTTTGGTTTAGAAAAATGTGGTCAGACTGTAGGCCGGGTTTCTTACCCGGCGCAAAGATCTACCGATCGGCACGAGCCATTTGTCGGGAAAGAATCCCGACCTACTCCAGATTCATATTTTTAATGTGTTCTGGAATCATGTTTCCCCAATCCGAAGTATACCATTCGAGTTCCACGTAATGATGAAACGATGAAAACGGGTATTCCGCCGGACTGTTTGCATTTCCATGATGCACAGGATTAAAATGAATATAATCCAAATGATTGGAGAAATCATCATTATCGCGTATCACATGATCATAAAACCGGTTCTGCCATATTGCCCCTTTACAAAATCCTTTTTTATGGAATTCAATCGTAACATTTCGTTTAAACGAATGGACAATCTTGTCAAACCGTCCGTTTAGAGTATGGATCATTAAATGCCAATGATCCGGCATCATCACATATCCTTTCATTTGAAATGGATGAAGTGCTTTCACATGATTCAGAATACTCAGAGCGGATTCGCCAAGAGACGGGTGAGCAAACACCGGTTTTCGACCGGCAGTTGCAAGCGTGAGGAAAACAATTGCGTTTGGCATAAAATAACGTTTATAAGCCGGACTCATAAACTCTCCAAAATTTTGATGTCATAAAAACGCCTCTGCAATGTATTTATGCGCAAGAACGCTGGATCCTTACTTAATATCTCCATGGTTTTGTCGGGAAAGAATCCCGACCTTGTACCCCGGCTCAACTTAATAATGGCCGGGCGAAGCGATATCCATCCTCGACTTATTTTTTCCCTGACACCCGAAACCTTCCCTTACTCCCTCGCCGCCTTGCTGATCCACGAAGAAATATTTTTCACCACGCTCTGTTCCCAGTCCGGGCTGAGCCGGGAATGAATAAACAACCGGTACAGATGATTGGTCAGGTCAACGGCTTTTTCATACAGAAAGATTTTTTCCAGTACGGCGCCTTCGACATCTTCCGCCTGTTCCACCCGCCCGGTTTCCGGGGATTTCAGGCTGCCGATATTTAAACTTTCCCCTTTGAGATTAAACCGCCATTCATTTTCGCCGGCCCGGACCACCAGGTTTATTTCCGTGACCTTGGCCCCTTTTTGCAGGGCAATCACGCCTTCTTCAAGACCTGCGCCGTCGCCTTTGATGGTGATAACCTCATCCCGGTTGTGGCTGCTGTTTTCCAGCACCACCCGGTTGCCGATAAACAGGTCTTCCAGCTCGGCTGCCGGATCCATGAGTTTTTCCTTGTCGGTTTCCATCATATACCAGAGCCATGTCAGAAATTCATGACCCAGAAACTTATACCGGTTGTATGCTACGGATACATCAAGCATGGGACCCCCTGTAGAATGTCGTAGGTGAAAGTTTTTCCAGCTGATCTTTTTGCGTATCCGCCAGGCCGCTGGTCAACAGGGCGGCCGTATACGGAAACATCCGGATCAGCGACAGTTTGAATGATTTTGAAAACAGGGTTTCCAGCTCCTCATTGGCGGCCTTCTGGTTGGAAAAAAACCACAGGATCTTTTTTTCATAATCCCAGATCAGGTCATACATATTCGGGGTGGCCGGCACGCGCATATACAGGCGGCGCAATACCTCGTCCTTGATTTCACTTTTTTCATTCCGGTGCAGCGCCTCGCGCTCGGATTGCTCCAAACGCTTGGCAATGGCCATTTTAACCTGTTTGTCGACCACTTTGGACGGAATGCTTTTCTTGTCGATGCGCAACGAAAAGATCAGGTGGGTGCCGTACATGAATGACGATCCTTCAAAATCCGGCTTAAACGGGGATTGAAAACAGGTCCAGCCGACACTTTTCTCGTCCGGCTCATTGTCGATTTCCCGTATGGCATTGTTTTTCAAGGCATCGGTCACCGTTTCCATAAACTCACTTTCGATGCCGCCTTCCACACGGTATTGGGTAATTGAAACACTTGAAGATAAAACGCCCATAAATATAAACTCCTAAAAAGTAGATGGATACAAAAAACAAGCCCTCTCATTACCTCCTATGATGCTTGCAGGCAAGGTTTTTTTCCTGTTAAAAAAAGCCGGGAATTGATATGAAAATAAAGTTGCGCCATTTAGATGATAACCTGTATCAGGACCGTGGTATGAAATTTATTGCCGATCTGCACATTCATTCCCGCTTTTCCCGGGCCACTGCCAAAAGCCTTGATTTTGAAAATCTATACGTTGCCGCCCGGTTAAAAGGCATCCATCTCGTGGGAACCGGCGATTTTACCCATCCGGGCTGGATGGCGGAAATTGCCGAAAAGCTGGTGCCGGCCGAACCCGGCCTGTTCAAACTCAAAGACGAACTGGAAGCCGCCTGTGACCGTCAGCTGCCGTTTGCCGAAAAAACACCGGTCCGATTTATTTTAAGCTGTGAAATCAGCAGCATATATAAAAAATCAGGGGCTGTCCGGAAAAACCACAACCTGGTGTTTCTGCCGGATCTTATCTCTGCTTCCCGGTTCAATGCCCGGCTGGACCGGATCGGCAATATCAAATCCGACGGCCGGCCGATCCTGGGACTGGATGCCCGGAACCTGCTGGAAATCCTGCTGGACACATCGGAGGAGGGGTTTTTGATTCCGGCCCACATCTGGACCCCGTGGTTTTCCCTGTTCGGCTCCAAATCCGGTTTTAATGCCATTGAAGAGTGTTTTGAGGACTTAACCCCGCACATTTTTGCTTTGGAAACCGGCCTGTCCTCGGACCCGCCCATGAACTGGCGGGTGGGCAATATTGACGGCATGACCCTGGTGTCGAATTCGGACGCTCACAGCCCGGCCAACCTGGGACGGGAAGCCAATCTGTTTAACACCGACCTGTCCTATCCGGCCGTCAAAGACGCCTTAAAGACCGGAGATGCCGACCGGTTTCTGGGAACCATTGAATTTTTTCCGGAAGAAGGCAAATACCATCACGACGGCCATCGGAAATGCAACATCAATATAACGCCGGACAAGTCCTTTGCCTATAACGATCTGTGCCCGGTCTGCGGCAGGCCCATGACCCTGGGCGTCCTCCATCGGGTGGCCGAACTGGCCACCCGCAAGCCCGGGGAAAAACCGGAAAAAACGCATCCCTTTTTCAGCGCCGTTCCGCTGGCTGAAATCATATCCGAAATCGTGGGATGCGGTCCGAAAACCAAAAAAGTCGCCTATCACTACAACAAGGCCATTGAAACATTAGGGCCGGAACTGCCGATTCTCCATACCCTGGCCATTGAACAAATAGACACCGCGCCCGTCCCGTTTTTGGGTGAAGCCATCCGGCGCATGCGCGCCGGACAGGTGCATATTGTTTCCGGCTATGACGGGGAATTCGGCCGGATCAACGTGTTTGCCCCTGAAGAAAAAGACCGGCTCAGCGGCCAGAAATCCCTTTTTCAAATTCCCAAGTCAAGGAAAACGGCCCCTGAAAAAATGCCCGCATCCTCCCGGCCGTCTCCTGTGCAAAAAACCGCTGCTGCCGGAAAAGAAAAAAAGACGGCAAAATCGCCGGGACCGGCTCCGGATAACGACACGAACAGCGAATCCGATGACAGCGAATCCGACATACTGGCCGGATTAAATGAAAACCAGTTAAAAGCCGTCACTTATGAAAACGGCCCCCTGCTGATCACCGCCGGACCGGGCACGGGCAAGACCCGGACCCTGACCTGCCGCATTGCCCATCTTATTACCCATCGCGGGGTAAATCCGGAAAATATTCTGGCAGTCACCTTTACCAACAAAGCGGCGGCGGAAATGGGTCAGCGCCTTTTAAAGATGATGGGCAGCGGTGCGAAACTCCCGCTGACAGCTACTTTTCATGCGTTTTGCCTCTCCCTTTTAAAAGAAATAAGTCACGGCCGGGACCATGCCGTCATCGACGATATTGACCGCAAAGAACTGGTGGCTGAAGCCATCGACAGCGTGAAGAAATATATCATTGACCTGTCGATAAAAC
>JAABSL010000041.1 GCA_011390415.1 Desulfobacteraceae bacterium
GCTCAGCTTTCACGGAGATGTGTATCAGCCGGCAGAAGAAAAATTGCAGCTGACCCGGCAGGCGCTTGAAATTCTGCGGGATAGGGATCTGCCATTTACGGTGCTGACCAAAGGCGGCATGCGGGCGGTCAGGGATTTTGATATTCTGGAAGGCCTTAAAAAAGCCCGATTCGGGACAACGTTGATTTTTGCGGAACAGGCGGATGCGGACTACTGGGAACCGGCAGCCCCAAGTCTTGACAACCGGATTCAGGCAATCAAAGAAGCACATGCGCGGGGCATTGCAACATGGGTCAGCATGGAACCGGTGATCGATCCGGACCAGGCCATAAGGCTGGTAAAAACGCTGCATCCGGTTGTGGATCACTGGAAAGTGGGCAAACTCAATTACCACAAAGAAATTGAAGATGCGGTGGACTGGGTCGGCTTTCGGGAGGAGATTACGGATCTGTTCCGAAAAATCGATGCGGATTTTTATCTAAAAAAGAGTTTGACGGATTTATAAGTCTTTTGTCGGGAGCGGCCGGATTATCCGCAAATGGCAACGGCTTTGCAACAGAAGAAAAAAAAGAAGCGACAAACGAAAACTATGCCAATAAAAAAAGGGGTTAAGAACTTGTCTTAACCCCTTGATTTATTTATGGCGGGAGCGACGAGACTCGAACTCGCGACCTCCGGCGTGACAGGCCGGCGCTCTAACCAAACTGAGCTACGCCCCCATAAAAAAGGGTGGTAGGCGGAACAGGGCTTGAACCTGTGACCCTCGGCTTGTAAGGCCGATGCTCTCCCAACTGAGCTACCCGCCCTTAAGTTGCATCGTTAATAGAAAACGTTAACTAACAATAAAGTTTTTTTATGTCAAGCTAAAATTGTTCATGGTTTCTTAAAAAAATGCAGTGCGCACCAAATCCCATTAAGCTGTCGTCTGGTGCGCACCAGAGTCATTCATTCCGTTAATTGACAAGGTCATTAAACATCGGCGATAGCGATGTCCGAATCATCCAGTTTGCCATTTTCGAATTTATAGGAATGGCTGAACAGCGGTTTGTCTTTTGTCTCCACAATGGCATGATGGATGACTTCATCCATATGCCCCACGGGAATGATTTCCAGCTGTTTGGCCACGCTGGCCGGGATATCGCTGATATCCCGCTCATTGTCCTTGGGAATCAGCACCTTTTTGATTCCGCCGCGATGGGCCGCCAGCAGTTTTTCCTTTAACCCGCCGATGGGCAGCACGCGTCCCCGGAGGGTGATTTCTCCGGTCATTGCCACATTCCGGTCAATGGGAAGTCGGGTCAGTGCCGAGACAATGGTTGTGCACATGGCGATGCCGGCGGACGGACCGTCTTTCGGGGTCGCGCCTTCCGGAACATGAATATGAATGTCCAGTTTTTCATGAAACAGCTGATCCAGGTTGAACTGTTCAGAGCGGGACCGCACATAGCTGATGGCCGCATTGGCGGACTCTTTCATCACGTCCCCGAGTTTGCCGGATACGGTAAACTTCCCTTTGCCGGGCATGGTCACCGTTTCCACGCTGAGAAGTTCGCCGCCAAATTGTGTCCAGGCCAGACCTGTCACAATACCGATCTGATTGTCTTTTTCCACCAGGCCGAAGTTTTTTCGTCCCGGTCCCAGATATTTTTCAACTGATTTTGAAGAAATGGTGATGGCCTTGCTTTTGCCTTTCTGCTTCTGTTTTTTCTTTAGCAGGTCTTTGGCCACTTTCCGGCATACGGAGGCGATCTCCCGTTCCAGGCTCCGAACCCCGGCTTCCCGGGTATAGCCGCGGATAATGGCATAAATTGAATTTTTGGAAAAATTAACCTTTGTCTTTTTCAACCCGTTTTGTTCAATCTGCTTGGGCACCAGAAAATCCCTGGCAATATGATATTTCTCGACTTCCGTATAGCCGGGCAGGCGAATGATTTCCATCCGGTCCTGGAGCGGCAGCGGGATGTCCGGCAGGGTATTGGCGGTGGTGATGAACATGATGTCCGACAGGTCATATTCCACGTCCAGATAATGGTCATTAAAAGCATAGTTCTGTTCCGGATCAAGCACTTCCAAAAGGGCCGCGGACGGATCGCCCCTGAAATCCATGCTCATTTTATCGATTTCATCCAGGCAGAAAACCGGATTGTTGACACTGACTTTTTTCAGGGACTGGATAATTTTACCGGGCATGGCACCGATATAGGTCCGCCGGTGTCCCCGGATTTCCGCTTCATCCCGGACGCCGCCCAGAGAAAGCCGGACGAATTTTCGACCGGTGGCCCGGGCAACGGATTTTGCAAGAGATGTCTTGCCCACTCCCGGAGGGCCTACCAGGCAGAGGATCGGCCCGCGCAGTTTTTTAACCAGGGCCTGCACGGCAAGATATTCCAGGATGCGTTCTTTGGGTTTTTCAAGGCCGTAGTGATCTTCATCCAGTATTTTCTGGGCCTTTTCAATGTCTTTGGCGACTTTGCTTTTTTTGCTCCAGGGCAGACTGAGCAGCCAGTCAATATAATTGCGCACCACCGTGGCTTCCGCCGACATGGGCGTCATCATTTTCAGCTTTTTTAATTCCTGCTCAGCTTTTGTGTTTGCCTCTTTGGACATTTTTGTATCGCTGATCCGTTTTTCAATTTCCGCTAACTCGTCCGCTTCAGCCTCATCAGAGCCCATTTCTTTTTTAATGGCCCGCATTTGCTCGTTGAGGTAATAATTTTTCTGGCTTTTCTCCATCTGTTCCTTGATGCGGCTTTTGATCAGCTTGTCTGTTTCAAGAATAATTATTTCCTGTTTAATCAGCTCTATGAGCCGGGTCAGGCGTTCACTGATCGGGCCGGTTTCAAGCAAAGACTGGTTTTCTGAAGTTTTAAACGAAAAGTGCCCGGCCACGGTGTACAGCATCTTCACCGGGTCGATAATCGCGGAAATGTTCTTGAGCGTATCTTTTGAAAAGTTTTTATTCAGCTCGGCATAATCTTTTAGCAGATTGTTGATATTCCTGAAAAATGCCTCTTTTTCGCTGAAGTTGATGGCAGGTTCTTCGATTATTTCAAGATTGACTTCAAAAAAACTCTCGTTTGGCTTGAAATCGACAATCCGGGCGCGATGTTTGCCTTCCACCACCGTTTTGACGGTGCCATCCGGCAGCCGGAGCATCTGAAGCACTTTTGCCACCGTGCCGATTCGGTTGATTTCACTTTCCTTGGGGGTCTCTTTGCCTGCATCCGACTGGGTGGAAAGCAAAATGAATTTTGATTCGGAATTCATCGCCTCGGATATGGCATTGATGGATTTTGCCCTTCCCACAAAAAGCGGAGATACCATGTGCGGAAACACAACGATATCCCTAAGCGGCAGCAGGGGCATGGTTATGGATGACGGGTTGTCTTTCCCGTCAGTATCCTCTGGTCTGAAAATTTTTGGTATATGCATGGAATTATATCATCTCTTTTGTAAGGTTAGTTTGGTAAATAAGAATTTTTTGGGTGTGAATCAAATGCGCAATTCAGGAACCCATATTTTTTGTTACCTGATAAATTAAGCACTAAACACAACAGAGGCAAGTTTAATTTAAAAAAAAGCGTGTATCAGCAGTCGGGTGTTGGGTGTGTTTGGGGAATGCGGGGGATTGGGGCAAAAAAGCGCCGCAATAACTAATTATTGCGGCGCTCAATGGAAATTTTTTTTAAAACCCGCCTGGAGCGGTCTAAAAAATTATGCCTGTTTTTTGGAATTTTCGTACAGCAAAATAGGATCTTCCTTGTTCAAAATAACTTCTTCGCCCACCACACATTCCCTGACACCGCCGATGGACGGCAGTTCATACATGATATCCAGCATCGATGATTCAAGGATCGCCCGGAGTCCGCGTGCACCGGCTTTTCTTTTTAAGCTTTCTGAGGCAATCGCCGCAAGAGCGCTGTCGGTGAACCGGAGATTCACGTTTTCAATTTCAAACAGTTTCTGAAACTGTTTGATAACGGCGTTTTTGGGTTGGGTCAGAATCTGTATCAACGCGTCTTCATCAAGTTCCTGAAGGGTGGCCACCACCGGTAAACGTCCCATAAATTCGGGAATCAGACCGAATTTGATCAGGTCTTCCGTTTCAATCAATTTCAATAAGTCACTGTTGCTGGTTTCGGTCTGGCTGACCACTTTTGCGCCGAATCCCATGAGTTTGGATCCGATGCGGCGCCGGATGATCTGGTCCAGGCCGGTAAAGGTCCCGCCACAGATGAAAAGGATATTGGATGTGTCGACTTTGACAAAATCCTGCTGGGGATGCTTGCGGCCGCCCTTGGGCGGAACACTGGCAGTGGTCCCCTCGATAATTTTCAGCAATGCCTGCTGAACGCCTTCTCCGGAAACATCCCGGGTAATCGACGGATTGTCAGACATTTGGGAAATCTTATCAATTTCATCAATGTAGACAATGCCGCGCTGGGCTTTTTCAACATCGTAATCCGCATTCTGAAGCAGGGCCAGAACAATGTTCTCAACATCTTCTCCGACATATCCCGCCTCGGTCAGGCTGGTGGCGTCCGCAATGGTGAACGGTACGTTTAAAAACCGCGCCAGGGTTTGCGCCAGAAGGGTTTTGCCGCAACCCGTGGGACCGATGAGAAGAATATTGCTTTTCTGGATTTCCACGTCATCGGTATTGACGGCGGATTCAAGTCGTTTGTAATGATTGTGAACCGCAACGGAAAGCACTTTCTTGGCATGGTCCTGCTGAATAACATATTCATCCAGCTTTTCCTTGATTTCTGCCGGTGTCAGCGTGTGCCCGGAAATATCCGCATCCTTGCCGGTTTCTTCTTCGATAATTTCGCTGCAAAGCTGAATGCATTCGTCGCATATGTAAACCGCAGGGCCGGCGATCAGTTTTTTGACTTCCTGCTGGTTTTTGCCGCAAAACGAGCAAAAAAGATTATCTGTTGTATCATCGCCTTTGTTCGGCATATTAGGCCTCCGATTTTATGATTTTATCAAGATCGTCACGGTTGTTGATCACGTGGTCGATGAGCCCGTATTTTTTGGCTTCATCACCTGACATGAAGAAATCGCGATCCGTCTCGACCTCAATTTTTTTGATATCCCGTTTGGTATGAAATGCCAGAATATCATTTAGTTTGGCACGCAGGCGAATGATTTCTTCCGCCTGAATTTTAATATCAGACGCCTGGCCCTGGGCCCCGCCCATGGGTTGATGAATCATTATGCGTGAGTTGGGCAATGTATATCGCTTTTTATCCGCGCCGGCCGCCAGTAAGAGTGCGCCCATGCTGGCCGCCTGTCCAATGCATACCGTGGTGATATCCGGTTTGATATACTGCATGGTGTCATATATTGCCAGGCCGGATGTGACGGACCCACCCGGAGAATTAATATAAAAGTTGATGTCTTTATCCGGATCTTCGGATTCAAGAAAAAGCATCTGGGCAATCATCAGGTTGGCCACATCATCATTTATTGCCGTGCCCAGAAATATAATGCGGTCCTTAAGCAGCCGGGAATAAATATCATAAGCGCGTTCCCCTTTGCTGGTTTGTTCAATGACCATTGGAATTAACAATGTATGTCTCCTTTACGTTTGATCAATTATGTTTAGTCAATGGTTGTTTATTCAGAAGCCGGTTCGCTTGTTTCTTCAGGCGCTGCCGCCTCAGGTTCGACTTCTTCAACTGTTGCTTTTTCTATTATAAGATCAAACACCTTTTTTTCAAGTAGGGCATGTTTGAAACCTTCAAGCTTGTCCGGGTTTTTTTGATAGTATTCTTTTATGAAATCAACCGGTTGCTTGACTGTCTGGGCCAGCGTGTCCATTTCTTTGTTTAACTCGTCTTCCGTTAAATCCATTGATTCCTGTTCAATAATTTTACTTAAGAACAGGTGGCGCCGGACCTGATTTTCAGCCACATCCCGGTACTGCTCTTCCAGTTTTTCACGGGTAAGACCCAGCTGGTCCAGGGTCATATTGCTTTGGGAAAATCGCATCTCCATGTCTTCTATGATGCCGTCCAGTTCAAATTTAACCAGGGTTTCCGGCAGTTCAAACTTTTCAGTCAGCAGTTTTTCAAATATCTGCTCCTGAATTTCCTGTTCGGAACGCTTGTCATACCCTTCCTGGAGATTTGACCGGATTGCGGTTTTCACATCTTCAATGGATTCAAAATTGCCCAGTTGTTTTGCCAGCTTGTCATCGGCAGCCGGCAGCACTTCTTCGCGAATTTCTTTGAGTGTTACATTAAATGCAATGTCAAGACCGGCCAGTTCCTTGTTGTGGTAATCTTCGGGAAACGTGACGGTAAATTCTTTTTGTTCACCGGGTTTCATGCCGATGATTTCTTTGTCAAAATCTTCGGAAATGCTGTTCTGGCCGATTTTAAGGGTGTAGTTTTCCGTCTTCTGGGTGGGTTCAAAAGGCTGGCCGTCTTTAAGGCCTTCATAGTCAATCACTGCATGATCGCCTTCAGCCGCAGCCCGGTCCTCTTTGATGGGCTGATATTCCGCCAGCTGCTTTTGGAGCATTTCAATTTGTTTATCCACTTCGGCTTCCGACATTTTATACAAGGTCTTTTTTAACTCGATGCCTTCATAATCAATGTCTGCCAGTTCCGGTTTCAGTTCCATGGTGACATCGTAGACAAACGGTTTTTCAGGGTCGAGTTCCGGCGGATCAATGTCCGGCGTGCCGATAAATGCCAGGGATTCCTGTTTTACGGCCTCGATAAATGTATTTTGAATCAGCTTGCTGGTGACGTCTGCGTGCACATCTTTGTGAAACATCCGTTCCAGGACGGAGCGCGGGGCTTTGCCCGGTCTGAACCCTTTAATCTTTGCGTTTTTTTTGAGCTCAAGGTAGGCGGAATCCAGTTCCCTGGAAACATCGGCATGGGGAATCTGAATCTGCACCTTTTTTTTGACTGGACTGATATCGGTAACTGTTACTTCCATTGAAAAATTCCTCTCTAAAGTAAATGTCTGGCCAGACCTGTTTTTAACATCACCCGAATGTAAAAAGATGGTTTGCAATTCTTTTCAAAATATTGGCCGTCTTTTATCAACTTTTCCATAAAACCCGTTTGTTTTCCGGGCGTTGACTGTTATAAATTGCAGGGCAGAATTAGCATTTCAGGTCTGGATAAATTTCATTGTTGGTGCGAGAGGGGAGACTCGAACTCCCATTCCTTGCGGAACTGGATCCTAAGTCCAGCGCGTCTGCCAATTTCGCCACTCTCGCCTGCGATTTTATTTTCTTTCTTTTCCCGTTTTCTTTGCGTAAAAAAAAATTGATGACATTAAATTTTTAATTATAATTTTTTAGATGTCATCAACTTATTGAGATTATAACTAAATATATTGTTAATGTCTTGATTTTTGTTAAAATAGTAACTATTTATAGGGGTGTCAAGGAAAATCTATGCAGGTTCCCGGTATGGTTAAAGTACAAAGAAGCGCTAAAAAAAATAGGTGGTTGACACTTATTTTCATGCTGATCCCCATTTTGCTCGCTGGTTTGGTGACCTTTTCCCATGCGGCGGAAAAAGCGGACATCGCATCCGGCGGCCGGACCATTGTCATTGATCCGGGGCATGGCGGGCATGACCGGGGAGCGCAGGGGCCTGACGGCAGCCTTGAAAAAGAAATCGCATTGCGCCTGGCGCAAATTCTGGCAAAGGAGCTCAAGCCGGATTACCGGGTTGAGTTGACGCGCAACGGGGATTATCAGGTGCCCCTGACCCGGCGGGCATCGGTTGCCAATCACCATCAGGCAGACCTTTTCATCAGTCTTCATGCCGGCGGCGGCAGCCGGTATCAGATGGATGCCTGGTCGATTTTTTATTATGAAGCCTCCGAATCGCCGGAGAAAACAGGGCCTGAAAATACAGGGCCGGAGAAAATCAGCAGGGACAAGCCCGGGGATTTGCCGTTGCCCTGGGACCGGGTCTGTCTGCGCTATCAGAAAGAAAGCCGCACTCTTGCCGAGTGCATAAAAACGCAGCTTGCCGATATCCCGGAAAGCCGGGAGGTGACGGTTTCAAAAGCCGCCCTGCGGGTGCTTCAGGGTCTGGACATGCCGGCAATTGTCATTGAAACCGGATATCTGACAAACCCGAAAACAGAAAAGCGGTTAAATGACCCGGATGTTCTAATTGATATTGCCCGACGGATTAAAACAGGGGTGGATGTTTATCTGACCCGGTAAAAAAATATCCGCTTGCTTGTTTGAAAAAAGGGTGATAGAAACACCCCCATCAAAATTATCGGGGCGTGGCGCAGTCTGGCAGCGCACCTGCTTTGGGAGCAGGGAGTCGTAGGTTCAAATCCTACCGCCCCGACCACTTCTTTTTGTCTCGTTAGTCCGCTAAATATTCCGGCAGAAGGTCTTCCGGCATCTGACTTAATGAAGGGTTTTCAAGGTCCTTTTGGGACAAAATCGGATTTTTTACCGGCCAGGTGATGCCGATATCCGGGTCTGACCATAAAATACCGTATTCGTCTCCCGGCGCATAGAAGTCCGTGCATTTGTAGACGACATCCGCGGTTTTGCTCAACACCACAAATCCGTGGGCAAATCCTTCCGGAATATAAATCTGCCGCCTGTTGTCGGCGGATAGCTCCG
>JAABSL010000042.1 GCA_011390415.1 Desulfobacteraceae bacterium
GTCGAAAAAGACCATCGACATGATGGGCACCTGCGATGCGGAAAAACCGGTGTCGATTCAGATCTTCGGTGCAGACCCGGACATTATGGCCTATGCCGCAAAAATGGCGGAAAACGCCGGCGCGGATATACTGGATATTAATTTCGGATGTTCGGTGAAAAAAATTTTAAAAAGCGGGGCCGGGGCGGCTTTGATGAAAGAACCGGAAAAAACGCGCGCCCTTTTAACCAAAGTCCGGGCCGCGGTCCGCATTCCCCTGACCATTAAAATCCGGAGCGGATGGGATGCATCCGGTGACCAGGCCTTTACCATCGCCGACATTGCCGAAGAGTGCGGTGTGGATGCCATTGCCGTTCACCCGAGAACCGCTACCCAGGGATTTTCCGGAACATCCGACTGGTCGTTAATTGCCCGCCTGAAACAGCGGGTATCAGTGCCGATCATCGGCAACGGGGACATCACCGAAGCCAAAGATGCCGTTGACATGCTGACCCGGACCGGGTGCGATGGGGTGATGGTGGGGCGGGCTGCCATCGGCAATCCCTGGATTTTTTCCCAGATACATTCGCTGATGCAAAACGGGCATATCCCGGACGTCACCCTTGAAAAGCGCTTTGGCACCATGAAAAAATATGTGGCGGCTTCCGTGGAATATATCGGGGAGCTGAATGCCTGCCGCATGATGCGCAGCCGCCTGACCTGGTTTGTGAAAGGGCTTCCCGAAAGCCGGCGCTTCCGGGAATCCATTACCAAAATCCGGACGCTGGATGACGCATACCGGTTGATTGATGAATATTTTGACTATTTATGCGGGCGTCAGCTTCATTGAATACATCACCATCATCTGGTTCCGGTCTTCCATCTGCAGTGCGGCTTCCAGACCCGGACAATCCAGATTGACATTGATGGCTTCTTTGGTCATGCGAAGGCCCAAAGGCGTTTTGCCGGCCATTGTGACGGCCAGTTCTTCGGCGGTTTCCATCATTTTTTCTCTGGGCACCAGGCGACTGGCAAATCCCAGATTCATGGCGTCTTCCGCGGTCATCCAGTTGCCGGTGAGCAGAAATTCATTGGCCCGGCCTGACCCGATGAGCCGGGGCAGAAAATAGCTGGACGCCATGTCCGCGCCGCCCAGGCCGATATTGATGTAAGCGGCATTAAACCGGGCGCCTTCCGCCACAATGCGGATATCCGATGCCATGGCCAAAGAAAACCCGATGCCCGAGGCCGCGCCGTGAATGCAGCTGATAATGGGCTGGGGGGCCTGGCGCATGGCCAGCAGGATTCGCGACATCCTGGCCTGGCCGTTGTAGGCGGAAGTCGGATCCGCTTCAAACAGTTGCGGCCCATGGGTCTGCATATCCAGGCCGGCGCAAAACCCTTTGGCCTCCCCGCCGTCTAAAACAATCACCCGGACGCTGTCGTCATACCGCCGTTCCCGCCAGAATGTTTCAAATTCTTCAATTAAGGCACCGTCAAATGCATTGTATTTATCCCACCGGTTAAGGGTGAGATAACCGATATGATTCTTTTCCTGATAGATGATATTTTCCATTTTTTATCCTCTTTTATCTTTCTATATTTTTATGACCAGATGGGTTTATGGACAACCGGTTTCAGGTGGCGGGTGTCAGAAAAACGAGGAGAGACGGCGTCCGGACACCTGAACCCTGACACCTCTCACACACCCGTCTGGTTTTTAAATTACTGATTCTATAACATATTATTTCGATCAGACAGTCACCTAAATGCCGCCCCCGGCCACCACCCGTTGGGCGGCCGCATCCAGCAGGGCCACGGCAAATGCCAGCTTTTCAAATCGCTTATCTTTCGTCTGGCCGTGATAATACCGGTAATAAATCTGCTGGGCGATCACCGCCAGCCGAAACAGTCCGAAGCAGTAATAAAAATCAAAATTGTCTATTTTGCGGCCGGATTTTTCACTGTACAAATCCACCAGTTCCCTGCGGGTCATCATGCCTTCGGCGTTGGTGGGCATCATGCGCATCAGCTGCGCTTCTTCCGGGTCATCCCGATTGATCCAGTAGGCCATGGAACAGCCGAGATCCATCAACGGATCACCGATGGTGGCCATTTCCCAGTCCAGAATACCGGTAATTTCCACCGGATTTTCCAGATTCAGCACCAGGTTGTCAAATTTATAGTCATTGTGAATAACGCCGGGAAAGTCAGAATCCGGCGGCTGATGTTCATCCAGCCATGCCATGGTCGAATCGAAATCCGGCACGTCCGGGGTCCGGGCATCCCGATACCGCCGGCTCCAGCCTGAAACCTGACGGCTCACATATCCTTCCGGCTTTCCAAAATCGCCGAGACCGATGGCCTGATAATCCAGGGTATGCAGCCGGTGATGCAGGTCGATCATGTTTTCGCACAAGGTCCGGGCCTGGTCCGCGGAAAACGCCATGTTTTCCGGAAGGTCTTTTCTGAAAATAATTCCCGGTATCCGCTCCATTACGTAAAACGAACATCCCATGATAGCCGGGTCTTCGGTATAGGCCAGCGGCTTGGGGCAATAAGGAAACACCGGGTGCAGCGCGCTTAAAATGCGGTATTCCCGGTTCATGTCATGGGCGGTTTTGGCTTTCTTGCCGATGGGCGGCCGCCGCAGCACCATATCCCGATCCCCCACCCGGATAAAATATGTCAGGTTTGAAAATCCCGACGGAAACTGACGGATGGACATCGGGCCGTCAAGATCCGGTATGGTGTCTTTTAAAAACGTTTCCACCGCTGCACTGTCCAGTTCCTCGCCTTCCCTGATGCCGGTGGGTTCATCCAAAATGGACGCTGATTTTTTCATCATATCCCCTTCCATGCTTCATCCCCGGCAGATGATGGCATAAATACAGTTATAAATGCCGTATATCACCCGGAAGGGGATAACCCCCTCCCCTGCGCCGGATTTAAAGCATTTCTCGTAGGGGCGGGGTTATCCCCGCCCGATAATATTAGACTGAATACGTCACCGGTTTTTTGTTCCAGAGCCTGGGTCTGCTTTGAGAGCGGATTCAATAAATCCGATGACAAATTCCGCATATTCATCCACGGAAATCCGGCGCCGGGCATACTTCCAGCGTTTTACATACCAGTCCTGAAGCATGGATTTGATCACTGATGCCGCAAGCACCGAATTTTCAACAACAAAAAGATTTTTCCGGGCCCCTTCATCCAGAATATCAATAAACACCTGTTCGGTTTCCAGCTCGCTCTCAATGGATTTTTTCTGTTGCGGCTTGTCCAGATTCTTGGTTTCCATATAGGAGAAATAAAACCATTTCTGCATGATTTCAGTCAGATAAAGATGCGTTCGAATGGCGGTGCGCAGCATCTTGTCCGGCGGGTCATCCGCATTAATCTGCTGGGTCAGGACTTTGCGGGTCAGGCGCCGGCCCTGATTCTGGATCATTTCCAGCAGTTCTTCCTTACTGGTAAAATAAGAATAGAGTGCGCCCATGCTCAGTCCGGAAGTCCGGCTCAAATCCCGTAAGCTCATGGACTGAAATCCTTTTTCATTGCTGAGTTTCAGCGCGGTATCAAATATATTGGCCAGATTTTTGACTGCCACCGCCTGTTTTTTGATTTTAATGGATGCCTGGTTTTCCGCAAATATTTCCTGACAGATCTCTTCCATTGAAATCAGGGCCGTGTGTTTGAATTCTTCAAAAGTCATTGCGTAATGCCTGTGTTCCTATGATGTTTATAGCGAATTTCTTTGTCTGTTTTTCAAGAAGTTGTGAGCCTTGATCCTCGTTTCGACCAATGATGATTCATGCCGTAGGGGCGAATGGCATTCGCCCGTCCTGACTCAAACCCAAAAGGGCGTATGCCATACGCCCCTGCGATAGCGGTGGCCGGAACCATGATTAAGGCCAATATCACCTCATCAAACTTAAACATAGCTTCTCAAAATCCGCCGGGCCAGAGACACCTTGTGCACTTCGTCGGCCCCGTCATAGATGCGGGCGGCCCGTTCATGGCGAAAGAAAAACGAAAGGATCGTATCATCGGTCATCCCCAGTCCCCCGTGCACCTGAAGCGCCCGGTCCACCACCCGCTGCATGGTATTGGCCACCACAAACTTGATCATGGAAATATCGTCCCGGGCCGCTTTGGCGCCCTCCTGATCGATGCGCCAGGCGGCATGCAGGGTCATGAGGCGGGCGGCCTGAATTTCCGCCGCGGATTCGGACACCCACGCCTGAATAATCTGCCGGGATGCCAGGGATTTGCCGTCCCGGGTGATTTTCCGGGCGTTGGCCCGCCGGCACATCAGCTCAAAGGACCGCTGGCAGATCCCCAGCCAGCGCATGCAGTGATGAATCCGTCCCGGTCCCAGGCGTTCCTGGGCAACGATAAACCCGTGTCCTTCCGGTCCCAGAAGATTGGCTTGGGGCACCCGGCAGGACTGATACAGAATTTCCGCATGACTGAAATAATCATCGCCGGCATGGCCCATGACCGGAATATTTCTCACCAGATTAAACCCCGGCGCATCCGTGGGCACAATGATCATGGAAGCCTGCATGTAATCCGGGGCTTCCGGGTTGGTCACCGCCATGACAATGGCAAAATCCGCGCCGTCTGCCGAAGACGTATACCATTTATGCCCGTTGATCACATAGTCATCTCCGTCTTTTACGGCCGTGGTTTCCAGCATCACCGGGTTGGAACCGGGCATGTCCACTTCAGTCATGGAAAAACAGCTCCGGATGTCGCCTTTCACCAGGGGGTTGAGAAATTTTTCTTTCTGTTCATCCGTGCCGTGCAGATGCAGAATCTCCACGTTGCCCGCATCCGGGGCCTGGCACCAGAACACAAAATGGCCCAGGGGCGTCCGGCCAAGGGCTTCCGAGAGCAAGCCGTGATCCACCAGCGACAGCCCGAGACCGCCGCAGTCCGTCGGGAAATTCGGGGCCCAGAGTTCCATCTGCCGGACTTTTTTCTGCTTTTCCCGGATAACCGGAAGCATCTCTTTAAAACTCTGCCGGGCCATTTCCGGCTCCAACGGAATCAGTTCCTTTTCAACAAATTCATTAACCATCTCAAGAATGGTTTTCATTTTATCGGATACGGCAAAATCCATGGTTCCCTCCTTTTAATTCGTGCCCAACAGAAAGCATATTTGTTTTATAGTTACCCGCAGTCGCCGATGAAGTCAATAAAATAACGAACGATCGCTCTATTTTTTACTTGACCTGTCATGCCAATAAGTTAGAATACAAATCATGAACATTCTTGTCTGCATAAAAGCCGTGCCCGAACCGGAAAATGCCATCCGGACGGATGCCGGTGTCATGGATGTCCGCATAGATGCCGATACGGACCTCCGGATGAGCCGGTTTGATGAATTTGCCGTGGAAGAAGCGGTGTTAATGAAAGAATCGTTTCCGGAAACCGTCGTGGACGTGATCACCGCAGGACCGGAAAATGCCCAAAAAGTCATCAAGCGGGCCATGGGTATGGGCGCGGACAACGGCATCCACATCATTTCGGATTATGAAACCGCCGGCAATGCGTCCGCCGTGTCTGAAATGATTGCCGGATTTGCAAAAGAAAAAAGCCATGACCTGATTTTCTGCGGCATCATGTCCGAAGACATGATGCAGTTTGCAGTCGGCCCTATGATTGCCCGGCGGCTGTCAATCCCCTGGGCCACATCCGTCGTTTCCGCAAAAACAGATCCGGAAAACCGGAAAATACGGGTTGAGCGTGAACTGGAGGGGGGCGTGAAGGCGATTGTTGAAATGCCCCTGCCCGCACTGTTGACCATTCAGAGCGGCATCAACGCCCCCCGGTATCCGTCGCTGTCCAACCTGCTGCGGGCCAATAAATCCCGAATCCGTGTAATTGCCGCAGATGATCTGACAACGGCGCATTCTTCATGCCGGACAATGGGCTACGCCTATCCGGAAAAAAAGCGGGAGGGATTGATACTGGAAGGCACTTCAGAGGAAAAAGCGGAAGCGCTGCTGCGAATTTTGCGGGAAAAATCGTTGATTTAATGGATATTTTGTTATATTTTTTCTTGAATTAATGTTATATTTTGTTATATTTTTTTATATGAATAAAATCTTATGGCATAATCGGGCGCGCAAGCAGATAAAAAAAATCCCTCAAAATTTCAGGAATGCCATTATTGAGAGCATTGACCAGCTTGTCGCCTTTCCTGAATGTGATGGACTTGATATTATCCGTCTCAAAAAACATCGTTATGATTATCGAATGAGGATAGGCCGATATCGTGTTCTTTTTGACCATGACGATGGGATTAAAATTATTGGAATCCAGGAGGTGAAAAAAAGAGATGAACAAACATATTGACCCCCAAATCATCACTCAAAACGGAAAACCAGCTTTTGCTGTCATCCCCTGGGAGCAATACCAGGTCATGTTGAACAAGCAGGTCGAAACGGATGAATCAGATGTATGGTTTCCCAACGAAGTGGTAAAGGCCAATATCCGTGGCGACAGCCTTATAAAGGCATGGCGCGAATACCTCAACCTGACTCAGAAAGAGCTGGCGGCCAAAACGGGAATGAAGCAGTCAGCTCTGGCTAGGCTGGAAAAGGGCAACACCACCCCGCGAAAAACGACGCTGATGAAAATTGCAAAAGCGATGAATATCCAGATTGAACAGATCGTTGAGTGAGCGTCTGTCTGAAAAAAATTCCAGCTGCTGATTTACCCTCCACGGGCTAATCTATCCTGCGCAATAAAAGAAGACTAAACGCTTCAGACATTCATTTTCAAAGAATATTCATTCCCACGGAGGAACGCGGGAAGGAGAGAAATAAATTCGCAATGCCTAATTCCCTTTCACATGCTCAGCCGTCACCTTTGTCCTGATCCCCCCTCTTGGGGTAAAATCACCGGTGACCGTCATTTTTTTCGGCGCCAGCACACTCACCAGATCGTCTAAAATCCGGTTGACGATATTTTCATAAAAGATGCCCACATTCCGGTACTGCAGCAGATAATACTTCAATGATTTCAGCTCGATAATGGTCTGGTCCGGCACATATTCAATGGTGATGCAGCCCATGTCCGGCAGTCCGGTCATGGGGCAAACAGACGTATATTCCGGCTGATCAATGGTGATGGCAATATCCCGTTTGGATTTGTATTGATATGCCATGGCCTCCAGAATATCGGCTTTAATTGTATCCGGAGATTTTGACGCTTCGGCCGCTGCTTTTTCATAAGATTCGGTCATGTTCATTCTTTCTCAAACATTATTTTCTCATTTGCCGGATTCCGTGTGCAACAAACCGGCCGACCCGGTATTTTTCGTCTTCCGGTGTACCTCCTTATGAAATATTAATTAATGATTGTCAAACGATACGTTGTTATTGTAGGTGAGACAAGCGCAAGCGCATTCTGGATGGACCCACTCGGCCCTGGCGGTATCGGCTTTGAACCCAGATTGATTCATCACTCTTGCATCCCCTAAAACCCATTGACCTAATTTTCATTATCCTCCATAATACCTTTAAAAACTGTCAATTTAATCTATAAACGATGGGTGCCCAATGGAAAGAATAATAAATATCCACATTGAAAAATTGCCGGAAGGCGTCTATCTGGCGACATCAGACGATATCCAGGGATTGGTTGCCCAAGGCCGGACCGCAACAGAAGCACTTGAAATAGCAAGAGATGTCGCCCGAAAGTTGATTGATGCGCAGAAAGAAAGATCCTCTGATATTAAACTGTCATCCATAAGCAATTCTTTCACTTATCCCCTTATTGTGAATGCCTGAAATGGGCAGGTTATCCGGTTTCCGTTATCGTGATGTCATTAAACGCCTAAAGTCTTTCGGATATGTCTTTGACCGACAAGCATCCGGCAGCCATGAAATCTGGTATAACTCCCAAACTAACAGATATACAACGATCCCCAACCATCCTGGCGACATACCAGAAGGAACCCTGAGAGCCATTCTCAAGCAAGCAAATATCAGACCTGATGATTTCTTAAACTGGAAATAATTTCGCCGGGATGCAACTGCATCGTCTGCCTCAACAAGCGCAAGCGCATCCTGGATGGCCCCACCCGGACCTGGCGGTATCGGCTCTGAAACCTGCCGGGACAAGCTTAAGCCGGAAATCATAATCATCGGTCATTCCGGCAATCTTTTAGCCGAAATCCATAATCATCCGTCATTCCGGCGGTCTTTTAGCCGGAATCCATAATCCGGATTGGTACGCATTTCACAAAGAACAATAACGGGAATCAACAAATTCTCCTGATCCGCAAGATAAGGTTCAAATTCACCCGCCAGTTCGCCGTCAGCAAACCACTCCAGCCACCCGCAGGAATCCACGATGATCATTACAGGCGATCCTTCTTTTCCCGGTAATCGCCGGTTTTCGCGCCTGCCGCGATGCCCCTTAAACCCTCAAGGGTTGGCTGCGGAATCAGAATCAGCATCTCGTCTTTTTCAATGGCCGTCAGCTTTTGCCGGGGCCTGAGGTTCAGCCGGTCTCTCGCCGGTTTGGGGATGATCACCTGATATT
>JAABSL010000043.1 GCA_011390415.1 Desulfobacteraceae bacterium
TATATATAAACCCGTCTTTGCGACAGGATTGAAACTGGCTCCCCAGCGCGGACTCGAACCACGGACACGGTGGTTAATCCCGCCTTCGGCGGGACTCTGCCGACCCCAGTTCGTGAAGAAATCTTCCAATACCTCGTTTTTTAATCTTTTTTTCCAGCTTCATCGCTTCGACTCGTGACAAAAAATCGCTGTTCCAAACTATCTCCCATGGCCCGGTAATCACTTTGGTCGTCCGGGTTAATTGATATGCCGGATCATTATGCGATTTTAGCCGCTGATCCAATTTGCCGCTGTAGCCGCAATAATATCGACTATTACTTTGACTTTGGAGAATATAGACTTGGTAAGTTGTATTCATTGAAATTCCTTTAAACGAAAAAAGCCCCGGAAGCGATCACTTCCGGAGCTTTAATATATATAAACCCGTCTTTGCGACAGGATTGAAACTGGCTCCCCAGCGCGGACTCGAACCACGGACACGGTGGTTAACAGCCACCTGCTCTGCCGACTGAGCTACTGGGGAATAAAGCTTATTTTTATAGAGACAAATTCCCACATTGTCAAGAATAAAAATTTCAATCAAAAATTTTTTACGCCAGATCGATTTTCAAGGCCAGCTCCATGAGCTGTTCCCGGCTGGCCGCAGAAGGCGCCTGGGTCAGGAGGCATGCGCCTTTTTGTGTTTTCGGAAAGGCAATGACCTCCCGAATGGAATCCCCGCCGCAAAGGATGGTCATCAGTCGATCCAGACCGAATGCCAACCCGCCATGGGGCGGCGCACCGGAGTCCAGGGCTGAAATCAGAAACCCGAATTTTTCTTCATACTCTTCTTTTTCCATGCCCAGGGCATGGAGGATTTTGACCTGAAGGTCCTTTTGATGAATACGGATGCTGCCGCCGCCGATTTCAGACCCGTTTAAAACCATGTCATAGGCCCTTGAATTCACCGCCAGCGGATCGGTTTCCAGCAATTCATAATCCGATTCCTGCGGGGAGGTAAAAGGGTGATGCAGGGCCTGATACCGCTTTTCCGTTTCATCATATTCAAACATCGGAAAATGGGTGACCCACACAAAGTTGAATTCATTGGGATCCGTGAGCTGAAGCTTGGCCCCCAGGTGATTTCTGAGATTGCCCAGGGCATCATTGGTGATTTTCGGCATATCCGCCACAAAAAAGACCAGATCCCCGGGTTCCATATTCAACCGGTCCGTCATCTGCTGCTTTTCTTCATCGGAAAAAAACTTGGCAATGGGGGACTGCCATTCGGTTTCCCGGACCTTGATCCAGGCCAGGCCCTTGGCCCTGTAAACCGCGACAAAATCTGTCAGGTCATCAATTTCTTTGCGGCTGAAATTCTCACATCCCTTGGCATTGATGGCTTTGACCATTCCGCCTTTTTTTACTACATTGGCAAACACTTTAAAGCCGGATCCTTCCACAATATCCGAGAGATCCTTTAATTCCAGCCCGAACCGGAGATCCGGCCGGTCCAGCCCGAACCGGTCCATGGCTTCCGCATAGGTCATCCGCTTAAACGGGGTTTCCAGCGTAATATCCAGGACTTCTTTGAAAACCGCCGCCACCATGCCTTCGGCAACCGCCATGACGTCTTCTTCTCCCACAAAGGACATTTCCATATCCACCTGGGTGAATTCCGGCTGGCGGTCCGCCCGCAGATCTTCATCCCGGAAACACCGGACGATCTGATAATAGCGGTCAAACCCGGAAATCATCAGCAGCTGTTTAAACAACTGGGGCGACTGGGGCAAGGCGTAAAACATGCCGGCATTGACCCGGCTGGGCACCAGATAATCCCGGGCGCCTTCCGGGGTGCTTTTGGTCAGCACCGGTGTTTCAATATCCAAGAATCCGTTGCGGTTCATATAATTGCGAATCGCGGCACTCGCCTTGTGGCGGGTAATCAGGTTTTTCTGTATTTTGGGCCGGCGCAAATCAATATGACGGTTCTGCAGCCGGATATTTTCCGAAACATCAATATCATCTTCAATCATAAACGGCGGGGTCTGGGCACGGTTCAGAATTTTAAGATCGTCTGCCATCACTTCGATTTCACCGGTGACCAGCTCCGGGTTGGTCATGCCGTCCGGCCGTTTCTCCACTTTGCCTTTGACCGCCAGGACAAACTCGCTGCGGATGCTGTGGGCTTTTTCATGAACCGCCGGGTTGTGTTCCGGATTAAACACCACCTGGGTGATGCCGTTGCGGTCCCTTAAATCAATAAAAATAACACCGCCGTGATCCCGGCGGCGCTGCACCCACCCCATCAATACCACTTCATGGCCGATATGTTCCGCACCCAGCTCCTCGCAATGATGCGTTCGCCGCATGTCTCCCAATGGTTCTATCACTTAACTATCTCCTTTCAAACAGCTGCCCGTAACGCTACCCAGGGCTAAGTTGCCAGATATGTTTTAATATGATTGACCACCCCGTCAATGGGTATGGTTTTTTGTTCCTTTGTGGCCATGTTTCTGACCACCACCGCACCGCTTTCAATCTCCGCGCCGCCCACAATCAGGACATGCGCAGCGCCGATGCGGTTGGCCCGTTTCATCAGTGCCTTTAAGCTTTTACCGGAAAAATCAATTTCCGTCCGGACCCCTTCCAGCGCCAGGGCACAGGACCATTCAAACGTTATATCCCGGGTTTCTTCTCCCAGGGCCGCGATAAATAGTTCCGGCGTTAATTCTTTTTCCGGAGCGGTCTGCATCATCAGGGCAGCCAGCCGATCCAGGCCGATGGCAAACCCGATGGCCGGCTGATCCGGACCGTCGAGCATTTTAACCAGCATGTCATATCTGCCGCCCCCGGCAATGGCGTTTTGCGCGCCCAACGCATCTGTCTGGATTTCAAATGCTGTCCGGGTATAATAATCCAGCCCCCGGACCAGTCGCGGGTTCAGGGCAAACGGGATCTTTTGCGAATGTAAGGCGGATTTTACCGCATCAAAATGACCGGTGCAGTCGTCACACAAAAAATCGATCATAGAAGGGGCTTCGCGAATTGCTTCCTGGCAGGCGGGCACTTTACAATCCAGAACCCGCAGGGGATTTTTATCCAGCCGCCGGACACAGTCGCTGCATAGATCGTCTGTTTTTGATGCCAGCAGCGACGACAGGGCCCCTTTAAACGCCGGCCGACATGCGGGACACCCCAGGGAATTGAGCTGAACGGACAGCCCGCCGATTTTCAGGCGCTCAAACAACGACCAGAGCATAAAAATCAACTGGGCGTCAATATACGGGGATGCAATGCCGAACACCTCGGCATTAATCTGATAAAACTGACGGTACCTTCCTTTTTGCGGGCGCTCCCGCCGAAACATCGGCCCGATGGTGTATAATTTCTGAACCGGTTCTTTTGCATACAGTTTCTGCTGAATATAAGACCGCACCACCGAGGCGGTGGCTTCCGGCCGCAGGGTGATCAGCTCCGCTTTGCTGCCGGGAAATGTATACATTTCTTTTTCGACAATATCCGTATTCTCTCCGATACTGCGCTGAAAAAGTTCGGCTTTCTCCACAATGGGCAACCGGATTTCGGAAAATCCGAATGCCTGAAAAAGCGCAGTGGCGGTCTTTTCGATATGCTGCCACGTCGGGGTTTCATCGGGCAGGATGTCTTTAAATCCTCTGATTAACTGAATCATGTGTGATCGATCTTCTTTCCGGCGATGCCGTGTATTTTTTTACATTTGCAATGCCGGTTAATTTTTTCTATACTCTGAAAAGTACAACAAGATGGATTGTTTCCAAATAAAGGGCAATCCGTAATTTATATTTTAAAGGTTTGACTTAGTCAATATTAATGTTCTTTTCTGATTTATCCCTAAAATTGAACAAAAAATATATTATTACAAATAGTTAAACGCCATCAACCCGATATTTTAAACCTGTTTTTGCCTGAGTTCACGCCAATAAACAGCAGGTAAAAAGGAGATTTTGCATGCCGACCCAGATTACCCTCAATACGCTTTACAGCATGAAGCAAAAAGGAGAAAAAATCACATCCGTAACGGCCTATGACTATCCTTTTGCAAAAATAGCCGACGAAGCGGGCGTTCACATGATTCTGGTGGGGGACTCACTGGGCAACGTCGTTCAGGGTGAAAGCAACACCCTGGGGGTTACCATGGACCAGATGGTCTACCATACAAAAATCGTCGCAAAGACCGTTCAGCATGCCATGGTGGTTGCCGATATGCCGTTTATGTCCTATCAGGTATCTGTGGCGCAGGCCCTTGCCAATGCCGGCCGATTCTTAAAAGAAACCGGGGCCGCGGCTGTGAAACTCGAAGGCGGTGCGGCCGTGAGCGAAACCATCCGCGCCATCACCGAATGCGGCATACCGGTCCAGGCCCACATCGGGCTGCTTCCCCAATCTGTCCACCAGATGGGCGGGTACCGGATTCAGCGGAATGAAGCGCAATTGCTGTCCGATGCCCGGATGGTGGAAGAAGCCGGCGCGTTTTCCGTGGTACTCGAAGGAATTCCCGCAGACATTGCCGCTGAAATCACCCGAAACGTTTCCATACCGACCATCGGCATCGGCGCCGGACCGGATTGTGACGGCCAGATACTTGTCATCCACGACCTTCTCGGGATAACGGACAGACATGTGCCGAAATTTGTCAAGCAGTTTGTTTCGTTGAGGCAGCAGGCAGCCGGGGGAATAAAAGCATATATTGCCGAAGTGCAGGATGGCACATTTCCGTCAAAAGACCACTCCTACTAGCAACACAACATTAATGGTCTGCCGCAACCCCTTTGATCCGGAATCGTGCCCCATTGCCGAAGAATCTCTTTAACAGGCTGTTAATGGCCCTCACTGATGATATGACGTTCTTAAATGCCGCAAACGATTGATTTAAATACATTCCATCTGAAAACCTATGCCATCGAGCTGCCGTTTACCCGGCTGAATCTCGGCGTGGACAATGTCCGGTTTGATGTGTTCATCAGCTCCGAATTCCGCAAGGTTACCGAACGCTTTATTTTTGAGCTTGTGATCAAGTATGCGGAAGCGTCGGCACCGTTTATCATCAATCCGGAAATCAACTGGTTCAGAGAGACAGCAGAATTTCAGCGCCTCTGCACTGAAATTCTGACAGACGGTGTCAACCGGGCAAAAGCGCAAAGTGAAATCCAGATCGACTTTCTGGCCCAGACCGCCCTGGTCAAAATGCTGTCGGAAGAAATTCAGAATCAGTATGAGGAAGCGATTCAGCATTGTAAAAATGTGATCCGGAAACATGAATTTTCCAGCCACGCAGAAGCAACGCTAAAGCTCCGGGAAGAAGTGGCTTCCATTATTCAGCAACGAAATCAGATTATCAGAAATGTCGGTGCGGAACTTTTCGAGTACTTTATTGAAGTTCAAAATGATGTCAATAAGCTCCGGACCTCTAATTTCGGCGAAGATGCCAAGCTTCCGGAAGAACTTTTTTCCAACCCGATTCTTCAGATGTCCACCCATTCAGACGGCTTTTTCATGATTGAAAATTATGTATTAATGGGCCACCGGCTGGAAGATCCGGTCAACTATAATACATTGATCAATCTGTTAACCGCTTTTTTGAATCAGCTGGACCGGCAATCCGATAAAAGCGCGCCACCGGCCGCAGACAAACCCAGCGATTCCTTGAAGAACTACATTACGGCCTATGACACCCGGGCGGACGGCTGGATCAAGCACAGTGACAATATCGACAAACTGTTCAACTATTTTCAGCTGACCGCGGAACTAAAAAAACTCAGGCAGCGCAATGCAAATCCGAAACAAATTCAAAATATTAAATCAAAAATCAAAATTCAGAAAAAATTATTAAACCTGATACTCAAGGCCATATCAAAAGAAAACATGATGCAGGGGATTGTTGCGGCCTACAAGATGCGGCCGGTATATGAACGGTATTGTCCGCCGTTGTCGCCCCAGGAATGCCTTCAGTATCTGGTGATTCCAAAAGCCAGAAAAAACACCGTCAGAAAACTCAAGCGGTTTAAAAAATATTTTGGCCGGTCGTTTCCGCTGGCCCCGTTGAAACGAACCATCCGACGGGTCCGGATGACCACCCGGGGATCGCAGAAAAAATACCTGGTCAGGTTTTTAAAGGATTTTTCAAATTATCACAGGGACTTGAGAAACAACCTCCTGATAAGAGAATGCTCCGACAGCATCCATATTGTCACCGATGAAAAAATTCTCAATCTGTCCCGGAGCAATCACTGTCTTTATGAATTTAAATTATCCTATGAAGATGCGTTTGACAAAAAGCCGATTATCAACCTGGCCGTTCTTAAAGCCGATGTCAGAGGCTCTACCGCGATCATCGAACAGATGAAAGCCAAAAAACTGAATCCGGCCTCTAATTTCAGCCTCAATTTTTTTGAACCCATCAGCAAACTGCTGTCACTTTATGGCGCGGTCAAAACGTTTATCGAGGGCGATGCCATTATTCTGTCGATATTTGAACACGAGGATGCGCCGGCACGATGGTACAGTGTGTCACGGGCCTGCGGCCTGGCGATCAACATCCTTATGATTGTGCGCAAATACAACAAAATAAACAGAAAAAAAGGATTGCCCCGGCTGGAGCTGGGGGTCGGGGTGGGATTTTCCAATACGCCGCCGACCTTTTTTTATGATGATGAAAGTCAGATCATGATTTCACCGGCCATCAATGATGCGGACCGGTTGTCGCGATGCGACAAAACCCTTAACCAGTATTTATCCAAAGAAAGACTGCCGTTTAATGTTTATGAAATGCAGCCGGCTTTAAACCCGGAAACATCAATTCTGTTTAACAGTAAAACATTAAGATATAATGTAAAAGGCATTCAGCTGTCACCCCAGGGGTTTAAAAAACTGAAAAAAGAGATTCATTTAAGTCAGGTGGAGTGTGAAATTCCGGAAATAGAAAACAAACCATTGACTTTTTATACCGGGAAATTTCCGACCACCGCCGGAAATTTTCAGCGGCTGATCATCCGGGAATCCGTTATTCCGGAAGTGTCGCTAAAAGACCTGAGCATTATCGGGGAAACTGAAAACAAATATTATGAAGTGACCACCAACCAGAAAGTGTATGAGCACATCAAAAAAATTGTCAAATGACACCGATCTCAGACACCACCCCACCGTTCTCACCATTGCCGGTTCCGATCCTTCGGGAGGTGCCGGTATCCAGGCGGATCTTAAAACATTTACCGCCGCCGGGGTTTACGGCGCATCGGTCATCACCGCGTTAACCGCTCAAAACACCCAAACCGTAACGGCGGCCCTGCCGATTCCGGGCGACTTTGTCAAACAGCAGCTGGATTCGGTTTTCGATGACATCCGCATCGACGTTATCAAACTCGGCATGCTGCCCAATGCCGACATTTGCAAAGCCATTGTCCCATATTTGACGGGCTGTCCGGTTGTCTGCGATCCGGTCATGATCTCCACCAGCGGATGCATCCTGATAGACGACCCGGCTGTTGCCGCACTCATTGAACACATCATTCCCCAAGCCGACTACCTTACCCCCAACTATGACGAACTTAAAACCCTGTATGGAAGAGAACTCAAAAATATCACCATCGCGGGACGCGATCTGCTGGAACGATTTGAAAAACTGTCCGGAATTATTTTAAAAGGCGGGCATATTGACACGGACAAAAGCACGGTCACGGATATTTTCCTTTTAAAAGACGGCCACCGGGTGTTGGAAATCGTTGAATCCAATCCCCGGTATCACACAAAAAACACCCACGGCACGGGATGCACGTTTGCCTCGGCATTTGCCGCCTTTTTGGCCCTAAAATCGGACCCGGCGGACGCATTTGCAAAGGCGGTGGCATTTACCAGTCATTTGATTGACCTCTCCAAAGACATTCAAATCGGCCAGGGAAACGGTCCCCTCCTGCATCATCTGTACCGTGAACGGTAACTCTTTACACCGCACTTTATTTTCTTTCTTCAGCCCGATACCCTGTCGCCCCCAGTTACCATTTGCATTTTAAAACATGTAATGATATTGAAAACTTCCATTTATGCCGCCGTTGCTGGCATTTTTTTAAACAACTGAAAATTTAACAGATTGCGTAACACCAGATAACTTATGAAACTATTTGACAGTCACTGCCATTTAAACGACAAAGCGTACGCCAAAGATACGGACCAGGTGATCCGGCGCGCAAAGGCCGCATCCGTGGATGCCATGATGATTGTGGGCATTACCGAATCCACCTGCACCCAGGCTGTCGACATTGCCGCAGCTTATCCCGGATGCTATGCCGCAGTCGGTATTCATCCCCATGATGCAACATCCTGTAATGAGAATGTGCTCGGCAAACTCACGGATCTGACAGCCAATCCGCGGGTCAAAGCGTGGGGGGAAACCGGCCTGGACTTTAACCGGATGTATTCGCCCCGGGCGGACCAGGAAAAATGGTTTGTCCGCCAGCTTGAAATCGCAAAAACCCTGAACCTGCC
>JAABSL010000044.1 GCA_011390415.1 Desulfobacteraceae bacterium
ACGAAAGTATATTTAATTAAATATTCTACGTGGGGGCACCATTCACTGGCATTTTACGACGACGGATTATTGACAGAGTTCACTTACGGAGATTGGGAATTGTTTGCCCTGAACAAGAGGGATCCATGGACAGCGTTTAAAAACATGGCCTTTTTAACTCCGGGGTGTTTGGGAAGAAAATCCACTTCCTGGAAACCGGGACAACTGATTTGCGAGCGTTTCAAAGACTGCGAAATGGCTGTTTCTTTTTTCGCCCCTGCAGATAAAGTAAAAAAGCTGCATCATCAACTGCAGAATGCTTACGAGGCCAAAGCTGAGACCGAACATTATAATCCGGGCGAACGTGTTTATTTTGTAAAACATGATGTGCCGTATTGGATTTTCCATAATTGTAACCATGAACTGGCCGACTGGCTTAAAGACCTTGGGGCAGACGTTTCAGGCAGAGTATTTTATAAACCGGATTTTATCGGTGGAATGAAACCCAGACAGGAGCCATTACAATAAATATCACCCGGCATGATATTAAACGCTCATCTGATAAAATGACTTAAATCTATTCGGATAGTAAGGGAGCAGCATAATACATGAAAGACGGCATGGTAAAAACAACGCCAGCAGGAAACGTAACAGCAGACGAAAAAAAAATGAGTCTCGGCATCTGCCTGGGCGCTTCCACCATATCCGTCGTACAGATGGAGGCCACCAGAAACGGCCATCCAGCGGGCAGTTTCGGAAAAAACAATGGCACGCGAGTTGTCGATTATTCGGTCCATTACCATGGCGGCGACCCCAAGCAGACCATGCTGTCTGTTGTGGAAAATATCGATTTCAGTAAATTTGACAACATCGCGGTGACCGGAAGAAAATTTCATAAGTTCATCAACCTGTCCGCCATTTCAGAGCCGGAAGCGGTTGAGCATGCGTTTAAGTTCATAAAACCCGAAGATGTTTCCTGCCCGGCGGTGGTTTCCGCCGGGGGCGAAACGTTCATGACCTATGTACTGAACAGCAGCGGCAAAGTATCCAACGTGCTGACCGGCAATAAATGCGCTTCGGGCACCGGAGAGTTTTTTCTCCAGCAGTTACGTCGAATGGACGTCTCTCTGGACGATTTAGAGGAGTGGATCGAGAATGAAGATCCTCACCATGTGTCGGGACGGTGTTCCGTGTTTTGCAAGTCGGACTGTACCCATGCCACCAACAAGGGGATCCCGAAGTCAAAAGTCACGGCCGGCCTGTGCGTCATGATGTCTAACAAGATTCTGGAACTGTTGAAAAAAGTGGATCGCAAAAACATCATGGTGACCGGCGGGACCGCATTGAACCGGATGATGATCAGCAACCTGAAGGCGGAAATACCCGGGCTGATTGTACCGGAAGAAGCGCCGTATTTTGAAGCAATGGGAACGGCTTTATGGGCATTGGACCACCAGACCGCACCGTTTCCCGGAAAAGACTCACTTTTCAGGACAGAGATTGAACCGTTTGAATCGTTGCCTCCCCTTGCAGACTTTGCGGACCAGGTGGAATTTAAATCCATTAAAACAGACAAAGCAAAAAAAGGCGATCAGTGTATCTTAGGTCTTGATGTGGGATCCACAACCACCAAGGCCGTGCTGCTGCGAAAAAATGACAATGCCATGCTGGCGTCCATCTACCTGAGGACCAACGGCGACCCGGTCGGCGCATCCCGGAAGTGTTACGAATCCATCCTTGAACAGGTGGCATCCGCTGTTGATCCGGAAAGTGTTAAAATTACAGGTCTTGGTGTCTGCGGTTCCGGCCGGCAGATCGCCGGACTTCATGCGATGACTGAGGGCGTGATCAACGAGATCATCGCGCACGCCGCCGCTGCCGTATTTTTTGATGACCAGGTGGATACGATTTTTGAAATCGGCGGCCAGGATGCCAAGTATACTTATATTACCAATGGCGTGTCTTCCGATTATGCGATGAATGAAGCATGCTCTGCCGGCACCGGATCATTTCTTGAAGAGTCCGCACTGGAATCACTGAATGTCGCCATGGAAGACATCGCGGATATTGCGATGAAAGGGAAACGCCCCCCGAACTTTAACGACCAGTGTGCCGCATTTGTCGCCTCGGATATCAAAAATGCGATTCATGAAGGTGTGGCGCACGAAGATATTGTTGCCGGGCTGGTCTATTCCATCTGCATGAACTATACAAACCGCGTCAAAGGAAACCGGCAGGTGGGCGAGAAAATTTTTATGCAGGGCGGCGTATGTTATAACCATGCCGTTCCGCTGGCCATGGCAGCCCTCGTGGGCAAACCGATCATTGTCCCGCCGGAACCGGGACTGATGGGGGCTTTTGGCGTGGCGCTCGAGGTCAAAAATCGCATTGAAAACAACATCATGCCGGAGGGGCACTTTGACCTCAACGCCCTTGTGGCGCGGGATGTAAGTTACGGTAAATCATTTATCTGCGGCGGCGGGAAAGAAAAATGTGACAGAAAATGCGACATTGCAATGATCGAACTGGAGGGGGAAAAATATCCGTTTGGCGGCGCCTGTAACCGGTACTATAATTTAAGACGCAATATTTCATATGATATTAAGACCCTTGACCTGGTCAAATTCCGCCAATCGCTTGTTTTTGATAAATATGGTGCGGCGCTGCCGGAAAATTCAAAATCTAAAGGCCGGGTGGCGATCAACCGAAGTTTTCTGGTGAATACCTATTACCCGCTCTATTCAACATTTTTTTCCGAACTCGGATATGAAATTGTGCTGCCGGATACACCATCCCAGGAAGGGATCGACCGGAGGGGATCCGCGTTCTGCTATCCTGCGGAACTTTCCCACGGTTTTTTCTATTCAATAATCGAGGCCGGCGATTCACCGGATTTTATATTTCTCCCGCATTTTAAAACCATCCCCGCTTCCAACGAAGAAGCAAGCTCCCTGTTATGTCCGTTTGTCCAGGGCGAAACCTTCTTTCTGCAGACCACTTTCAGGGATCCGCTTGAAAAATTAAAAGCAATGGGAAAGCAGGTTCTGGCGCCGCTTTTGGATTTGAGGACAGGCATTGATGCCGCACTGGCGCAGTTTGTTGAAACTGCGATAAAGATGGGGGAAACAAAGAAGGCTGCCGCAGCTGCGTTTAAAAAAGCGGCAGATGCCCAGAAGGCATGTTTTAACGAGATGAAGACAACCGGTAAACGCGTGATGGCCGAGTTGGAATCCGATCCGGACAGGACCGCCGTCGTTCTGTTCGCCAGATCCTATAACGGGTATGTGGGGGAAGCCAATATGGGCATACCGCACAAACTGGTATCGCGCGGGGTCCAGGTCATTCCTATCGACTTTCTCAGCGTTGATGATGAAAGGGATAAAAAACACATGTACTGGGGCACCGGTCAGCTGATAATAAAGGCGGCCCGCTTTGTTAAAAAACATCCCCAGCTGTTCGGCACCTACATCACCAATTTTTCCTGCGGTCCGGATTCCTTTCTCATCGGTTATTTCAGAAACATCATGGGCAAAAAACCGTCCCTGACACTGGAACTTGACAGTCATTCCGCAGACGCGGGCCTTGAAACCCGTATCGAAGCCTATCTGGATATTGTTGCGACCTACCGGCAGCTCAACGGGCGTGAGAATGCCCCGGAAAAAAAGGCTGCATACAGAACTGCCGAGGTCTCCATTGAAAAGGGAATTCTGATGGTGACCACCTCATCCGGAAAAACCCTTCCCTTGACGGATCCGTCGGTTACGTTACTTTTTCCATCAGTGGGCCGTATTGCCGGAGAAGCCCTGGGGGCTTCCTTTAAATCCAAGGGGTTTCATACGTTCGTTCATCCGCCGTCGGACGAAACCATTCTGCGGCTCGGCAGGGCCAACACCAGCTGCAAAGAGTGCCTGCCGCTGGTGCTGACAAGCGGATCATTGCTGAATTATATTCAAAACCATAAAAAAGACGGAGAAATTGTTGTTTACTTCATGCCCACCGGCTCGGGACCTTGCCGGTTCGGCCAGTATTATGTTTTTATGGAGGATCTGCTCAAACGATTAAATATCCCGGATGTGGCGCTGCTGTCCCCTTCATCTGAAAACAGTTACGGCGGGTTTGGCACGGATCTTCAGCTGAAGGTCTGGTCGGCAGTAATTGTGTCGGATGCCATGGAAGACATACGCTCCATGATTCTCGCAAATGCCGTGGATGTGGATGCGGCAATGAACATATTTGAAGCGGAATGGGAACAGATACTAAATGCCCTCGCAGCAGAAAATTTTTCAGAAATGGAACGGCAGCTTGAAAAATCAAGCTGGAATTTAAAAGAAATTCCCATGAAACGGCCGCTGGCAGATGTTCCGGTAATTTTTCTGTCAGGGGAGATGTTTGTCAGGCGCGACGGCTTATCGCGCCGGTATCTGACAGAAAATCTGGCTAAACGGGGGTTTGCCACAATCTGTGCGCCCATCGCGGAATGGATGATTTATTCAGACTACCTGGTGGATAAAAAGCTGGTCTATATGTCCATGACGATTCTGGAAAAACTGGGATTCATGATAAAAAAAAGAGTCATGGCAAGACATGAAAGACGCATGAAAAACCTGCTGGGCAAATCAGGGCTTGTGCATGCGGAGATGGTTGATATCAATAGCATCATCGATAACGCCACACCCTATGTTTCCCCCAACCTGACGGGGGAAGTGATCCTTACTGTCGGAAGTGCAATTACGGAAGTTGCAGGCCAGGCATGTGGTGTTATTGCCATCGGACCTTTCGGCTGCATGCCCAACCGGATGTCCGAGGCGATATTAAACGAAGCCATGAACCGGGAAGACAAGCTGGCAGCTGATCCGAAAAACATTCAGCTCAAGTCAATCCTTAAAGATGTTGAGGAGCTTCCGTTTCTGGCCATTGAAAGTGATGGGTCGCCATTTCCCCAATTAATTCATGCAAAGCTCGAAGCCTTTTGCCTGAGGGCAGAACGGCTGCATGAACAGATGGTGAAAATCCGGCAAACAGGTCCATTTTTTTGACTCATCATGGATGCCCTGCCCGGTATGCTCAAATTCCAAGGTCCGAATACGTTGCCGAAAATTACTGCAATGCTGCCGTCAGTCTTCTCCCGCCAAAAACGCCTCATCAAATTGAACCGATGCCGGTTTCGGCGGGAGCAGTGTCTTCATCTCAATGGCGTCGTTTAACATCGCCTTTGAATCTTCATCAATCCACCAATACCAGAGCGCACTGCTTTCATCTCCGTACTTGGAGAGAACCGTCGGCGGCGTGCCGAATTTGTTCCAGTACAGCAACCGGGTGTAATCAATATTCCAGAGCAGCACATAGGGATATTCCTGATAAATCAGCTGATCGATTTCGCGGTAGATGTCATTTCGCTTTTCAATGTCAAAAATGGTTTTTTGTTTTTCGATCAGCGCATCCACGGTTTTGTTCTTAAATCCGGTAATATTATTGCCGCTGTTTCGGTCGGCTTCCGCGGACAGCCACATGCTTTCCGGGTCTTTAAAAACGCCGGAACTCCAGGATGCCCAGGTCATCTGATAATTGAATTCTTCCATGTCTCTGGCCCAGGCGGCCCAGTCCTTTTTGTCAATGCGCATTTCAATACCCGCATCCTTGAGATCTTCGGCATAAATGGACAGAAACTTTTCAGAAGACGCATCCCGGGTGAGGAATTGAAATGAAAATTTATTTCCGTCTTTTTCAAGATATCCGGTGTCCGGATTGACCGCCCATCCGGCCTGCTTGAGCAGGGCCCTGGCTTTTTTCCGGTTGAGCTCAATGGCCGGATTGGGGCAGGGAATGGCATCGGAATACAGGTCTTCAAAGTAGGATTGATGAAGAAAATACTGGCCGTACATGAGTGTCTGGTTCATTTTTTCCCGGTCCAGGAGAAACGCCATGGCTTTTCTCACCAGAATGTCATCAAACGGCGGCTTGCGCATATTCATGGCAAACCCCTGAAACCCGACCGGTTTGTGATTGTGGATTTTCTGCTTGATAATATGATTTTTGATGAACACCTCTCCCCCGGTTTCATTGATCCAGATCCGGGACGTATACACCGGGAAAAGATCGATGATGCCTTTTTTAAATGCTTCAAAGGCGTTGGTCCGTTCGGCAAAAAACTTATAGGTAATGGTGTCAAAGTTGCCTTTGTTGCGGGAAGACGCGGCATCAATGTGCCACCAGTCGGACCGCCGGTTCAGTTTCAGCAATACCCCTTCGTCGATTCTCCCCAACTGGCAGGGACCGGAGACCACGGGAAATTCAAAGTTAATGGTATTAAAATCCACATTCTGATACGCGGCCCTGCATAAAATTTGAAATCCGCTGGCCGCCAGCAGATTTTTCCAGTGAATCTCTTTGGCGGTAAACCGGATGGTGTGTTGATCCACAACTTCCGGCGGGGTAAATCGTTCCATGTTGATTTTATGGGGGCCGGTCATATTTTTCGGATCTAAAATAACATCATAGGTCCATTTGACGTCTTCGGCGGTAACCGGTGTGCCGTCGCTCCAGCGTGCTTTGGGATTGATATGGAAGGTAAATGTTTTTTTGTCATCAGAGATGGTCCATTTATCGGCCAGTCCGGGTTCATATTTCATGGTCAGGGGATTTAATGTCAGCAGCGACTCGAAAAGGGCGCCAAAAACCTCGGCTGACAGGACATTGTTGTCCAGATAATAATTCAGGCTTTTGGGGTATTGCCCGCCAAACACGGAAATTTCGCCGCCCACCCGGGCATTTTCATCGGCAAGGGGATCCGGCCGGTCTTTCCATGTTTTTTCGGGAAACACCTGGTCTCCCCATGCCGTGCCGGCCAATAAAAAAATCAGACCAAAGATAACGATCAATGATTGCATGGCGTTTTTCATGAAATATTATCCCCCTTTCAGAACATCGATCATTGTATAGACGCTGCCGGCGGACCCGGCATTGATTTTTTTCTGCAAAAACAGAACTGCATCAAAGGTTCCCTGGGAATAGATATCCCGGCCGTTGATATTGTGCGAAAAACTGAATTGAGCGGTTTTGTCCGGTGCATCCAACGTATAGGTATGCCAGGCATGGCCGCCAAGATATGCTTCGGGTATTTTTAATTCTTTTTGCTGAATTTCAGGGTCCCGGATTTTGATGATCTGGTTTTCCCCAAAATCGATCCCGAGTTTATTGAAATATCGGACCATGGCCTTGGCCGTGCCGCTGGTGTCCACTTTGGTCTGCTGATGGCTTTCCCGGATTTCAAGCCGATATCCGGCGAACAGGCCGGGAAAATTTTCCGCGGCATATGCCATCATGGCCTGGAACCCCACGATCTGTTTGGCCATGTTCGGCGCAATCACCGCGGAAATGGATGAACTGAGAACGCTCTGTTCAAGCTGCTCCCGGTCGCCGCCTGTTGTGCCCATGACAAATGGCAGATTATGCCGGCAGTAAAACTCCGCATTGTCGTTGACTGCCGCCGGCAATGTAAAGTCAACCGTGATAAAGAATCCTTCGGCCTGCTTGATTTTCTGAATTTCGTCATCCCGCACATCCGGCCTGACCAGCCGGACGGAAAATCCGTCCATCAGACAGGTTGAATCAGCGATGTCCGGCCCGGTAAAGGAAAAGGGCACCAGCTCAAATCTGTCGTCGGCCAGCACATGGTTTGCGATACTGCCGGCCACCTGGCCCGGCAGCCCGTTGATCATAACTTTTAATCGGTTCATTGTTTATCCTTTGAAAATGCTTAATCTCTTGCGTGTAATAATATCAAAGCGTTTTTAACGGTTTCTGTCAATAATGGAAATGCAGGTGTCTCTGAAGACTCAAGGCGAAGGTTCAGATTTTTTAATGCAACGGGGATAAATTGTTCAAAAAAGGGCTTGTGCTTAATTTTTGACAGGCAGCCGAAGGCCCCTAAAGACTGCAATATCCGCGTGATCGAACAATACCGGTATCCGGCAATAAACTTTAATTTTTCACTTGATATCAGTCGGGCCAGTTTTTCGGTGCTGTAATCCAGCAGGTCATTTTGGATGGATTCGGTCAGATCAACATAAGGGTCTGTGAGCAGGGATGCCAGGTCATACTGAATCGGCCCGGTTCTGGCCCCCTGAAAGTCGATAAAAAATATCCGGCCCGCATGGATCATGATGTTTCTGGATTGCAGATCCCGGTGCATGAAACCGGTGACTGCATTTTCAAGGGTATGGTCGGCCAGGCATTGAAATTCCGCTGCCAGGTCCGCATAAGATATTTCCATATTCAGGCAGGTGTTCAAAAATGCGTCTACAAAATACCGGCATTCCTTGTCCAGAATCAAATCCCGGTCATATGCGCTGCTCTGATAGGTCCAGGCCGGATCAAATCCGTCTGCGCCGGATATGGACATGCGCAGAACCTGGTCGATGACCTGCTGGTAAATCCGGATGATTTTCCGGGGGTCCGGCGTTTGGGCAATGACCGCCTGAAGATGGGTGTCTCCTAAATCTTCTACATAAACCTGTCCGGCGAAACCATCGGAATAAAAAATTTTCGGCACGGGAATATTTTGTTGAAACAGGTGGTTTCCGATGTTGACAAAAGAATCCACCTCCGCAATCCGGCTGTCTGCATTGATGCCATGGTCTCCCATGATCAGTCGGCGGCTGCCGGAGACCATCCGGTACCATCGCCGGTCGGATCCGTCTCCGGCCAGCAGGGTGCGTTCAACCGGGGGGAATTTACTGGGGCCAAAGGCTTTTGCCAGAGCAATGGGCGCTGCGTGATCGTATACGGCCCGGGCATAACTTTCCGGCGTCCCGATATCCCGCCAATAATGATTTTTTGCCGTGTATGCCTTGATGGTCAGCCCGCTGCGGATCATTTTTTGATAGACATCAATACTGGACACCAGACCATCCTTTTCCGGGATATGGTCCATGATCACGGGCGCCAGCACCTGTATGCCGGTAAATGCCCGGCAGCAGACATTCGGCGGCAGGTTTTGACCCGTGCCGGAAAACGCGAGGATGTTGTCATTGTCATCGGTCCATACCTTGTTAAACATCGGATAGTCGTGCGTCACAAGGGTTGCGGGGTGGCCGTGCTGCCGGTGAAAATCAAAAACCGATGAAACGTCAATATCAGTGACAATATCGCTGTTGATCACCAGAAACGGCTGGTCATCCAAAAAGTCGGCCACATTCCGGATGGCCCCGCCCGTGCCCAGGATTCGTTCTTCGTAACGCGTGACCACCGGTATCGGATAATTCCGGCTTTTGATATAGGCGGTAATCTGCTGGTGCAGGTGGTGAACATTGATGATGATGGCGGTGATGCCCTGATCCATCAGCCGGCGGATGGTCAGATCAATCAAGGGCTGGCCGGCAACGGGAAACAGCGGCTTGGGAATATGGGTTGTGTGGGGCCGGAGACGGGTGCCGTATCCGGCGGCCAGGATAAGCGCTTTCATTGTAAATTTTTTATTTTATATAAGTAGGTGTTTAAGGCTGTGTTGTCCGGCGCAATCGGTTTTCAATGCCTTTGTTATTGCGGAAGAAAACGCCTGTAATTCTGGATGACTTTTGAATAAAATTCTATCTGATCCTTGTCCTTTTCCGCTTCGGTCAGGCCGTGACTGGTAAAAAACGTTACCGCATTTTTATAATTTACCTTGGACAAGGCCTCTTTTCGTTCCACCTCTTTTCTTTTGTACATTCTGTTGCCCAGGGACTGGATTTTTTTCATGTAATCTTTGGTGTCAAAAATGGATTTTTTGGTATATTTTCTGTAAAAATTTAAAACGATCCAGTAAGATTCAAAGTAAGGCACTAAAAATGCCGCATACAGGTTCAGTTTCCGGTACCCGGCGGAGGTGAGGTTGTAAGTGTCCGGCAGGGTGGGGTGGGGCATAATAATGGCGTCGTCAATAAATGCTTTTAAGTTTTTACGCACCAGATATTCCACCGGCTGATCCGGATCAAAGATAAATTCATTTTCAAAAAATTCCTGCAGGAATTTGTAGCTGACATGAATGTCCACGGATGAAAATTGAAATGCATCCGCCTTTAAGATGGCCAGGGCGGTGAACGCGGCGGGAATAAAAGCAATGATGCCGTTGTTTTTGTAATACTCCAGCGCGGGCCGCTTGGACTCGATGATTTTGAACAGCGGATTGGCAATGGCGGATTTGGAAAACTCGGAAGTGGTTTTTTCAATGATTTTATTATGAACAAATGCCCCCAGCACCTGATTAAATGTCTGGGTCCGGTCGAGAATGAGGGTTTCGGCCAGATACGTTTTTTGGGATACAAGATAGGTCATGTAGGTATCCACATGAACCATCAGCTGATTGTAATCAAACCGCTTCTGCCCGCTGTTTAATATGGCGCTGGCAATGACGGCATGGGGCGTGACCAAAGAGACCTGGTTGATGGCGCCGATCAGTTTTTTGCCGAATTCGCCGTATAATGTTTTCGGTTCCGCTCCCGCCGTGGTCGGATGCTCGCGGTCGTACTGGTTTAAATATTCTTTTAATGAAAAAGGCTCATGAAAGTTCAGATAAATCTTTCCGTATTTTTTCTTTAAAAATTTTCTGGCCTTGATCACATTTTTCAGGTTTTCCGGTGTTTTTTTCCCGCCTTCGATCTCGTTGATATAGGCGCTTTCCTCCAGCACCCGGTCGTAACCGATATAAATGGGAACAAAGGTCATGTCATCCCATTCATTTTTGATATATGCGTCGATCAACAGGGAGAGCAGCCCGATTTTGGGGGTCAGCAGTTTACCGGTCCGGCTCCGGCCGCCTTCGACAAAAAATTCGATATGAAATCCTTCTTCCAGCACCTTTTTGATGTAGGCGGCAAATATTTTCGGATACAGAAGCTCGCCTTTAAAGGTCCGCCGGAGAAAAAAAGCGCCCCCGCCTCTGAATATGGGACCCAGGGGCCAGAAAGAAAGATTCTTCCCGGCCGCAATGAGCGGGCAGGGCATGTTGTTGTTGAAAAACACATAGGACAGGATCAGATAATCCAGATGGCTTTTATGGCACGGAACCAGGATGAGCGGCCCTTTTTTGGATACCCGTTTGACCCGGTCCAGTCCTTTATAATCAATGACCATTCCTTCAAATATATTTTTAAACATCCATCGCAGGGTAATATCAAAGAGCCGGATCATTTTTGTATTATAATTGGCGGCAATTTCATCCAAAAAGTCCGCCGCCTGCTTATGGGCCTGATGAATGGAAAGCGCCTGATCCCGGGCATAATCCGCAATGATGTCCTGAACCTGCCGGTTGGTCAGCATTTCTTCCCGGATTTCCAGCCGGGATTTTAAAATCGGTCCGGTGATGGTCTGGCGATGCTGGTTGATCTGGTTTAAAAGATAACGGCGAAGGGCGACTGCCTGGTCTTTTGAATTCAGCTTTTTGATATCCGGACGATTTAAAAACTCTTTTAAATAAACCGGGTCTGAAGTTTCGATGAAAATTTTTTTTGGATTTTTAAGCAGCGTAATCAGCCGGCGGAGCCTGCCGGGATTTTCCTGGGTGCCGAACAGCATGTCGACAAACGTCAGCTGGGTCGATCGCGGTGCTTTGCTGAAAAACATCAGATGCGGCAGAAAAATAATCGGTTTTTCGATGTTTTTCTGTATTTCAATCAGGTAATGCAAGGGATCGGTTTTTGATTTGACAAATCGTCGGTAAAACCCCTTTTTTTCAACCAGGGACAGCAGGGCTGTCTCGCCTTGCGTCAGTTTCTCCTGAATAAATCCGCTTTTGTAGGGATTCTGAAGTGAAAAATGCTTTAAAAAATGGTCCGCATAGGAGAGCAGAATTTTAAAAAACCGAAACACCGGCTGCCACAAAAAAAACCGGTAGTCAAATCCGATTCCCGGATACCGGAGGCCCTCTGCCTGGTACCGCAGATGATAGAATAAATATTCAAAATAACTTTTATATTTATTAACCGTGATGACGATCCCTTGTTTTTCAAGTTCCCGGACAAATGGGACATGGTGGTGGGGGATTTGAATATTGTGAAAAAATAATTTTAAAATGATCCGGGATGTCAGTCCGGTACTTTTGGGCAGGTAGCAGGCAAAGTGATTGTGCGTTCCGGAAATCAGGCGGCTGACCCATTGATTCAAGATCTTTTTCATATCGACTCTCAACTCAGCTTATTCAAATAGAAGAGGATAAAAATTAAAAATATGGGATTTAACGATTACGGCGCACAAAGGTGCGCCGTAATCATCTATTGTATCTGTTTTGACAAAAAATTATCAAGAAACAGCTTTATTTGCAAGTATATAATCCGGCATCCGTATTACGGGCAAAGAACTCATATCCGGATAGGGGTTTACGATTTGGCGAAATTTTACCTTGCTTTAAAAAAAAGGGTATGCTAAACAATTTAAATAATTAAATGATACATAAATGAGCCTAAGGCATCCAAATTATTAAGATAATGAATCATTAGAAAAAGAAGGAGGAGTTGGCTTTATGAAAACGTTAATTGGCGGCGCAATAGCAGCCGTGATCGGAGTCATTGGTTTGGCGATTTGGTTTGATGCATTTTTGCAGCTTCTTGCGGGCGCAATTCCCGGCATGCTGCTGCTCGGTGGATGCCTGGCGCTTTACCTCGGGTTTGACGAACTGAAAGATACCTGGCAAAGCGAAAGTGTTGTCGCCCCGGCCGAATCGGGTGTCGAATCAGATGTTGAGAAATTCAAAAAAGAAAATGAAGAACTGAAAAAAGAAATTGAGGCCTTAAAGGCACAATAATCGCTTGTTTTCTTGTTCTATAGTGTTTTTGGTTTTTTAAAAAGCCTTGCGTTCGTTGCGCAGGGCTTTTTTTGTTTGCCTCTGTACATGCCAGGGATGAAGACTCCTTGTAACTGATTACAGGGATTCGGCGATTTTTTTTGGAAAAACCTCACCATGTAAGCGGTCACAGGGCATCGCAGATGCAAGGCATCGGCCTGTGTAGCGTACTAACCCGTACGTGAACAGGCCGATAACACAGCAGATGCGGTGCCCTGTGACCGCTTACAAATCCTTTTGTGCGGCAATGGCCGCCGTGGCCAGCTGATCCGCTTTTTCGTTGCCGTCAACCCCGCTGTGCCCCTTGACTTTGATGATTTTTAAATCCGTGAATTTTGTCATCAGCTGCCGGATGGAATTGACCAGGGCGATATTTTTTTTTGCTTTCCAGCCGTTAATGAGCAATCCGCAGGCATAACTGCTGTCCGTGTAAATGCGGACCGGCAGATCCGTGCGCTTTATCTCTTGCAGGGCGGTTTCGATGGCGGTCAGTTCGGCGATATTGTTGGTTGAATTACCGATATATCCTGATATTTCGCGTTCATGATTGCCGTAGCGCATGAATACACCGATTCCGGACGGTCCCGGATTGCCGGATGACGCCCCGTCCGTATAGATGGTAATCGCGTTTTTATCTTCAGTCGGTGGAGCGGTCGGGGCGGCCTTTTTGGGTTTGCGGGCGGGCTTTGATCGGGCAGATGACATTTGTCCGTCCCCATCTGCGGATATCTCATATACGCTGTCCGGTTTTACCCAGTATTCATGGTCCTGATCGAGCTGATACTTGATCAGGACCTTGTTTTTTTGAATCAGCGGATTTCCCGCCGGATCAGCCGCCACCCATACCTTGTTTTTTTTAAATTGTTTGCGTACCCAGTTGCAGTCTTCCGGTTTCAAAATTTTGACTCCTATTCGTATAGATAAAACGGCCGTGCCGATCGCTTAAATTCTTCTGTTCCCGCTGCCCACCCCTGCCGGATCGATTCAAGATTTTCAAGACTTTCGATCTGCTGGCGAATGTGCTTGTCTCCGATAATCATGTCCATGGGCAGTTTTTCCCATTCATACTCATAGGGCGGGGATTTCCAGGCAAACGCATCTTTGTGGCAAAAGAGTATGGCCTGAAGCAGATACAGGGCGGTGAAATAAGCGTCATATTGCCTGCGATCCGTCACATGGATCTGGAACCCGTTGCATACCTCTCCGGCCCATTTGTTGGATGTCGGTTCAAATGCCACCGCCCGGAGCCGTGCCCCGGGAACCTCAGGGCCTTTGGTAAATGAAAGAATTTTGTCGGTGTTGATAAACGGCGCACCGAATTGTTCAAAGGGCAGGGTGGTGCCCCGGCCTTCGGACACATTGGTTCCCTCCCAGATCACCTGGCCGGGATATACCGTGGCCGATGCCGGTGTGGGCAGGTTGGGCGAGGGCAGGACCCAGGGAAGGCCGGTGTCGTCAAAATACATCCGGCGCCGCCAGCCGGTCATGGGAACAATGGTCAGCCGGCAGCCGATATTAAAGGTTTTGTTGATGTATGCGGCATATTCGCCCATGGTCAGGCCGTGCCGCATGGGAATCGGATAGCGCCCGACAAAAGACGCCATGTCCGGGCACAGGCAATTCCCCTCCACCTGAATCCCGTTGACCGGGTTCGGGCGGTCCAGCACAATGACTTGCCTGTCAAGTGCTGCCGCCACCTCCAGGCAGTATGACAGCGTGGAGGTAAAGGTATACACCCGGGTGCCGACATCAATCAGGTCAATGATCAGCACATCAATATGATCGAACATTTGCGCTGTGGGAATCCGGGTGGCACCGTATAAACTGAAAACAGGGATGTGAAGATCGCTGTCGATAAAATCATCCGATTCAATCATATTATCCTGTTTTTCTGCAAATAGTCCGTGCTGGGGAGAAAACAGCGCGGTCAGCTGGCCGGGAAATGTTTGATGCAGCAGATGCCGGGCATGCTGAAATTGCGCATTAACAGACGCCGGGTTACATAACAGGCCGATCCGTTTACCGATTAAGTCTTTATGCGGGTGAGCGAGAAAATTTTCAAGGCCCGTGGTCACTTTTGTCATAAATAGCAGACTCCATGGGAGGGTGAATCCGGTTGAAAAAACAGGGGCGAACAGTGTTCACCCATTTGTCTTACAATTGTCATATTTTTGTAAAAAACGATGAAATTTTAAGAAAATTGTAAAAATTAAACGATAATGATTTGTGGACAAAATCCATAAGTATTCCCAAGTAGCTTAATATTGCTGGTTATTTGTAAAATGAAGCAATTGCATGAAGTTTTAAATAGTTGTACTAAACCATAAGTCTAACATGCCAGCAATAAAAGAAATATATATTGTTTAAAAGTCCGTTTAAAAAAATGAAAAATCGCCGGATATACAATTTGACGCAAAGGTGAAGATACTTTATAAGTGTGTTTAATTTCCTGTTGATGATTTCTTGATCAGTCAGCACAATTCCTGAATCAATCTTGAACAAAACGTAATATCCCTTCCATTGGTCGGAACAGCGAAAAGGGCTTTGTGATTTTTTGGTGTTTTGTTAGTCTTTTGTAACCGATTTTAATGGCCCCAACAAGTAGTATTTTTGGCATCTTTTATTTGTAAATTGGCGAGGATGTAGCTTCTATGGAAAAAATCTGGCAAAAAGTCAAAAGTACCATTAAAGAAAGTATCCCTTCCCACGTCTATAAAATGTGGATTGAACCGGTGCATTTTTTTAAAACCAACGGTGAAAACATCGTACTGACCTGCCCAAATAATTTTTTGAAAAAACGGGTGATCGATAATTTCGGCGCATTGATAAAAAATGAGCTGACTCGGGAGGCCGGGGACGGGCATGATTTTTTGCTGGAGGTGTCGCGGGGCAACGGAAGGAATACGGTACAACTGCCGGCAATGCCAGCAAATCGGGACATCCAGCTCACGCTGCCGCAAGTCGATATCCGCCCGAAAAATGGAAGAATGCTCAGGAAAGATTTTACATTTGACCAGTTTGTGGTCGGCGATAACAGTGATTTTGCCTATATGGCGGCACTTTCCCTGGCTTCTCAGAAAAAACCGTCACAGAATTCATTGCTGTTGTTCTCGCCGCCGGGTATGGGAAAAAGCCACTTGTCCCAGGCCGCCGGCCATCAGATTCTTTCCGCCTTTCCCAATGAACGCATTTTTTATATAACGGCCGAAGATTTTACCAATGAGATGGTCATGGCGTTTAAGCGAAATTCCATTGATGAATTTAAAAAGAAATACCGATCCTGCTGTGACGTCCTGTTACTGGAAGACATTCATATGCTGTCCGGACGGACGCGAACCCAGGAAGAACTGGCATTAACGCTGGATTATTTAAATGAGACCGGGAAAAAAATAATCTATTCCAGCAGTATTCAGCTGGCTAAAATTCCCAAAATGAGCGAACAGCTGAAATCCCGAATTGCGGTCAGCATGATTTCTGAGATTGAACCGCCGGATTTCCGGACCCGGGTGAAGATTCTCCGGCATAAGGCCAGGCACAATTCCCTTCGCGTGCCATCCGAAGTCATCGAATTCATGGCAAGCGAATTAAAGCAAAATGTCAGAATCCTGGAAAGCGGTCTGATCGGTGTGACCACCAAATCATGTCTTCTCGGCATGCCCGTGGACCTGGCGCTGGCAGAGAGCATTGTTAAAAATATTATTTCAACCAATAGCCATATCACCATTGATGTGATCAAAAATCTGGTATCCCGGGAGTTCGGCATTACCGTCAAAGATATGATTTCCAAATCCCGGAAACAGGCGGTTGTCCGGCCCCGGCAAATCGCCATTTTCCTTTCCCGGCGGTATACGGACCAGACCATCCAGTCCATCGGAAAAAGTTTTAACCGGTACCATGCCACGGTGATTCATTCCATCCACGCGGTTGAAAAGGATTTAAAAGGAAAAGGGGAAATGCAAAAGCAGGTGGATATTATTGAGCAAAAATTAAAAGCAGGTAATTTCTAAAACGGACTCATGGCTTTTTCCCATAAGATTTTAACCAAACTCGAACACATTGTCGGCAAATCCAATTGCCTGCATCAAAAAGAAGATATTCTGTGCTACGCCTATGATACCACGCCGGATCTTTATTATCCCGAAGCCGTGGTCTTTCCCCAAAATTCGCAGCAGGTCGCCTCGGTTTTAACGCTTGCCAGTCAGTTCGGGGTCAGTGTCACCCCCCGGGGGGCGGGATCCGGAATGACCGGCGGGTCTGTGCCGGTAAAGGGCGGTATTGTCATGGCCATGACCCGCTTAAACCGGATTCTTGCCATTGACCGGGATAACCTGGTGGCCATTTGCGAGCCCGGCGTGGTGACCGGCCAATTCCAGAAAGCAGTGGAAGCCCAGGGCCTGTTTTATCCGCCGGATCCGTCCAGCGCCGATTTTTCTACACTGGGGGGCAATGCGGCCGAATGTGCCGGCGGACCAAGGGCGGTCAAGTATGGTGTTACGCGGGATTATATTCTGGGGCTGGAGGTGGTGCTGCCCACCGGTGAAATTATCAAAACCGGTGTTCAGACAGCCAAAGGCGTGGTGGGGTATGATCTCACCCGGCTGATTGTGGGATCAGAAGGAACGCTCGGGGTGATTACCCGATTGATTCTTCGCCTGCTTCCATTGCCGGAAATGGTGCAGACCATGACCGTTATTTATGACAAAATGGAAACAGCGGCGGAAACGGTTTCCGAAATTATCCGCCAGGGTATAATTCCGCGATCGGTTGAGTATATGGACAATGCGTCGATCCGGTGCGCGGAAGAATACAGCAAGGCCGGTCTTCCGACGGATGCGGACGCCATCTTGATCATCGAAGTTGACGGTACTGAAAATGAAGTCTCCCATGCGGTTGAGCGGATCACATCGGTTTGCAGTAAAGCCGGTGCCAGAGAAATCAAGCACGCCGAAAACCGGGAAGAGGCCGAAATATTATGGAAAGCCAGAAAATCCGTATCACCGGCACTTTTTAAATACGGGCCGGATAAGATCAACGAAGACATTGTGGTCCCGCGCAGCCGGATTCCGGATATGGTCAGAAAAATAAAAGCATTGAGTCGTGAAACCGGGCTGACCATGGTCAGTTTCGGCCATGCCGGCGACGGCAATATCCATGTCAATATTATGCTGGATAAAAAGGACCCGGTGTTGCTTCAAAAAGCCAATCAGGCGGTGGCGGATGTGTTTGACTACACGCTGGAACTCGGTGGCACCATCTCGGGGGAACACGGGGTGGGGATTACGAAATCCGCTTATATGACAAAAGAAATCAGCGCGGAATCCGTCGCGTTAATGAGACGCATTAAAGCGGCATTTGATCCGGCAAAAATTTTAAACCCCGGAAAGATGATGGTTTAAAGAAGGCTGGAAAGTGGAAGGTCTGAGACTGAAGCAAAGCAAAAAAGCCCCCGCCGCCAGCCGATGTTGTTTTACCATTTTTATCTTCAGTCTTCCACCTTATACCTTCTACCTTATACCTTCAACCTCTATTTTTACTGCATTTTCAATGAAATCTCCTGGGCATTGATAATGTCTTCCAGCTGAACCAGCCGATCCTGCTCCACCTGTTCGATGGCGCATTTTAACCGCAGCGCGCAGTATTTGCGGCAGACAGGGTCTTTTAAATTAAGATCTCCGAAACATTCAAGGTAACTGTCAACGAGCTTGTCTTTTGAGTGTTTGCGCATAATTACTTTTTATATCTCCAATGTGGATTGCAATTCATCGTGAATATGGCTGTTGGTTGCCATTATTTCTTTTTGGTTCAAATCATAGGGGTTGCCTGAAAAATCAGTGACCCGGGCACCGGCTTCTTCGGCAATGAGCCATCCGGCCGCCGTATCCCAGGGATTTAAATTTTCTTCCCAGAACCCTTCAAAACGTCCGCATGCGACAAAACAAAGATCAAGGGCCGCAGACCCCAACCGCCGAATGCCCTGGGAAGCGGCAATGCATTGTTTAAACCTGAGCATCACCGGGTCGAGCATTTGCTTAACATCATAGGGAAAACCGGTTGCCAGCAGGCTTTCTGAAATATCCTTTTGCCTGGAAACTTCTATGGCGGTACCGTTTAACGTTGCCCCCTGTCCCCGCACCGCAGTGAACAGTTCCCCGGAAACCGGGTTGAGCACGATGCCGACGTTAATTTCATTGTCAACGGCAAAGGCAATCGATACGGCAAACAAGGGGATCTGATGGGCAAAATTGGTGGTGCCGTCCAGCGGATCAATGATCCACCGGCAGGCGGATTTCCCGGTTTGATTCAGCCCGCTTTCTTCCGCCAGAATTTCATGATCCGGAAATCGCCGGCGAATTTCTGCAATAATATTTTTTTCAGATGCAATGTCTGCTTCCGTGACCAGGTCAATAGGGCCTTTTTTAGAAACGCGGGTCAGTTTTCCGGAAAAATTATTAATGATTTCAGCACTCTTGTATGCTGCGCCGATGGCGGTATTTTTTATCAGGTTTAAATCCATATCCTCCTAAATATAACAGATCATTTGATTTCGTCAATATTATATATTGGATAATCTGTTTGCCCGGATGCCGGTAAGATTTATTTGCCTTATGAATTCGGATGAACAATGCCCGATTCCGGGGCCATGACCAAAGACTGCATCTTTTCAATTAACGGGGTCAGTGTGGCCGGAATTTTTGCGGAAATCGGGAGGCCGCCGGTTTCCTGCACAATGCCGGCCATGGTGTCTTCGTCCACCAGATCTTTTTTATTCAGCACGTTGATGGTCCGGATGCGGTCGATATTGAGATCTTCCAATATGGTATTCACGGAATGAATCTGTGACGGATAATCCGGATTGCTGCAGTCAATCACATGGAGCAGCAGGTCCGCGCTTTCAAGTTCTTCCAGTGTGGCCCGGAATGCCACCTGAAGTTCCTTGGGCAGATCTTTGATAAACCCCACCGTGTCGGTGATGATGACTTCAGAATCTTTCGGCAGCCGCATCCGGCGGCTGGACGGATCTAAGGTGGCGAACAGGCGGCTTTCCGCCAGAACCCGGCTTTTGGTCAACGTGTTCAGCAATGTGGATTTTCCGGCATTGGTATAGCCGATAATGGATATGACCGGCAATCCCTTTTTTTCCCGTCTTGATTTCTGCAGCTGCCGCTGTTTTTTAACCTGTTTGAGCCCTTTTTCAATGCGCGTAATCCGGTCCCGGATTCGCCGGCGGTCCACTTCCAGTTTTGTTTCTCCGGGTCCCCGGCCGCCGATGCCGCCGGCCAATCTGGACAGGGCCGTATTTTGTTTGATCAGCCGCGGCAGCATATATTTAAGCTGGGCCAGCTCGACCTGCAGCTTACCTTCCCGTGTCTGGGCCCGCTGGGCAAATATGTCCAGAATCAGCTGCGTCCGGTCGATGACCTTGAGTTCGACTTTGTCTGTGATGGATTTAATCTGTGACGGATTGAGTTCCTGATCAAACACAATCAGGGTCGCTCCTTTTTGCATGGCCAGGATGTTCAACTCTTCGATTTTACCGCTGCCGAGAAGAAACCGGGCGTCGATTTTTTTTCTGTGCTGAATAATGGCATCCAGAACAAAAATATTACTCGACCGGGCCAGCTCTTTTAATTCGGCAAGGGAGGCTTCTGCTTTAGATCTTGATGATGTGGTGACACTGATGAGAATGGCGCGTTCGACGCCGGCGTCCACATCGTGGAGTGCGCTGATCTTTGATAATTCCGATTCGATCGACTGGATCAGCGCAAGACAGTTGACATCGAGCTGGTCCGGAGCAGCCGGGGGGTGAATCTGATAAGGTGTGTTTGCGGATGGATCCGGAAAAATGGTTGCCAGATGGACCTGGTGGGGCAGACCCGCATCCGACAGGGTAATGGCGGCAATCAGGTCGAGTCGCAGCAGGGTCAGGTCAGTGAGGTCATCTTTGGTCAGGGGTTCGTTTTTAATATGGGTATGAACAAACCGCAGGCCTTTGAGCCGTCCCGGGGGGGTCCGGTAATCGCTGGTATCCGGGAGCATGATGCCGCTATGGTCACCAATGACCACATAGATGATTTTCCCCGAACGGTTTGCCAGAAATCCGATCTGGCGTTTGATTTCATAGGACAGCGCGCTGAGTTCTTCAAAAAGCTGGGGCGTTGCAATTACTTCCGGCGGAATTCGGTGACGGTAAATGTTTTCAATCCGGCGGAGTTGGGTGGCTTTGAGTCCGGTGGTGTTGCCAAGCAGTTTTTTCATTAACCTAAGTTGCGCATTTAATTATAATCCGGTTCTCCGGCAGAATCATAGCCTTCATACTCGTAGGCGATATTTTCAAAACGGGTATAGGAATCCTTGAAACTGAGCTGCTGCATGCCGGTGGGGCCGCTGCGGTGTTTGGCAATAATGATTTCCGCATTGCCTTTGTGGGGGTTGTTCTCGTCTTTGTTGTAGACCTCGTCCCGGTAAATAAACATGACAATATCCGCGTCCTGTTCAAGGGCACCGGATTCTCTTAAGTCGGACAGCTGCGGCCGCTTGTCACTTCTTTCTTCCAGGCGCCGGTTCAGCTGGGACAGGGCAATAATGGGAATATTGAGCTCTTTTGCCAGGGCTTTTAACGAGCGGGACATCTCGGAAATTTCCAGGTCCCGGCGATCCATGGCCGAGCGGGGTTTCATCAGCTGGAGGTAATCAATGATAATCAGCCCGATATTTTTTTCCAGTTTCAGGCGGCGTGCCTTTGTTTTTACGTCCAGAGACGTCAGTTCGGAAGAATCATCCAGAAAAATGGGGGATTCGGATAAAATATCCGCAGCATCCGTCAGTTTGTTCCAGTCATCGTCGCTGAAAAAACCGCTCCGGACAGACGATGAATCAATCCGTGCTTCTGAGCACAAAAGCCGCATGGAAAGCTGCTCTTTGGACATTTCCAGGGAAAAAAACAAAACCGGCGTTTCGGAATCCACCGCAATATTCCGGGCCAGGTTTAAGGAAAAGGCGGTTTTTCCCATACCCGGGCGGGCGGCCAGAATGATCAGGTCCGAACCCTGAAGTCCGGAAGTTAAGGTGTCGAGTTTTTTAAATCCGGTGGAAAGGCCGCTGATCAGGGATTTGTTGCCCCGTCGTTCCACCAGCGCATCAATGTTCATATCAATGGCCTGGCTGATGGGATAATAGGAGGGCTTGCTTTTATTGTCCGCGATTTCAAAGATGATGCTTTCCGCAAAATCAATGACATCATCAACCCCGGAGGTATTGTCGAAACAGCGGTTTGAAATATCGCTGGCCGCCTTGATCATCCGCCGCAAAGAGGCGTTGTCCCGTATGATTTTGGCATATTCCACCGCATTGGCCGGAATGGGGGCCGTGTCCATCAATTTGGCCAGATAAACTGCGCCGCCGATCTCATCCAGCTGATTATTGCTTTTCAGCGCATTGGCCAGGGTGACCAGATCAATGGGCTCATTTTTGTGGGACATTTCAGTGATGGTTTTGAAGATTTTCTGGTGGGCGGTCCGATAAAAATCTTCTGCTGAAAGAATGTCCAGAATATTCAGCAATGTATAATTATCAAGCAGAATGGCGCTGATAATGGATTCTTCCGCATCAATATTTTGCGGCGGCAGGCTGCCGGAAGGCGGCTGTGTGGTCTTCGTCCGTTTGGTGTTCATATCGAAAAAACAGGGCCCAGTGTTTGAAGAGATAAAAATTTGAAACGGGTCAGCCGATAAAAACAATGGTTCATTTGACAACGCAGCATTGTAACAACCGGTTTTTACGTTATCGGGAAGGAATGCGCGCAACACCGGGTGCCGGTGTTGCGGCAAACCATTATAAGGAAATAAAAAGGTGCGGCATTGATCGTATCACCGCATTTTTTTTGCAAAGCTTCAGTTGCCCGCAATGTTTTTTACTGCAAGTCCTTAAAACTTTTATTCCGCTTCAATCTCAAGGGTAATTTCAGGCTCGATATCTTTATAGACCCGAATGGGAATTTGATAAGTGCCCAGTTCTTTAATGGGCTCTTTTAGTAGAATCATCCGTTTGAGCACGTCCACATTTTGCGCGGTGAGTGCATCCATGATTTCACGGGTGGTTACCGAACCGTATAAACGGCCTTCGTCGGCAACTTTAGCAGAAATTTTGCAGACAACGCCTTCGAGTTTTTTTGCCATTTCTTCCGCGGTTTCCCGTTCTTTGGCAATCTGAAAATCCAGTTTTGCTTTTTCCTGGGCCATGATATTCCGGTTGGCCGGGGTTGCGAAAACGGCTTTTCCGCGAGGGACTAAATAATTGCGTGCATATCCGTTTTTGACGTCCACTTCCGAGCCGATGATGCCCAATGGTTCAATTGTTTCTTTTAGTATTACTTTCATTTGTTAATCTCCGCAAGCATAAAAACCATAAGTTTTTTTGTTAAAAAAATTATGAAGACAGGGGAATCTGTTTGTCGGTGTCATTATTTCCCAGTTTTCTGAAATTCAGCCATACATCAAAAAAGCCGATGCCGGCAATCACAAATATAAAAACCTGCTGAATGATAATCGTCGTGTATAATAAAACCCGGATCGCCAGCGGAATTTTCTTTTTTTCAAAATAAAACGATATAATTGCTATTCCCTGAAAAAAATAGATGATGGTAAAAACAATCATTCCGTTTAAGCCCAGTATCTTTAAAAATCCGCCGGGCAGCAGCAGCGCCAGGGCGCTTGCCACGACTCCCCAGACCAGCAGATCCGGGGTTTTCCATGTATTCAGCCCGGCAATTGACTGATATGCATGGCTTTCGGTTTTGAGTACGATTCTTGCCAGCAGCAGATTGATCCATGCGGATACCAAAAGACCGGCTGTACAAATTGCCGGTAAAATCCGCACCAGCACATACCGGATCTGATCTATTGAATCAGACAGCATGGTAATGCTTTCTTCCGGCATTCCCATGTTTTCATACAATGCAATCGTCAGCTCAAGGTTTTTGTCGATGTAGCCGGACACCAGCTGAATCAGGCCGAGATTCGACAGGTTGGCATATACGGCCAGTCCGAAGATACCGGCTGTCAGAACCAGACCGGATGCATACCCGACTGTTTTTTCCACAGCCAGGTTCTTTTCTATAAATTCTCCCATGGAGAATCCCAGCAATAACATGCCGGCAATAAAATACAGATCCGCACTCAGGCCGCCGGAGAAAAAAATTAAAAATATAAACGCGCCGCCGGCGACGATGGCTGCTTTCTGGGTTCCCAGGCGAATCCGGTAATAGAATGCCGGCAAGGGCACAACCAGAAAAAAAATAAACCCAAAAACCGGAATGGAAATTGACAGCGCGCAAATCAAAGCCGTAAGCGTAATGCCGAGCAATAGCATTTTCTGGTGTGTCTTCTGATTTGCGGTTTCCACCCCCTGTACTCCTTGTATCTGTTTCCAAAACCGTGTGTCCGGTTTTTTACGTATCCAGTGTACCGACATACGGCAGCAGGGCAATGGATCTGCTCCGTTTTATGGCTCTGGCCAGTTCCCGCTGATGATTGGCGCAGGTGCCGGAAATGCGTCTGGGAATTATTTTTGCCCGCTCGGAAATAAAATATCTCAGCATATTGACATCTTTATAATTGATTTCCAGGGTGCTGTCGGCACAGAAGCGGCAGACTTTGCGTCGGTGAAAAAATCTTCTTTTTTGTGGTCCAGGCATTATATTGACTCCTCTGTTTCTGATTCAGTTTCTGTGGTTTTGGTTTCCACGGCTTCATCAGATGTGTCTTCGGCAGAAGATGGTTCATCTGTTTTTTCTGTTTCCGCTGCTTCTGCTGTGCCCCCTGTTTCCGTTGCCTCAGCTGTTTTAGCGTCTGCTTCCGGTTCTTCTTCAATCACTGCCAGTGACTCAGGATCCACGTCTCTGGCCAGCAGAACCGTCATGTATTTCAGGATGCGATAATCCAGCCGGAAAAGCCGTTCTATCTCATCCACTAAAGCGCCTTCGCTGCAGAAATCCAGGCGGACATACCGTCCCTGTCTCTTTTTCCTGATTTCATAGGCAAATTTTCGGCTGCCCCAGTCATCAAACATGATCAGTTTGCCGTCTGCCGCAATCCTTGATTTCAGTTTTTCAAAAATGGAATCCTGCTCCGTTTCCGGTGTGTCAGGATCGACAATAAATATTGTCTCGTAATGGTTCATGCGTCCTCCTTTTGGATATAAAGCCCTGTCATTATTAACAGAGCAAGGATAAAAATGATTACCTGTAAAAACTATCTTTGATAACAATATCTGCCGGCACTGTCAAGCAGTTTTGAATTTTGATATCATCTGAAAGAAATAAACAAAAAGGGCTCAGATGGCAATGGATTTTAAAGAGCGCCAAAAACTGTTTATTTTCAAAATACGGTATCAAAATCAGCTAAATACGGGTTTGGCTTTATTTGTTTTTTGGCCGTATTCCCCTATGATGACCTGTAACATGATCATCCCTGGCAGCCTGAGAAATTGATTTTTGCGGCGTCCGGTTATCGTTATATCAACAATATCTTTACGTTAATGTGGATTACGAATCCCTGAAAGCGCCGATGGCATCTTTTGTAAAAAATTTTTTTATTTATATTTTACACTTCCTGCGAAAAGTTCAAAATGAATTTTCAGTGGGTGACTGGTCTTTCAGGCTGTTAAATCGACCGGCGCATATTGAAAAAAAAGATACCACCGGACTTATTATTTTTAAAATTGACGGACTGGGGCATGATCAGTTTGAAAAAGCGCTCAAAAAAAATCGACTTCCCTTTATCCGCCAAATTATTCGCAAGGGGGATGCTTCTGTAAAAAAATTTTACTCGGGCATGCCTTCCACAACCCCCGCGGTTCAGGCGGAGCTGTTTTTCGGGGTTAAAACTTCGGTACCGGCATTTGAATTTTTTGACCGTAAAAACGCGGCCATCGTTACCATGTACAAACCCCATTCCGCTCATCAAATGGCGGAAATTCTCGAAAAACAGGGAGTGCCATTGTTAAAGGGCGGTGCGTCTTACTCCAATATCTACGCCGGCGGCGCAGATGAGGCGCGGTATTGCTCACAGACGGTCAATATGGATTCGATCTTACACGCGGCCAATCCGTTCAGCCTGCTTGCCATTCTTTTTTTCCACACCGGCAAAATCCTCCGGATCATTGGGTACACAGTTTTTGAACTCTGTCTGGCGGTGATTGATTTTTTCAGGGGCATAATGGATCGGAAAAGAGTTTTTAAAGAGCTGAAATTCATACCGACCCGGATCTTTATCTGCATCATTCTTCGGGAGCTGATCCGGTTTCGGGTAAAAATTAATGTGACCCGGGGGGTTAAAATTATTCATGCCTCGTTTTTGGGCTATGATGAACAGGCCCATCGCCGCGGTCCCGGATCCGCATTTGCGTTCTGGACATTAAAGGGAATCGATGACGTGATCAAAGATGTTTACCAGACGGCAAAAACGTCTGAAACCAGAAAATACGAAATGATCATTTATGCGGATCACGGCCAGGAGTCTGTGCGCAGTTATGAAAAGTACTATGGAAAACCGGTTGAGTATGCCGTCAAAGAGATTCTGTCCGACGATGATATTTTTTCCGGCGCCTTTGAAAAAAATAAAAAAAGAAATGATATCTCTCCTTTATATCAACGGGCCTGCAGTCTTTTGCAGAAAAATCACCGGTTGAAGGCCGGATGTGAAAATGATGACTTAGACCTTGAACATATTCAAATAACGACCAAAGGGCCTCTGGGACATATTTATTTTCCCGCGGCAATTTCCGATGAGCAGACAGAAAACATTGCGCAAAAATTAGTTGAGACGGCGCATATTCCTTTGGTTCTTTATATTTTTCATGATCGGGTGATGGCCATCACGTCTGCGGGCAAATTTGATCTGTTAAAGCAGTGGGACAAAATTTTCCGGCCCAGTCATGCATATCCCTTTCCCTACCGGGTGGCATCGGACCTGGATGTGTTGTGCCGCCATTCCCATGCCGGTGATATGGTGATATCCGGATGGACGTCTGATAGTTCAGCGCTGCCCATTACCTTTGCCATGGAAAACGGTGCCCATGGCGGACCCGGTAAAAACGAAACCTGTGGTTTTGTCATTCTCCCGGACGAAATCAGGGTTCACGAACCGGTTTTAAGGCCTCTGGATCTGCGAAAAATCATAATCGAATTTTTAGAATCCCAAAAATATTAAACCAGAATGCGACCGGATAATAAAAACTCATTTTCACTTAAGGTGATGACCTATAATGTCCACTCCTGCATAAACATCTTCGGCCAATTTGATACCGGCAAAATAGTCGAAGTGATCCAAAATCTTGATCCGGATGTGGTGGCGCTTCAGGAAGTCGAATCCCGCAAATCAAGGAGTAATTACATCAATCAGGCCCGGTTTATCGCCCGTCAGCTGAATATGGCCTATCATTTTTTCCCGCTGGTTCAGGTTGAAGACGAAAAATACGGTCTGGCCATAATGGGAAAATATCCTTTTTTTAAAGTCAAGTATGACCGCCTTTCTGCGCTGCAAACCAAATTTCCCAGAGAAACCCGCGGCGCCATGTGGGTAAAAATAAAAACGCCGGCCGGATATGTCAATCTGATCAATACCCATTTCGGACTCATGAAAAAAGAACGCAAATTACAGATACGGGACCTGCTCGGCAGAAAATGGCTCAGGCATGTTATGACAAAAGAACCGGTGATTTTATGCGGTGATTTAAATGCCGGTGTGTTTTCTCCGGTATATAAAAGACTGGTCAAAGACTTGTCTGATGCCCAGGTGGCGGTTAAGCAGAAAGGATATCCCCGGCCGACCTTTTATTCCGTTTCACCGTTTTTCCGGTTAGATCACATTTTTGTATCAGCGCATTTGTCTCCGGTGGAAGTCGTTGTTCCCCGCTATCGCATTGCGAAAATCGCGTCCGACCATCTGCCGATATTTTGTGAACTCAGGTTTAAATCCATTAAAGTGGATCAATGCAAAGCATGAAGCTCGATATTAACATTAAAAAAATTCTATTGATCCTCCTGATCCTTCTGGCAGGGGCGGCGGTTGTTTTTTATTACCCCGAGATCAGTGCGTGGTTCAAATTTGCGATCAATAAAGATACGCATCCGCTGTTATTTATTCTTCTGTTCGCCATCCTCCCCGTTTTCGGATTTCCCATCACTGTATTTTTAGTCCTCGTTGGCGCCAAATTCGGCTATTACCTCGGGACACTGATCATGCTCCTCTGCATACCAGTGCATCTGGTCGCATCGCTTTTTATTGCAAAGGCATTTGTCCGTCCGTTTATTAATTATTTTATCAAGGGCAAATACACCATCCCCAGCGTTCCCGAACACCATGCCGCCCGGTTCAGTTTTGTATTTATGGCCATTCCCGGACTTTCCTATACAATGAAAAATTATATTTTATTCTTATCCGGGGTGCCGTTGCGGTATTATTTTTTTTTCGGTTTGCTGGTAAATGCGGCTTTGGGGGTGCCGATGATTGTTGCCGGCGGAGTTTTTAAAGACCGGCCGCTGCTGTTGATCGCCATTTTTGTCGGGCTGATCCTTGTGGCCAATGCCGCCAATTTTCTCGTAAAGCGCATCAACCGGGCAAAGGAGAAGAAGTATACTGGCAAATAATTAAGACGAACTCGTCATTGGTTTTTTAAAATACGTTCAATTTCCGCATCAAAAAGGGTTTCCCGCTCTATCAGGGCTTCGGCAATATTTTTCAAATCGGTTTGATGTGCGGATAAAATTTCTTCCGCCCTGGCCTCCCTGCCTTCAATGATGGATTTGATTTCCTGATCAATGTGATGCGCGGTCTCATCGCTGTAATTCTTGGGCGCCGATATTTCCTTGCCCAGAAAAGGATGCTTTTCACCAAGCGGAAATGTCACCGGCCCGATTTTATCACTCATGCCCCACTGGCAGACCATTCGTCTGGCCATATCGGTGGCATGCTTCAGGTCGCTTCCCCCGCCGGAGGAAATATCATCAAAAACAATTTTTTCCGCAACCCGTCCCCCCATTAAAATGGTGATGTGATTTAACAGATAATTCCGGCTTAAATTGCGACGGTCTTCTTCGGGAATCTGTTCGGTAACCCCCAAAGCCTGACCATGGGGAATAATGGTGACTTTGTTTAACGGGTCTGCGCCTTTGAGAAGTTTTGCCATTAACGCGTGGCCGGCTTCATGATACGCAATAATTTTTTTATCATTTTCACTGATGAAATCTTCGCGTTCCGGCCCCATCCGGATTTTATCCACCGCCTTGTTGAACACATCCTCATCCACAATCTCTTTGCCGTCCCTGACAGCGATAATGGCGGCTTCATTAACGACATTGCGGAGGTCTGCGCCGGAAAAACCGACGGTCATGCCCGCAATTGTTGAAAGATCCACACTGTCAGCCACCGGCACATGTTCGCTGGTTATATGAATAGACAGGATTTTTTCTCTGGCCTTTTTGTCCGGCAGCTCAAGGGTAATGTTTCTGTCGAACCGTCCCGGCCGGACCAAAGCCGGATCCAGAACATCCGGGCGATTGGTGGCGGCGATCACAACAATGGATTCATGGGGTGAAAATCCGTCCATTTCCGACAGAATCTGATTGAGGGTCTGTTCACGCTCATCGTGGCCGCCGCCGAGACCGGTTCCCCGGGCACGGCCGATGGAATCGAGTTCGTCAATAAAAATAATTGTCGGGGCTTCCTTTTTGGCCCGTTCAAACATATCCCGGACCCTGGATGCGCCCACCCCGACAAACATTTCAATAAATTCAGAGCCGCTGATGCTGTAAAACGGCACCTCCGCTTCTCCGGCGGCGGCACGGGCCAGAAGTGTTTTTCCGGTGCCCGGCGGTCCGGAAAGCAGTATGCCCTTGGGCAGTTTGCCGCCCATGCGGGTGAATTTTTCAGGAGACTTTAAAAACATAACGATTTCTTCAAGTTCCTGTTTTGCGTTTTCCAGGCCGGCCACATGCTTAAATCGGATATCGCTCGATGAGCGATCAAATAAATGAGATTTGGATTTTCCGAAACCGAAAATTCCGTTGCCGCCGCCCATCCGTTTCTGGAATTGCCGGGAACTGTACATAAAAAATCCAATGATCAGAATCCACGGCAGCAGATAGATGAACAGGGACGAAAACCAGGAGGTTTCATCAGACTCGGTTCTGATACGGACATTGTGTTCCTCGAGCAGTGACAGCAATTCCGGATCACCGAAAGACGGGACAATGGTTTTAAAATAGGAAATTTCTGTTGATTGATTTCCGGTGTCGATTTCAATTTTGTCTTTAAATTCTCCGGTGATCTGGTTTCCTTTTATCGTGATTTCGGAAATATCCTCCTGGCTGATCCGTTGTTTGAATTCGGAATAGGCCACGGGTTGATATTGCTGACTGAAAAGAACGGAAACAAAATAGATCGCCATAAAACCGAATGCGATCGTCCAGAGCACCTGAGATGCGGGCGGTTCTTTTTGGGGCGGATGTTGCGGATTTTTTTTATTGTTTTCCATAGGATCAGGAAGTTTTCATTTTTATGGGTCCTCCCCCGGGTTTCACCAATCATGCGTCGTTGACGCCCATTGAAATTAGATCATCGACTTAATGGATGATACCAGGTCTTCCGGATTTTTATCTTTTTTGGATAGAAACTGATCTGCCCCGTATTCAAAAGCTGCTTCCCGGTATTCGGGAAGGTTGTGATTGGTATAAATAATGATCTTAATGTCCGGATAAATAGCCCGGATCTTTTGGGTCAGTTTCAAGCCGTTTTCGCCCGGCAGGCTGATATCTATTATAGCAACGTCGAAATGCTGATTGTTAATTTCAGGCAATGCGTCTTCGCTGTTTTCAAAAGACATGATCTCTGAAGAAGGGAAGTGTGAAATAAGTGTTTTATAAATGAGTTCCCTGAAAAAGGGATGATCTTCCACAATAATAATTTTCATATGGGCTGCCCGGCGTTGATGTAGGTTTGAATGCATAATATAACGGCTAAATTTAATTGGTTTTCAGTTTATCAGATCCCTGCCCGGCAATAAATACATGATAGCATGTATTTCACTTTCTTAAATCCGCTTATTCTTCTGTCTCTTCTTTTGCCGCGGAATCTCTCAGGTTAATCGTTTGTGTGGGAAAGGCGAAATCAATGCCTTCAAATTCGAATTTCTGGTAGAGGGCTAAATTGATTGCCTGCTGAATGTCCATATAAATATTGTAATCCGGAGACAACACATAATAAACGATTTCAAATTTCAGGTCATAATTGCCAAAAGACTGAAAATGGGCCCGGTCAAAACGTGCCGGTACCTGCTTTTCCACAATCGCTTTTATCCAGTCCGGAATCTCTTTCAATTTTTCATAGGGCGTGGCATACACCACTCCGATGGAAAAAACAACCCGTCGTTCTTCCATCCGTTTATAGTTGCGTATCCGGCTGCTGAGCAGGTCATTATTGGAAAAAACGAGCTGCTCTCCCGACAGGCTGCGGATCCGGGTTGTTTTAAGGCCGATGTATTCGATGTTTCCCAGATAGGAGTCCACGATAATAAAATCACCGATCACAAACGGCTTGTCAAAAATAATGGAAAACGAGGCAAACAGATCGCCAAGAATATTCTGAACCGCCAACGCCACGGCAATACCGCCGACCCCTAATCCGGCAATCAGCGCGGTAATTTCCACACCGGGAATATTGTCTAAAATTAGAAGCAGGGCAATGGCGCCAATGAGCAGCTTGGCTGAAAACCCGATGGCGCGCATGGTGGTGACCTTGCCGGAGTCAATTTCCAGATTCACTTTCTGGTAACGATCCAGGGTAAATTTTACCATTGCATTGGCCCAGATCGTAAACTGGAGAATAAATGCGGCAATGGCGATGCTCGATATCCAGGGCAGAAACCGGGGGGAAATATTTAGGACCACGGAAGCAAAATACAAACCGAATATAAAGATCAGAAATTTGTTGATGCCTTTTACCAGAATAGCGAGCACTTCATATATATCTTTGGGGCTTTTTTCCGCTATTTTAGAAAAATAATGAACCAGGATGCGCTGGATCAATCGCAGGAGAGTGATAAACGCCACTGCAATAACCAATGCGATGATCCATTCGTAAATCGAGTTGTTCATGAATTTGAGGTTCAAAATGCCATTCATGGTTGGTGCCTTTTTTATTCCTTTTGCTCCGGTTTAACGAGGGTTTTTTACTGGGCGGTATATCCGCCATCTACCACAATTTCACTGCCTGTCACAAATTTTGACTCATCCGATGCCAGATACAGGGCCGCATATGCAATGTCATCCGGTTCGCCCACATGTCCAATAGGATGTTTGGCATCCAGGCCCCGGCGAAAATCTTCGACGCTTTCTCCGGAGGATTTGGCCAGATTTTCTACCAAAGGCGTCCAGATAAAGCCGGGATGAATGGAATTAACCCGGATATTATGGGGTGCATAGAGCAGGGCATCGGTTTTGGTCATCAGGCGGACTGCGCCCTTGGACGCATGATAGGGCGGCAGATCCGCCGAACTGATAATACCGTAAATGGAAGAAAGATTGATAATGCTGCTGCTCTTATTTTTCAGCATATACGGCACCGCATGTTTGGTGCAGAAGAACACCCCGTTTATGTTGATTTGAATCACCCGGTTCCATTCGTTTGCGTCAATTTCATGGGTCGGCTTATCAGGTCCCGATATTCCGGCATTGTTGACCAGCACATGAATTGTGCCCATTTTTTCCTTAATTTCGCCAAAAACCTGCCTGACATTGTCTTCGTCAGCTGTGTCAAGATGCCGGAACTCGGCATTGCCGCCGGCTTTTTGTATCTCATCGGTCAATTGCTGCCCTTCATCATCAATTATATCGGTAACAACAACGGCTGCTCCTTCTTCGGCAAATTTTTGGCAGATGGCCCGGCCGATGCCCCGGGCGCCGCCGGTAACAACCACCACTTTATTATCAATACGTCCCATTTTTTTCTCCTGTTTCCTATAGAAATTGTTTTCAAGCACATTAACGTACAACTGGGCTTAATATATAGGCAACGGAACCGGACTGTAAATCAGGTGTTTCATGTAATGAAACCGAAAAATACCCTACCAGTGAAAATAAATACAACCTGCCTGTTCTGCATATGGGGGGTGGACCTAATTTTATTTTTTTATTCACTGATATAGTAAATTATTGTAAGATTATTTGGCATACTCAATACATCAACGAATGTTGCACCAGATTTTTAATAATGATGAAATGCGAAAAGGAGATCAGCCAATGAGCGCAAAAACAGCAAACTTTGAAGCAATGAAAAAAGCCTCACAAGACCTGAAAGATAAAATTGCCCATTTGCAGTCGGATCTTGCGAACCTGGATGAGAAAAAACGGACCGATGCGTTGAAAGTTCTTGAATATATGAAAGAACAGGATGAAATGATTGATCATTCCTTAAAACAGCTGGCAACGGAATCCAAAAAAATCACCGGCACAAAGGCGGAAGAACTGGAACGTATGTTCAATGATGTGGATGATGCCTATCGTAACGCACTGGCCAACTATCGCTAAGATCTGAAACCTGTATGAACAAATAAGCAGAAGAGGTCCACTATGGCTGACCCATTTGCCATTACCGATTGCGCGCTGATAGCCATTGCTACCGGGGAAAAGGCGCATAATCTCCGGGAATTATTAGATCGGCTGTTGCGGATCGATATCCCGGACGTCATGTACTTTCATTTTTGGGGCGGGTTGCTGCACTCTCATTTCATGGATCCGGAATATCCCAATGACTTCGGGGCCTGGGCATATCATTCCCTTCGTGACAGACGTCTGGCTGAGCGGCTCTCCATTATCAATCCCACGGATTTTGATTCCCTCGGTGATGTCCGCAAGCAGGTGATCGAAGTGGTCGAAGATCGGATGGAAGAAGCGGATTTTGATATCCGCAAAGAAGCGGAGCATCCTTTCTTCTTTATGCGGTCCCAGATCGTGGTTTTTGACACCCGGATACGGATAGAGCATCCCCGGGATCTGTCGGAAATCGTGCCTGCGATGACGCCGGGCAGTATTTTCTATCATCTGATTGATGCCCGGCGACGGACGGAATCCGGCCGAAATGATTTCAGCGAATGGCTGGCGCCATGGGGCGCACCCTATGATGCATTGGCTGAACGCATTGCCGCCCTGGATCCCTATTTTATCAGTTTAAAGGAACTGCGCGACGAACTGGCAAGTACGGTAAAAAATACTTTTATGACGCGGAGGTTTCATGAGCGGCATATTAAATGAGTATGCCCCGATTGTCGGCGAGGAAATCATTGACCAGCTTCGGCAGCTGGCCGAACCTTTGCGGGGATTGAAAATAGTGCATGTCAATTCCACCCGCGAAGGCGGGGGCGTGGCCGAAATTCTCCATCGCCTGATTCCCCTGAAGCAGGATCTCGGTCTGGATGCCGAATGGGAGGTAGTCACAGGGGATGCGGATTTTTTTCTGTGCACCAAAAAAATGCATAACACCCTTCAGGGAAACCGGGAAACTATTTCAGATGACCTGCTGCGCCATTATGAGAAAATCAATGCCGCTAATTTTGAACGTTTAGAGAACACATTAACCGAAGCAGACATTGTTTTCATTCATGACCCCCAGCCCCTGTTTCTTGCGCATCTGTGTCCCGACCGCCGGGGGAAATGGATCTGGCGATGCCATATTGATGCCAGTCATCCGTCTCGTCAGGTCTGGCGCTATCTCAAGCAATTCATTGCCGGTTATGATGCCAGTGTGTATTCATTGCCGGCGTTTGCCCAACCGTCGGACCATCCGTTATACGTCATACCGCCGAGCATTGATCCGTTGAGCGAGAAAAATATTGAACTGAAAGAATCTGAAATCAATTCCCTGTACAGCCGTTATGAAATTGATCCCGGCCGGCCGGTGATCAGCCAGATCTCGCGCTTCGACCGGTTCAAGGACCCTGTGGGGGTGATTCAGGCATATCAGATGGCGCGGTCCTTCGGTCCTCCGTTGCAGTTGATCCTGGCCGGCGGATCTGCCAGCGATGACCCGGAAGGGGCGGAAGTCCTCGAAGAAGTTCAGGCTGCCGCGGCCGATGATCCGGATATCCATGTGCTGCTGCTGCCGCCGGACGCCCATCGGATAATTAACGGTATTCAGCGTCTTTCGGATATTGTGCTGCAAAAATCACTTAAAGAAGGGTTTGGGCTCACGGTAACCGAAGCCATGTGGAAGGAAAAGCCGATTATCGGCGGCGATGTGGGCGGCATTTGCATCCAGGTGGTCAATCATCTCACCGGTTTTCGGGTGAATACCCCGGAAGGTGCGGCCCTGCGTATCCGGTACCTTTTAAAAGACCGTGAACTTCTCGCCCAATACGGAAAAACCGCCCGGCTGCTGGTACTGGAAAATTATCTGCTGACCCGCCATTTAAGAGAATACCTGACCCTGATGCTGGCCGTGCTGAGAGGGAGTGAAAATCGGATCGAATTCTGATTTAGGGCCGTGGAAAGAAATAATTATCCCGGATGGCGAAGGATTTTGGTTCGTATTCAAGGCGCGATGGAACGAGCATATCGAGATATATAAGCTTCATCGCAACATAGAATACGGGCCAATAGACAAGTAAGATGGGA
>JAABSL010000045.1 GCA_011390415.1 Desulfobacteraceae bacterium
AGGGTAGGGGCTGATCACCAGATGAAGGGAAGACGGGACATCTGTCGGGGAAATCCGTATCCGGGCATCCACTGCCACGGGACTGCCATCCTTGATCAGGACGGGGTTCATATCCAGCTCGGCAATTTGAGGGAAATCGATCAAAAGCTGGGAGAGCCGGATAATCATTTCTTCGAGCTTCTCCATATCGGCGGCAGGCCGGTTTCGATATCCCTTTAACAGGGTGTAAACCTTGGTTTCCTGAATGAGCCGCAAGGCCAGAAGCCGGTTCATGGGCGGAAGTCCCAGAGACCTGTCTTTTAATACTTCCGTAAAAATTCCGCCCATCCCGAACAGGATCACCGGACCGAACCCTTTATCCCGCTTGGCCCCCATTAAAATTTCAAAATCAGGGTTGGAAAAATAAGGCTGGAGGGTCACGCCCTCAATTTCTGCATCCGGCTTATACTGTATGGCGGATGACATAATTTGATCGTAGGCCCGGCTGACATCTTCATTACTCCGCAAATCCAGACAGATGCCCCCGGCATCGGTTTTGTGGGTGATGTCGGGTGACAAAAGCTTCATGACCAGCGGAAATCCGATTTCCCCGGCCATACGCAAAGCTTGTGCTTCAGTTACGGCCGTTTTTGCCGTAATCACAGGCAGACCATAGGCCGTGAGCATTTCCACGGCATCCGCTTCCGGCATAAAGCCCTCCGGGACCCCGTCGATCAGGCTGCGGGCTTTTTTTTGATCAAATTCCATATTCCGAGTCATTTTCGGGGGAACTTCTATAAGCGTTTCAAGATTGGCGGCATATTGCACCATATATAAAAAGGAACGGACCGCCCGTTCCGGTGTATCATAGGTCGGAACCCCGGCGTCATTCAAAACCGCCACCGACTTTTCAATACTTTCCCCGCCCATCCAACAGGCAAAGACCGGGTATTCGCGCCCGCTGACGGCAGACGCCAGCATCTTTGCCACCGGTAAAGGATCGGCAATGGCCTGGGGGGCGAAAATGACCAGGACCCCATCCAGATTCTTTGAATTAAAGCAGGCTGAAAGGGCCTGGCCAAACCGGTCTGCCGTTGCATCCCCCAAGATATCGATGGGATTTCCCCGGCTCCAGAAAGGCGGCAGGAACGCATCCAGGGCCTGGATTGTTTCAGGGTCCAGCGGTTCGGGTGCTTTTCCATATCCGGCAAGGGTATCTGCCGCCATGACACCGGGCCCGCCACCATTGGTGAGGATCGCCAGCCTGGGGCCACGTGGACGCGGTTGCTTGGCCATCAGCTCGGCACAGTCAAAGAGTTCTTCAATGGAGTCCACCCGCACGATACCGGCCCGCTTAAAGGCCGCATCATACACGGCATCTTCTCCTGCCATGGCGCCGGTGTGAGACGCCGCCGCTTTTTCACCGGCAGGGCTCCTGCCGGATTTCAGAACGATAATGGGTTTCACCCGTGATACGGAACGGGCCGCACTCATGAATTTGCGGACATTTGTCAGATTTTCAATATACAATAAAATACTTTTTGCCGAAGAATCATTTCCGAGATAATCGATCATGTCGCCGAAATCGATGTCCAGCATGGACCCGATGCTCACAAAATGGCTGAATCCCATGCGCTCTTTGGCAGCCATATCAAGAATGGCGCCGCATATGGCACCGCTCTGGGAGACAAAGGCCAGGTTTCCGGCCAGGGGCATGTCCGAGGCAAACCCGGCATTGAGGTTCACACCCGGCCGGATGAGCCCCATGCAGTTGGGCCCCAGGATACGAAGCCCGCCGTCATAGGCAATCTTTTGGATCTGATCCTCGATCTCACGGCCCTGAGCCCCCACTTCCCTGCCGCCTGCCGAAATAATAATCGCACCGCGCACCTTTTTTTCGACACAGTCCGTCACAATATCAATGGCCGTTTGAATGGGGGTGGCAATAATGGCAAGATCCACCCCCGGCATCAGATCACGGACCGATTTTACGCAGTCATGATCTTTTATGGTTTTATATTTGGGATTCACCGGCAGAATCTTTCCTGCAAATCCGCCGTCGATCAGATTTTTCATCAGCGCATGGCCGATGGTTCCCTTTTTCTTACTGGCCCCCACCACTGCAATGTGGCGGGGATTGAACATGCTTTTTAAATGGTATTGTCCCATATTTATCCTTATTTTTTACCGCCTGATACAGGGAAGGTCATAAAACGTTGCGTGATATAAAAACCCGGCCGGACAGGGGGCATTTGGGTTGCGGGTTTCACCGTTAGATTGTTTGCTTGAAAAGCTCTTCCAGGCTGTCGACCGCATTCGGATTTCTGGTTTGTTCGGTCGGTACGGTTCCTTTTTTGAAACACTCAAGAATCACCTTTTTTGATCCAAGAATTGGTAACAGTCCTGTTTTAGCATCTATTTTTGCAAAAATAACGTCTTCCGGCACTTGAAAGAACTGAATCGGCTTATCCGCCAGCATTCTTTTCATAAACCCCAGCCAGATCGGGCTTGCCGCTCTGGAGCCGGTTTCTCCTTTACCCAGACTCACTTCCTCATCAAACCCTACCCATGTTCCGGTAGCATATCTGGGCGTATACCCGACAAACCAGGCATCATACAGGTTGTTGCTAGTGCCTGTTTTACCGGCAACCGGCCGGTTCAACCCCCGAACCCGCTGCCCGGTTCCCTGCTGGACCACCCCTTCCAGAAGGCTTGTGATGATATAAGCGGTGCTTTTCTGTATTATCTTCTTGCGGGCCGGGGCCGCCTCTTCAAGGATTTTTCCGTCCCGGTCTATAATTTTTACAATAAAAACAGGTTCAATCCGGTACCCGGCGTTGGCAAACACGGAATATGACTTGACTATTTCCAGTAAAGAAATTCCGGAGGACCCCAGCGCAATGGAAAGATCCCGATTCAACGGCGAGGTAACACCCAGCTTCTTTGCATAATCGATGGCGTAATCAATACCGATATCTTTTAAAAGTTTGATGGCGATCAGATTACGTGAATGCTCCAGGGCATTGCGCAGCAGAGTCGGTCCTTGAAATTTTTTATCATAATTTTTCGGCTTCCATTTAAAATTTCGTTTTACATCCCTATACACAATCGGTGAATCGATCAGACTGGTGGCAGGCGTATAGCCCTTATCGATAGCAGCGGCATATATCAGCGGTTTAAAAGCGGAGCCCGGCTGCCGTCTGGACTGAATTGCGCGATTAAACTGGCTTCGTTTAAAATCATTTCCGCCCACCATCGCCTTGACATGACCTGTTTCAGTTTCCAGTGACAGTAACGCGGACTGGACTTTCGGAATTTGCTCCAGAGTCAACTCCCAGGGTTCCGGATCTATCTTTTTCTTTTTTATCCTGACCAGGATGACATCCCCAACCTTTACTGCACCTGAAGGATGCTTCAACCGGGTTTCATAGAAGGCGACTTCCGGGTTTGGTCTTCGCGCCCAGCGCATATCACCGATATAAATCATCCCGATCTCTTTTCCCATACGAACGGTTACGGAACCCTGACCATCATCAACAGCCATGACCACCCCCTCAAGCGTTTGTCCCTCCTGTGGAAGTGATTCTTCCAGTTTTAGCTGCGCTTTTTCTAAATATGCTTCGATCTCTTCGGTTGCCAGATGCCGGATCGGTCCACGATACCCCTGTCTTTTATCGAGAGCCAATAACCCTTTTCCGATTTCCTCGCGTGCGATCTTTTGCATTTCAATATCAACGGCTGTGTAAATCTGTAATCCGCCGGTATATAAAACATCCGAACCATATTTACTCTCGATATACTGCCGAACATATTCGGTGTAAAACGGTGTCTCTTCAATATACAAGTTGGGCCGATTCTTGATTTCCAACTGGGTGTCGATGGCTTCGGCGGCCTGGATATTTGAAATATAGTTTTCTGCAACCATTCTGTTCAATACATACATTTGTCTTTCTTTGGCCCGCTCCGGGTGCCGGATGGGTGAACAGCGATTGGGGGATGGCGGTAATCCTGCTAAAATGGTGCATTCAGCAAGGTTCAGGTCTGAAACGGATTTACCGAAATAAGTCTCAGCCGCAGCCTGAACACCGTACGCACCACAACCCAGATATATCTGGTTCAAATACAAAAATAGAATTTCCTCTTTTTCAAACGTATAGTCAATCCGATAGGAGAGAATGGCTTCCTTGATTTTGCGGGTATAACTTTTTTCCGGGGTCAGAAAAAAGGCTTTTGTAACCTGCTGCGTAATGGTACTGCCCCCCTGTACAATGGTTTCTGCTTCGATATTTTTTAAAAAGGCTCTGATAATACTAAAATAATCAATCCCATGATGTTTAAAAAAGCGTGAATCCTCTGCCGCTACAAACGCCTGTTTCAGAAGCAAGGGCATTTCATCCAGTGAAATGACGGTGCGGCGTTCTTTAAAAAATTCTGCAATTTTACGGTTATCATCCGAATACACGGTCGTAGTGATGGGGGGGCGGTAATCGGCCAGGAGGTTTGAAACACTTGGGAGATCTTTGGCGAGATAGAAATACACACCCAAAACTGCGGCCGAAGTGCAGGCAGCCATAATGACAATAAGGACAAACAGAATTTGAAAGATCCTGGACAGACGGTTTGCCGGGCTGTGGGGATTATTTTTTGAATGGACTGATGTCTTGTTTTGTGATTTTGTCATGATTTAACCGTTTGTAATTCATTTGTTCATCAATCACAGCCACTTTGGCGTGCATGAGATCGATCCTGTTTAAATCTGATGCCTGTGTTTCATTTGAAGCGTCTGTCAATCAAGCCGGCCGATATCCTCAAAGGCGTCCAGCACCATTCCTGTCCCTGTCGAAATCAGCAGGATATCCTGTGCCACACGCACGAAGCGATGCCTCGGTGGCGGCGGTCCCAATTGCACAAGGATACTTGACGGAAGATTATGGAAGATCACTTCTCTGGGAAGCGGTTGGCCTTTTCTCCACATTTTTGCTTGACCGGGGGGTAGACACCCGTTGTTTTTTTTGAGTAAACCCGGCGGGCAGTGCCCCTTTCGAAATCGATCGGAATAATACTGGTGGATAAACATCTTATTCTGTTCGTTGAAGTGCTCGCTTTTCCGGTCATAATTCCTGCTTCTCCGGTCATAGGACCCATGCGAAGGCATTTTGTCGTAGCTGGGGTTCTCACGCCTTTCTTCGTCTCTGTAATTCTCTTGCTTTTTATCGCCGGCCCATTTCGGCTTATCGGCAAATGCCGGGCCCGTCGACCAGATCCCGGCAAAAACAAGTGCCAGGATAAAACTCATCTGAAACATAAATCGCTGCATCGATTGCCTCTGTTTAAATAGTTTTAAAACAAATTCTCCATTAATCAGAAATGGTTAACAGCAAGCCTCATGCCATGACTGGCCCCTGTTTTCCAATGAAGTCGGCCATGCCGGTTTAAGAAGGAATCCGTTCTTTTAAATCTCTGCGTGAAATAAAAAACAGCCGGATAGCGGCCATATGTGACCCCTGGTCATATATTCAGGATTCGCCAATTAAATGGGCACCGGCTTAAATCCGGTGACCATTTAATTTTTCGGACTGAACGTCCCTCATTTCAGCTTACTTTTTGGTTGTTTTCCTGGTTCCTTTTTTTCCCCCGGTCATCGGTCCCTGACCAGGTCCCGTGCGGTTACCCTTACCTTTGCCCTTGCCGTCTTTGGGGCCCTGACCTTTTGGTCCGGTTCCATCTTTATCTGGCATCTTAATCACCTCCTTTCATCTGGCGAACATTAGTGACCTGTAATTGGATTTTCCTTATCTCCCGTCCAATCCTGTGAGTTAACCATCCTGGGCATTCAAAAACCTGCAAATATCAATTGTTTTTAAAATTTGTTTGAAATTTCTGTTCAAATGCACACGCAATGATTTGAGCCACCGGGTATTCTGAATCAAAGAATTCCATATTAATGACCAGATCAAATTCATCAGAGGAAATTTTTTCCCTGAGAAAAACCGCATTAAAAAATTCATGATGTTCATCATCCATGGTGTTTAATCTTTTCTCGGCTTCGCCTTTGTCAACACCCAGCATATTTGACAGTCTCTCAATCCGGCGCTTTTTGCTGCATATCAATTCTACCGACAAAATCGTATGACGGGGCAGGATCAAGTGGGTTCCCCGGCCCACAAATATTGTCGGCTCAGCATGCGATAGTGCGGTAACCGTTTTTGCCAGTTGCTGGATATAATCGTTTTTGAAGAATTTCTTTTCAATGGAGAGCGCTGCAAGCAATTCTCTCATCTTTCCCGGAACCCGTTCATCATAAAATTCAATGATCTTTTCAGTCAAAGTAGAATCTTTTGCCATATATTCCATTATTTCTCTATCAATCACACGATATCCTGTCCTCTCTGACAAAAATTCCGCCACCTCCAGAGCCCCGACACCCACACCGCGAGATATGCAAATGCAGTTTTGTTGTGAAAAATCTTCAAGATTTTTTCTTTCTGTTTCTTGTTCTTGCCATTTCTGGACTTGCAATCCTGTCCAATCCGAGGCACTCATCTTTTTCCTGCCATAATATCCAGGCGGGTGAGCATTTTTGCCTACTGCATTTTTACCCGCTTCTTTTTTCATATCTTTTTCTCCTTTTTATGGGTTACGTGACTGCATGCATACACTGTATTAATTTTTTGACGTCAACGGTTGCAATACCGGAATTAATATCAGACATCGCGTATGGAATGACCAGTTCCTTTTGGTGGATGATGGAACCGCAGGAATAAACCACATTGGGAACATATCCCTCCCGTTCTTTTTCATTGGTCAATAATCTGCCGGACCGATGTGCGCTGCACCGCCATGCCGCCGATAAACACCAGATCGGCCCATGCAATATCCTTGTCCTTGAGGCGCTCCACATTGGTATCCACCAGCCGTTTGTCCCATTTTTCGGGCAGCAGGCCCGCCACCGTGATCAATCCCAGGGGTGGAAATGAGGCTTTTTTCCCAATAAAACTCAAGGCATAGGTAAAGGACCAGAATGTGTCCGGAAATTCAGGATAAATTAACAATATCTTCATCATAGGGATTTCCTTTGGCCCTGACGGCTTCAATGGCCTCCATTCCCTGGAGATGGGAAATTGTATAAATCATGATATCCAAGGGTTTTTGTAAAAGCGGTTTGATTCCCAGAAGAACCCCGAATCGGCATGACCGGATATGGTGGTCCAGATTCTCCCGGGTTTCCCATTCCTCAAGCAGGCAGAAATGGTTTTTGTCATGGATATCGCAATAAATATTATAGTTTTTGCAACCCTTTTCTTTGCCCACGGGTTCGATCAGCGAATGAAGGGTCTGCGTGACCTCCAGATGTTTATCCGCAAGTGCATTCAGGGTAATTCTGACAACAATCATAACGATCACCTTTTCGTCTATGCCTGGCGGTTCGAATGACTCCGGGATTTGGATTTAGATCCTGAGCCGTTTTTCCAGCTCTAACCAGTACTTCAATGAACTTTATGCATAACAGGAGCAAGCTTCATGCCATAGCCTGGTTTAATTCTCATATCTGATCCATTCGCTTGATCTGCCGCAAGAGTTTGTCTTTGCAAAAAGAAATGAAGAAGACGAAAAAAATCAGAATGAAGGGTCACATATAACCAAAGGCCACATTTGACCCTTCAGGGTTTCACGATTTTAAGCTTTCGCATCCGGGCGCGCAGGGTGCTGCGGTTGAGCCCGAGAACCTGGGTCGCACTGTTTTCCCCGCTGACTTTCCAGTTGGTCTGTTCCAGAACCTGGACAATATAGTCGCGCTCCACTTGTTCCAGTGTTTTTACCCCCACCGTTTTATGGGTGTTATTTAATCCCCCGGCCAAAGGCTTGTTAAAATCATCCACCATGCGCAGTTTTGGACCCGACGAGATGATGACGGCACGCTCCAGAATATTTTCCAGCTCCCGGACATTTCCCGGCCAGTGATAATTCAGAAGAGCGTCCATCATGAGTTTGGGAACAATGGGGGTATCTTTGCCCAGCCGCCTGGCAATTTTTTCAACATAAAAAGCCACCAGGAGCGGGATATCCTCTGTCCGATCCCGAAGGGGGGGCATGGTAATGGGAAAAACATTCAGCCGGTACCAGAGATCTTCCCGGAAGTTGCCTTTTTCTACTTCTTTTTCAAGATTCCGATTGGTGGCGGCAATGATTCTGGCGTCCACC
>JAABSL010000046.1 GCA_011390415.1 Desulfobacteraceae bacterium
GTCCGTCGCAGTCCCGATAAAGCACGTGTCGTCATCACCGTCGTCTTCCAGCCATAAATATTTTACCGTAATCCAGGCATTGTCAGACAGATTCAACCCGTCCCAGAAAGTGCCGTCGGCCAGGTCAATCCCGGCCGGATTAACCACCCGCCTGCGGTATTCGTCCCGTCCGGAATTAAAATCATCCTGGTAAGCCGCCTGCGCTTCGGGAAGCCCCTGCCCCAGACCGCCGGATTGACCGCCGTCTTTGAGATACTGATAAATGGTGCGATCCTCTTCCGGTGCCCAGTAATTATCATGAATGTTCCAGGGACCGATATCCCAGACCGGTACGGTTTCCGTATACCCGTTGTGTTCGAGTTTTACCAAAAATTCATATCCGCCTCTGGAGCATAATACTTTGGTGGAAGGCAGTGCCGCAAAATGATCCCGCTCCCTGATCACATGGCCGTTGGCTGTTGTGCCGCCCACCAGTCCTTCCCGTGTGGCATAGATGGTAAGCGTCAGGGCTTCATCGCTGTCCACAGAGATTATATGGTCGGCATCAGCGGGTTTTTGAGGTGTTTTACCGACCCCTATCAGTTCATGACGATACGTATTCGTAACCACAGCCGGCGTTGTCTGCCGGCCTGCGGCAATGTGTGCATTTGAGTTAGATGTCATTTGGGCATCCACCTGCAGCGCCATTATTGCGCCGGGCAGAATTAATGCAGACTCAATAATCACCGGACCGGCTTGATCCGCTGTAATGATAATATTATAGCGGCTGCCCTTTTCCGTAACCGGAATATTATTGACAATATAGGCCCCGTCCGGTCCGCTGCGGGCGGAACCAACCGATATGCCGGTTTCCGGAAGGATAATCCATCCATGGTCAGAAGCAACAGCCGAGGGATTGGCTTCAGAGACGTAAACGATGGGGTCGGCTGTCACAAAAACATGCGATCCGGCAAGGGGGGCACCCGAAGATGAATCATTTATGGTCCCGTATACATTGCCGTATAAAATTCTGTGAGCGTCATTTCCTAAAACATAATTTTCCGAAAAAACAACCGGAATCTGTGTAAACGAAATAAGAAGTAGTGTAAAAAAAGTACAAAACAAGAAACAGCGCATGCGTTCCTCCTGGCTTGATCGGTTTTTCGGCAATTACTTGAATTTGTCGCTGTAATTGATATCTACATCGCTGTGGCCTTTTAACGTTTTTATAATATGCGTCCGCCCTTCGGATTTCATGCGCAAGTCAATTTTAAGCGCCATGGATGCGCCGGGCAAAACCGGCACCTGGTCGATCACCGTGACATCCCGGTTCGGTGCTTTAACAATGAGGGTATATAGCTGGGAACTGCCATGGATCGGAATATTATTGACTAAAAAACTGCCGTCCGGCCGAATCGCTGCCTGACGGACAGCTGCTGCCGGATCCGGAACGATCACGGGTCCCTGATCGGATGAAACGGCTTTCGAAGTTTTTTCGCTCAAATATTGAACCGGCTGGGCTGTCACATAAATGACTGCATTTTCAACCGGATCACCGCTTTTGCCATCAACGATTGTTCCGTAAATATTACCGGAATAAAGCGGAGCCTGGACCTGATTTTGATTCTGGAAATCATTTCCAGCGGGGCCGACTGAAACAGACGAGCAGGCAACCGGCACTGCCATGAGAATCAGCAGACCCATGAAAATAAACCGGCATTGATGAATAAATTTCACGAAGCACCTCATTGCTGTTTTTGTGATGAAAATATTTCAGATTTCATTTGATAGCAATTATTGATATGTTAAAGTTTATAAATTATTGATATTCAGCCATCCGGCATCTCAGGCGCAGCTTTCATATTTTCCGCTTGAACCGGTTTTTTGCTGATACTTTCGCAAACTTGGAATGGCCTGGGTCTTTTATATTCAAAATCAGTATCAATTTAAAGGTTTTTTTAAACACAGGGAGAAACAGATGAATCATCCGATGCAATTTCTGGAACTTATTCGCGGTTTCATGAGCAGCCGGATATTGTTGACCGCCGTGGAACTTGATCTGTTCACCCAGATTGGTCGCGGCGTTGACACCCCGGAGGCCCTTGCAAAGAGCAACGATCTGGATCTTCGGGCGCTTACCCGGCTGCTTGACGCGGTTGTCTCTTTTAATTTTCTGCAAAAAGAAAACCAGCGCTACACCCTGCCCCCTGACGCAGCATGGCTCAGTGGTGACCATCCGGAAACACCGGTTCCCATGGTTCTGCATATGAATGATCTTTGGAATGCATGGAGCCATCTGACGGAAACGGTTCGCAAAGGAAAAAATCCGGCGCTTGTTACGGTGGCTGAAAAAGAGGAACAATCCCTGAATGCTTTTATCGGCGCCATGCATGTGGTGGGCAAAGACCTTGCCCGGGAGATTGCCGATGACCTTGATTTGTCTTCCTATCAAAAACTGCTGGACATCGGCGGCGCATCCGGTACTTACACCATAGCGTTTCTGGACAAAAATCCAGACATGACCGCCGTCATATTCGATTTAGCGCCGGTCCTTCCCATAGCGGAAAAGCGTCTGTCAACATCAGGGATGGCAGACCGCGTAAAACTGGTCGGTGGAGATTTTTATACGGATCCACTGCCCGCAGGATTTGATCTGGTGCTGCTTTCCGCTATTATCCACCAGAACAGTCCGGACCAGAATGTGATTTTGTTTCAAAAGATATATGACGCCATGGTCTTCGGCGGCACCCTGATCATCCGGGACCATATTATGGATGCTCACCGGACATCCCCGCCGGCAGGGGCTGTTTTTGCAATCAATATGCTGGCGGCCACCGAAGGCGGCGACACGTATACATTAAAAGAAATAAAACAATGGCTGGAGACCGCCGGTTTTTCAGAAATCCGTCAGATCCGGCACGGAGAAAAAATGGACGGAATTGTCACGGCACAAAAAACAGCTTAAAAGAGATGAAAGATGAAAGGGCCATGACATTTTGATTGCCACGAAAACCTTGAAACAACAGATACTGAACCTGATTGAAGATTCAGAAAAAAAACTCTCCCCGTCGGCTATTGAAAATATTTTGTCTTCTGAATTGCACATCCAGCGCAAAGCGATCAGAACAGCGCTGACCGGTCTGGTGTCAGACGCCGAACTTGAATATACCTATATATTCGGCTCCTCCTATGTTGAAAAATCATTTTCCCGGCCGGTAAAAATTTCATCTTCGGTTGTGGTTAAACCCTACAACATGACCTACCCGGCAGATGATGCGGATTTTTCCCCGAATATCATAATTGACATTTTTCCGGGAGCATCGTTCGGTTCCGGTGAACATCCCACCACCCGGTTGTCGGTTCAGGGAATTGAATATGCGCTCAAAGACCGGAACCTCATTTCCGACTTTAAAGGTTCGACAATGCTGGATATCGGCACCGGATCCGGCATTCTGGCCATTGCGGCTTTAAAATTCGGTATCCAAACCGGCATCGGCCTGGACACGGACCCGTGTTCCGTCAGCGAAGCAAAAAAAAACGCGCAGATTAATGACCTGGCCGGCAGACTTCGCATCTCGGACGCATCCGCATCAATGGATGGCTCGTTTTCGCTGATTACGGCCAATTTAAGGTTTCCGGATATCATGAAATTATTTCCGGTCATTGCGGATAATGCCGGCGCCAATGCCCCGGTTATCCTGTCCGGCATCCGTCCGGAAGAAAAGAAATCCGTTCTGGCCCGGTACACCACAGATGGCTTTCAATGCCTGATGACATCCGAGGAAAAAAACTGGTCGTGTCTGGTATTGCAAAAAAAGGGAATCCAATGAAACTTGTTGTGACAAATGATGACGGCTATGACGAACCCGGACTGGCAACACTGTTAAATGCCCTTGCGCCCATGGGCGATGTCCTGATGGCGGCGCCCCGGCATCCTCAATCCAGCTGCGGGCACTGGGTGACATTAAGAGAACCGATCCACGTTGAACAGATTTCAGACATTGCCTATATTGTGGACGGATCGCCGGCTGACTGCACGCGCCTGGCGTTAAAGGGATTTGCCACCGACGCCGACTGGGTGATTGCCGGAATTAATCCCGGCGCCAACCTCGGATCGGACCTATACCAGTCCGGAACGGTTGCGGCCGCCCGGGAAGCCGCCATCCTGGGTTGCAAGGCGATTTCCATATCTCAATATATCGCGCCGGACCAGAAAATCGACTGGGAAATCACGGGCCGGCACGTCTCAAAAATGCTTTCCATCATCATGAAAAAACCGTTAAAAAAGGGACAATTCTGGAACATCAATATGCCCCATCCCCTTGAGTCCGCTTCATTTCCGGAATTTGAATATTGCGAACCGGACAAAAATCCCCATATTTATCTGTATCAGAAAAATTCCGGACATTACCTCTACACCGGGGTCATTCACAATCGGCCACGGGCAGCCGGATCAGATGTGGATGTCTGTTTCGGCGGCAAAATTTCCATTTCTTTGCTTGAAATATGATATTCAGATCCGGGCATTCGGCTTTGACTTTTAACAAGGTCTGCGTTAGCTTCAGACATTAAACCCCTTAGAAATATTAATAACCACCCTGAGCGAACAACATACAGTTGAAAGTTATGAAACAGAATCTCATACAATGCGATGAGCAATATTGCGAACTTCTGGCAGATGATTTTTTTTCCAATGTCCATGGCAATACCCGTCAGAGCCGTTTTAACAATGTGCTGGCAGACATATTAAAAACCTACCCGGATGCCATTTTAATCGGCGCCATTGCGGTTTCAAAGTACATTCGCAGTCCCATTGAACCGAGAATTACCTATGATGTCGATATTCTCCTGCCGGAGTCGGATTTTGAAGCTTTTTTAGCGGATGAAATTCCTGATCCCACCCGAAACATGCTGGAGTCGGCTTTTGCGGATTCCGATTCAGCCATGCACAGCATGAAACACAGGCAAACCGGAATTTATGTGGATTTTCTGTCCGTACAAAGCAAACCGGTCAAAAAAAAACTCATCCGTTATATTTTAAATAACCGGAAACAGACAACCAATCTGTTAAAAGTGGGCGACGCAAAAATCCAGATTGTAAAACCCGATGTCCTGATCGCGATGAAATTATGCCGTTATAATAAAAACCCCAATTCCGAAAAAGGATTGTCCGATCGTCTGGATATTATCAAAATCCTGAAAACACTGGATGCCAGCTGTATTGCCGAAGATCTTTCAAAAATGCGGCAGTTTATCAGCAAAGTGGAATTGAAGCGATTTCATCAGATCCGCGGCGGCGTGGAACATGAAATGACCTGCGACGATGCATTGTAAAGGAGCCCATGTACATCATCGATTTTGAAGCATCCAGCCTGTCCCGGAATTCATATCCCATTGAGGTGGCCTGGGGAAGCAGCCGGGAAACGGTGACCACTTTTCTCCTGAATCCGGATAAAATGACCGGATGGACGGACTGGAGTTCCAAAAGCTTTGAGTTCCACGGCATTCAGAGAAATCAACTCCTGGAATGCGGTGAAGACCCGAAACAGGTGGCGAAGATCCTCGTCAGGGACCTTGCCGGAAAATCCGTGTATTCCGACGAACCCCGTTTTGACAATATGTGGAAAGATCGACTGCTCTCGGACACCGGCTATGACCCGTCATTAATCCGCATCAAAAATTTAAAATATTATTTAAATAAAATGATCAAAGTCCATTCCCCGCGCAAAAAATTTAACGATGTTTTCGAGGAATTCACCAGCAAAAAATCAATTCATCACCGGGCCGGTTCAGATGTAAAATGGCTGCTGGAATTTGTGGAATTTGTTAAAGAATTAGACAAAAAAATGAGTAACTAACCTGCCCGATACCACCCAGAAAACTGGAAGCTGATGAAGCTCAACGAAATTTTGGAAATATCGAAAAAACGATCAGAAGCCCGGCTCAAGGAAATCCGTGAACAGTTATCGCTTCCCTTTTTCCGAACCAATGATCAGTCTTTGTGGAACGGAAAACCCCGTAAAATCGTCGTGGTCGGCAGCGGCATCGGCGGAATGGCGTCCGGCGCCCTGTTCGCCAAAATCGGCCATCAGGTCACGGTTCTTGAACTGAATAAAAAACATATCGGCGGCCACGGCAGATGCCTGACCTTTAACCACATGCCCTATTCCATGGGGCCCCAGTATGTATGGGAATTCGGCGAAAAAATGATCGGGGACCGGTTTCTGGAATTTCTGGATATAAAAAAATCAAACCCCTTTGTTCCCATGGCATTGGACGGATTTGAAAGGGTTTTTATCGGCAACCGGGATGACACCTGCAATTATTGTTTTATCGATTTCAAGGTGCCCATGGGCCTGGATAATTTCAGAAATGAACTCAAGGGACTGTTTCCGGAAGAAAGTGAAAAACTCGATGCCCTGTTTGATGATATGATTGCGGTTTTTCAAACTTACAAATCCCATCTCAGGCGCAATGCCGCCAACGAAGGCCGCATTCTTCTGGCGACAAAATTTTTAATGACCGGCAAAGTCCCCATGGAAATGAAGCTCAAGCTCGGCCGCTCCATTTATTTGTCTGTAAAAGAATTTTTCGACCACTACGAAATCCCCAATATGATTCGCCGCATCCTTTACGGCCACGGCGGCATATTCGCCGAAAACGAATCGGAAATGTCCGCCATTGCCTATATTGTCGGCACCGGGAATTATCACTCCGGGGCGTGGTATCCGAAATATGGATTTAAGCATTTTTTCGATTCTTTGGCAGGGATCATCGAATCCGCCGGCGGCTGCGTAAAAACAGGGAAAAAAGTTATCCGCCTGGAAACCGACAACGATCTGGTGAACCGGGCCATTTGCGAAGACGGCACTGCCTATGAATGCGATTTCCTGTTCAGTGATATCTCTCCGCGACTAACCTATGGGCTTTTGGGACAGGATACGGAAAAATTTGATTATACGCCGTCCCACTGCATTCCCACATGCTGTATCGGCGTTGAAAAGGGTCTGGCATCCATTGCCCAAATGAAAGGACGCAATTACTGGTGGCAGGACGGCACTGAAGTCGATTATAAAGACCCGGACATGCACCAGCCCCCGCAAATGCTGTTTATCGGATCGCCTTCAGCCAATGGCTTTGGCAAACCGGACACACCCACCGATGATGCCCTGGTGGTTTTCTGCCCGGGAAACTATGAACAGGAAAAAGAGATTTACAAAAAGGGGCATGCTGCGGTTGCAGAATTCAAAAACCGGCTGGCAGACCATATTGTCGCCATTCTGGATAAAAACGTGTTTCCCGGCATCCGGTCCCGGGTGCTGTTTTCAAAAATCATCTCTTCGATTGATATTGAAAACCATACCAATGGCGAAATGGCAAATGCTTACGGCCGACGATTGTCAGCAGAAGAAATTTTAAAAGGACCGATTAAGGAAGAAAACTGTCCGGGCAATCTTTACAACGTGTCCGCCACCAAAAACAGTCCCGGCATTGCCGCCGGCATTTTCACGGCAGAACTTATTTTCAATGAACTGACCGGCTGGAAAATCTGAGGCACTTTTTGATTTGAACTCATTTATTCCGGTGAACGTGGAAATACAGTACCGGAATAAGCACCAGCGTCAACAGGGTTGAAATCAGCACTCCGCTTGCCAGGGTCAGCCCCAGGGGTTTTAATGACGGTTCAAAGACCAGCACGCCGCTGCCGAACATCACGGTGGCGGCGGTCAGCAGAATGGGTCGGGTGCGCTGAACACCGGCGCGGAGCACGGCCTCCTTCAACGCCATCCCCTCATTTTCCCGCTGTTTTATAAAATCCACCAGAAGAATGGAATTTCGGGCCACGATTCCCGCCAGTGCGATAATACCCAGAACCCCGGTACCCACCAGGTTGATGCCCCAGATCCAGTGGGCCGGTATCACGCCGATAAAAATAAGGGGAATGGGCAGCATGATCAGAAACGGCAGGGTATAGGAACTGAACCAGCCGGCCAGCAGCAGGTAGATAAGCAGCATCACCACAGCACCGGCAGTACCCAGATCCCGGTAAACATCGCGCGTCATTTCCCATTCACCGGACCAGTAAAGCTGCGGATGTGCGGTATCCTCCGGCGGTGAGCGCCAGCGGATGGCAACCGGCGGGCTGTCCTCTTCTTCAGCAAGGCCCCTGCCGCCCGCCAGCTGTATCGTCAAC
>JAABSL010000047.1:0-2335 GCA_011390415.1 Desulfobacteraceae bacterium
CTGCCGCGCACCCACAAAGCCTGTGAGATCATGGGAGATAACAAAAATATTTGTCTTGATATACTGAACAGCATTAAAGGAGACCAGCCAAATGATTAAAATCCCGACAAAGGTCCTTATTGTGGATGATGAAAAGGATTTTGTGGAAATGTTTTCCCTGCGGCTGCAGGAAACCGGCGAGCGGGTGTTTACCGCTTACAGCGGCCAGGAATGCCTGGAGGTGCTTGAAAATGAAACAATCGACGTGGTGGTGCTGGACATTAAAATGCCCGGCATGGACGGCATTGAGACCCTGCGGGAGATCAAGAAACGTCATCCCATTGTGGAAGTGATTCTGCTGACCGGCCACGGGGCCATTGAAACGGCCGTATCCGGCATGAAACTCGGGGCCTATGATTATCTTCTGAAACCGGCGGACGTAGAGGAAATGGCAGCAAAACTGGAAGGCGCCCGCAAACGCAAAGATGAACAGGAAGAACGGATTCGCAAAGCGGAACAGAGAACCCTGCTGCGCCGGGGGGGTAACATCTGAAATTCTTCTTCATCTGAAAAGAATTTAACCGCGGCGCAGTCCGGGACAATGCAATCCACCGCATTATTAAAGGAGTTGAATGTATGGAAAAAAATAAAATAAATCTGTTGTTTGTCGATGATGAGGAACGGTTTCTGGAATCAATGGGCAAGCTGCTGGCAGCCCGCGAGTTTAATGTCATTGCCGTCAACCGGGGAGAAAAAGCCATTGAAACGGCAAGAAACAATCCCGTGGATATTGCACTGGTTGATCTTAAAATGCCGGGCATAAACGGCGAAGAAACGTTAAAGGCGTTAAAAAAGGAACATCCCTGGATGGAGATCGTCATTCTGACCGGCCACGGCAGCATCGATTCCGCTGTAGAATGCACCCAAAAAGGCGCCCATTCTTATCTGCTCAAGCCCTGCGACCTTGAACAATTGCTCGAAGCGCTCATGCAGGCCTATAAAAAGCGGGTGATGAACAAGAATAAAATCGAAGAAAAACGGATGAATGAAATGCTGAAGATTTCCCAGTCAAATTCTCCGCGGGAAATTCTGCGGCGTTTAAATGAAATCGACACGGCTTCATCCTGAACGAATGAATTCATTTTCGCTTGATTAATGTATTTTTCCATAGTATTTTCCATTTTTTTGAATTTTAATGAGTTTTTCAAATAACCGAAAATTCAGGGGAGGCTACATGCAGTCATTTAAAGTCAAAGACTTGATGGTGCCACTGTCGGATTACGCCACGGTTTCCGAAGATGCGACATTGTTTGAGGCGGTCAAAGAGCTGGAGAAAATACAAGAGGAATTCAAAAAAACCTCGTACAAACATCGGGCTATTCTGGTTTTCGATAAAAATAAAAAAATTATCGGAAAACTGGGACAGCTGGACGTACTCAAGTCCCTGGAACCCAAGTATTATGAAATGCAGGACCAGTCGGGTGTCAAGAGCTTCGGGTTCAGCAGACATTTTATGAAATCCATGCTCGAGCATCTGAGCCTGCTCGACGGCGCCATGCTCAACATCTGCAAAAAAGCCGGCCAGACAAAAGTCGGCACTCTTGTGGTAAAACCCACGGAAGGGGAATTTGTAGACATTGATGCATCCATCAATGAAGCCATTCATCAGCTGGTCATGGGACAGCATCAGTCCCTGCTGGTGACGGATCAAAAAGGTGATATCGTCGGTATTGTGCGGCTGACCGACATTTTTACAACAATCAGCAAGACCATGCACGAGTGCGGGATTGAATAAACAGCTGTAAACGGGCGGCATTTTATATTTAACGCCTGCCGTCCAAGACACAGCAAGGAGATGCCTGTAAATGGATACAATGCCAGCAGAAAAGTTTAGCCTGACAAAAATCATTGCCCTGTTTGCCGGGCTGTTTCTGTTTTTTATCGTCTATTATTCTCCCCCATGGTTTGACGCGGTAGATCCCATGGGCAAGCATTTTGCCTTATCTCAACAAGGAAAAGGAGCGCTGGCCGTCTTTCTGCTGGCCGGCACCTGGTGGGTCTTTGAAGTGATTCCCATCGGCGTCACGTCCCTGATGATCGGCGTTCTTCAGGTACTGTTTCTGATCCGGCCCGCCAATGAGGCGTTTAAAGATTTTATGGACCCGTCGGTATTGTTTATTTTCGGTTCCATTGTCATCGGCCTGGTATTTACCAAAACCGGACTGACGCGGCGCCTGGCCTATAAAATGCTGATGGTTGTGGGAGAACGTACCAGCATGATCTATCTGGGCTGTTTTGTAGTGACCGCGGCCCTGACCCACATCATGGCCCATACCGCCGTGGCCGCCACCATTTT
>JAABSL010000047.1:2507-8057 GCA_011390415.1 Desulfobacteraceae bacterium
CAGGACATCGGATTTTTTGAACTGTCCTATTATATGGCGCCCATCGGCTGGCTCATGACCTTTCTGCTGTGGGGATTTTTCATGATTGTGTGCAAACCGGAAAAAAAGACCATTCCGGGTTTAAAGCAAAAAGCAACGGAACTGAACGCGGAACTTGGCGGCATCACCCGCCAGGAAGTCATCGCAGCCCTGATTGTGGGCGTGTGCGTCATTTCCCTGGGCGTTATTGCCGTTTTAAAAACCATGATCCCGGGTTTTCATCCGCCGCACAAAACCGCTGTTATCCTGCTGTCCACGGTATTGTTTTTTATTTCCGGGATCCTGACCATTGAAGACCTGGAAGCCATTCCCTGGAACATTATCCTGCTGTTTGCCGGCGCCATGAGCATCGGTTTCTGCCTGTGGCAGACCGGGGCCGCCGAATGGCTGGCCATCAACTGGCTGGTCATGTTCAAGGAAGCCAACTGGTTTGTATTTGTTATCGGAATCGCGTTTTTTGTCATGATGATGACGAACTTTATCATGAATGTGGCGGCCATTGCCATTTCCCTGCCGGTCGCGCTGGTGATTGCACCGTACCTGGGTGTGGCCGGAGAAGTGATTCTTTTTTCCTCACTGATTGTCGCGGGCATGCCGTTTCTGCTGCTGGTGGGGGCCGCCCCCAACGCCATTGCCTATGACTCCAAGCAGTTTACCACCGGTGAATTTTTCCTGTACGGCATCCCGGCCAGTATTCTGCTGATGCTTGTCACCGCATTTGCCGTGTATGTGCTGTGGCCCATTATGGGCATGCCGATTCTCACCGGCAATTAACGGCATAAAAAAACAATTAGAACCATTCACCTGCCGGGTGCCGGAAGTGTAACCTTTCACTTCCGGCACCCGGCGGCTGTGATGATTTTGTATTCCTCTCCGTTTATTCTTTTTTCCTTGTCCGATGACTTACCGGTCACCATCCCGTGCCCTTGTGCGGGTACCAGGATGCACCGGATGCCCGCAAAAACGCTTTTATGAAGCCATTATCTATGATATAAACAGCATAAAATATAAAAAAATAAGGAGGAATTTTAAATGGATCAAAAAATACTGGTTGCTTTTGACGATTCGGAAAACGCCTTGCGGGCGGTTGATTTTATTGCAAAAAATTTTAAAGCAACGGGTCATGTCACCTTACTGAGCATTATACAGGATACGGAATCCCTTTGCGGAATGAACAGCCCGGAACTGACACCGTATTTTAAATCCGAACAGAGCAGTTTCTGTCATCTGGAAGAAAAGAAAAAAGAACTGGTCCAGGATGCCATGGAAAGGGCCAAAAGTATTTTGATCGGCGGAGGATTTTCTGAAGAAAATATTAAAACCAAAATTCAGGCCAAAGAACACGGAATTGCCCGGGACATCATCAAAGAGTCACAATCCGGATATGATATCCTGGTAATGGGTCGTCGGGGCGTGTCCGGCGTCAAGGAATTTTTTCTGGGCAGTGTGTCCCAAAAAATTTTCAACAACGCCAAAGATATTTCCATTGTGCTGGTGAATTGATAAAAAATATCAGCTGAGAAGTTTTTTTCCAAAATACCGGCAGATAACAGGATATCCGATTCCTGTTACCTGCCGGCGCTGTTTTTTCAGCCTGCTTAGGGATGCGGATTAATATTTCCCGGCCCTCCGCACTCCGAAGTACAGATGAATTTTATAATGAAGTGTCCAACAAATTGTGAATAATTTTGGAAAGATCACCGAAGGTGAAAATTGCGTTGTGTGAAAGATAGGAAAATTCATCATCAAACCCGATTTTAGCCAGATCCGCAATCACCCCGTCCTTGATATCCACATTCAGCATGTAGATTTCCCGCTGAATACTCATATAATCGGTTAGCGTTTCTCTGATCCGGTCTTCAACAAACGAAAAAATATCCACCGGGGCATCAAAGGAGACAATTTCATAGGCAGCGGGCAGTAAATCAAATTTCCGGCCATAAAAAAAAGCCGTATTTCCGATGACTGCTTTCCGGCCAATGCGTGTGGGTCTTAAATACGTATTGGTCAGGCCGGCGACTCGTTCATCCGGGGCATTTTTGACCGATGGACTGGCAAAGGAAGACAGTGCAATTCCAAGCGAATTTAGAATATAATCAACTGCTTCTATCAGATCAACAACGGGTGCATCCACTGAGAATTCTTGCTTAACCGAAAGGTTTAGTTCGGGTTTCTCCGCCATAAATATCTCCTGTCCGGGCAGCCGGTTAACGAACCTGACCTCACCCAAAAAATCAAATCGCTCATATTTCCAAGTATCCGTCTCAAAATGCCACGTCCGCCCGTGCTCCTGAATCCAGGAGAATATCTTATTATATTAAAAATGAACAACCGCTTGTCAACACAAACGATTTTACGTGTACTGATACGGATTATAAGTATTCAGCGAAAATAGTAATTAACATTAAGGTGAAATGAATAAACGGGATAGGGTCGATTTGATAACAATCCGGCTGTCTCGCGCATATCTGGCGGAATTGCTCACAATCGGCGGGTAAAAACCAAAGCGACCGCTATTTGGACATAATTTCAGACGGTGAGTCGGTGGTGGGCAGTGAAACCGTAAATATGGTTCCTTGATCCGGAGAACTTTTTAAATTGATGTTGCCGCCCAGCTTTTTGATAATTCCCCGGGAAACGGACAGCCCGAGGCCTGTGCCTTTGGCCTTGCGCTTGGTGGTGAAAAACGGTTCAAAGATGCGGCCCTGGATATGCTCGGGAATTCCCGGGCCGTTGTCCTGAACGGTCACCACAACATACCCGGGCAATTTGTCTTTTTTTACATTGATCCGGATCTTTCCGCGCGGCGGCAATACATCCACGGCATTTAAAATCAGGTTGACAAACACCTGCTTCAGTTTTTGTTCATCCCCGGCAATCATGGGAAGATTGGGTTCACAATCCAGTGTTAAATCCACTTTGGCAAATCGTACCTGATTGACCACCAGCCGGGTGGAATCTTCAACAATTTTATCAATTTTCAACAGGGCCATTTCGGTTTCGCCTTCTCTGGCAAAATCCAGCAGATTTTTAACGACCCGCTGGGCCCGTTCGGTTTCATTGATCACATCCTGAATCATTTCCCTTTTTTCTTCATCGGAAAGCGCCTCATAATCTTCTGTCAGCATAGAGGCCGTCAGCAGGGTGTTGTTCAAAGGATTATTCAGTTCATGGGCCACCCCCGCCACCAGGGTTCCGATGGCCCTGAGCTTATGGGATTCCAGCAGCACATTATGCTTGTGATCCAGCTCCTTGATCATATGGTTAAAGGCTTCGGCCAGTTTAGTAAACTCGTCCCTGTATTTTCTGGCCGGGGTGATGGGTGAGAAATCCCCTTCCCCGATCCGTTTCGTATATTCCATAAATCGGTTTAATGTCAGCAGCAGCTGCCGGGTTAAAAATATTAAAACAAATACCATTAAAACAAATATTGCGGACATGAAATACAACGGCACGCGCTTGGCCAGCAAAAACATGCGCGTCACGGAAATTCGTTCTTTTTCCACAAATTCACCGGCAAAGGAAACCATCTGGCTCCCGAATTGACGCAGACTGGGAACGATGGCCTCTTTTGCCGCATCATTTTCCGCCGTACCCAGCAGAATCAATTGATCATGGTATTTTGACATGTAACTGACCATGGTATTGAAATGATCGGGTCCGAGTATTTTTTCGATTTTTTCACTGTTCTTTTTCAGGATATCGTCCGCTGTTTCCAGATGTTCCAGGGCGTCATCCAGATCCGTGCGGTACAACAGGTAATTTTTTTCAAACCGCCGGGCCTGCTGAATCTCAACCATGTAATTATCCGCAATTTCCAGAAACTCTATTTTATTTTCAAGTTTTGTGAGAATCCAGTAGGACCAGACCGTGACGGTAAAAGACAGAATAAAAAAAAGCAAAAAGGAAATCGCTATTTTGGCCCGGATGCTGATGGAGGGCCGCTGATGAAGCGGAATATTTTCCGGTTCACTGCCGTAATCGATATCAGGATCTTTAATGTCGGTAATATGCTGGTCCATTGAATGACTTCTCTTCCTTGCGGTTTCATGTTGTCAGGGCGGCAGGTGCCTGGTGCAGGAACGACTGAAGGAACTGACATCAGAACACTGACACCTCAATACACTACCCGAACATCTCAAATTGTTCATCTATAAAATATCGGGCATACCGTTTGATGGCGTCATCGGCTTTCATTGCCGCATCCAGATTTCTGGAACAGACCATCAGCCGGCCGAGCAGTTCAAGGGCCTTTTCAGAATCCGGGCGCGGATACCGCCGGAACCAGGCCGTCACCAGATCGCCGCTCCGGTCCACGCCGAACCCGGCTTCCCGCAGCACCCGTTCCAGAAACCGGGCGCGCCGTTGTCTGTTTTCATCGGCCGCGCCGCCGCCCCGGAACCGGAAATGCACATGATTGTGTTCCGCGCCCGGCCCCACCATGGCGTCAATCATAGCATAATGATAAGCAAAACGAGCATTTAAATTCATATAATCTTTTGCAACAATGGCATAGTTCTTGTCCGATGCCCGGCGCGGCCCCCGGTTTCCGCCGAGTACCGCTTCCTTAAAATCCGCCGGCATCCCGCGCATTTCTTTTTCCCACCGATCGGACCAGATCAGCCGTTGGTCCGAAACACCCCGCCATAGCGCCTTAAACGGGAGGCTGTGCACCTGTTCCGGGAGCACTTTTTTTTCACCTTCCGGTACGCTGTGATCCAGTGCGATCAACTCCAATTTGACCGGCAGATCGGTGGCCAGCTTTCGGCTCTTTTTATGCCACCCCCGGCTTTGCTTATCTCCGAACCCGAACATGGACCGCACCGACATTTCATGCATGAACCGGAGCGTATCGTGAACCGATCGGCAGTGTTTGGCTTTAAATGATGCGGCATCCGGATCCAGCAGATTCAGTCCCAGGACCAGATCATAAAGCGGGCCGGACTTTTGCTGATGACGGTTTCCGGCGGCAATCCGGGCCAGGACCCGCTCCCGGATACCGGGCCAGCGGATGCCGGCATACACGGTTCGCTTGGTGGCATTTACACTGACAATATGTTTCCCTTTCAATATTTTTGCATTTTCCCCGAGCCGGAAAATACAGGGCACGGAAAACTCCCGGACCAGTGTGGCCAGATGCCCCACGGGATTGCCTTCTTTCACCAGCAGGGCCGCGATCTTCGGCAAAATGGCCGCCAGTTCCGGCCGGGGCTGCTCCACCATCACCACCGCACCCTCCGTCACCGCCGACAAATCATCTGCCGGCCCCAGCACCGTCAGCGGTCCTTCGGCCCGGCCCGGAAATATCGTGATGCCGCCTTCTATGACGGGCAGGGTGTCTTTTCTTTGGGAAGGTTTAACCGGTGGTGCATCATCTGCTGACGCGATATTCAACTGCCGGGCCTGCAAAAGCCGCACCCGGCCGGTTTTGTCGGTTTTGCCGGTTTTATCTATGGCCCACTCCATATCGAGCTCGAAGCCGAATTGCTCCGCCGCTTTAGCGGCAATTTG
>JAABSL010000048.1 GCA_011390415.1 Desulfobacteraceae bacterium
AACGGCTGGCGCACGGCGATGGTGGAATTTGTCTATCTTTTGTCACGAACGTTAAATAATTACCGGCTGGATGCGATACCGGAAAATGAAGATGAAGAATTTGGCCCCCTCCTCAAACGGCTGGACCGTTTGCTTGAAATTCCCCAGAGAACCGGCGAGCACAAGCTGATTATCCGGCACCGGGGACTTGGCCTGGGGGATCATCCGGCAGGTGAGGGAAATGAAGAAGAACAATTTGATTATGTTGTTTCCTGCGGAGATTGCGTCATCGACAAGCCTTACATTGACTATCTGGTGAAAAATAAAATTATCGACACACCGGCACTAAGAGACAAACTGGGCCGGGCCTTTCAGTTTTTTGCCCTCACCGGGATATATACCATTGAAATCAATTTAAATGACTGGTGCAGCAGCAATCAAAAGATCATTAATTCATGCCTCATGTACTGGGCGCGTTATATTAGTGAGCTTGCCAAAGAAAACGGGAAAATTGTGCATAATGAATCCAACGAACCGGACCCCAACCTGACTATTCTTGCGCGTTTAAACCGGTTAAAGCGAAAGGATCTGGAAAAACTGGTCCGTCAGATCCACAGCCGTTTTATGAGCTGATTGGGATTTTCGGTTTTTCAGTGGTTTAAAACTTTTAAAATACGCATGACGCTTCTCAAACCAATATATTACTACCCATGGATGGTTCATTATTATGAAATTGACCCTTAAAAATATAGCAAAGAATGATATCCGAAAGTCAGGCAATACCTACAACGCCCTTTTTATGATACAGGAATTGAACCAGCGGATGAAGCGGCCCCTTGTGGAAATCAATAACAATAAGTATGCCCGCATGTGGCGGAACTGTTTTGATGATGCGGGGCGATTCAGCCGTGCCAGATTTAACGAGTATTATGATGAATTTGCAAACTGGGAAGAGGCGTTTTCTCTGATATGGCTGGATTTGAAATCCGTGAATCGGCAGGCGGACCGGACGGCTATTATCAATTGTCTGGTGCGGCTGATAAAAAACAGCAGCCCGGACCGGATCAATCAGCAGGTTGATTTTATTTTAAAGGATTTTTTCTTCTATCCCCTGCACCTGCATTTTTCGGATATGAATGCTTTGATTTTCAGCAACATGTTGTTATTTAAACATTTTGCCATGCGTAACCATGATTTTGAACTGACCCCGGAAGAAGTCCTGATTTCACGCGAAGAAAAAAATACTCAGTTGGTCGAAAGATTGTCCTCATTGATTGAAAGTCAGTGGGGGGAGCGGTTTGTTGAAAAGATCAAAACGATCAAATCCAATCTTGCCCTGGCGCTGGACCCCAAAAGCGACAAACCAGCCCAGCTGCCGCCGGAAAACCTGATCAAGCTGCTGCGTGAAGTGTTCATCTTTCTGACACTTGTCGGGGGGAGAAGCGTTTATAAAGTGGTCCGGGACACGGTTGAGGAATTTTCAAAGCCGGATTCGGTCTTTTATACGTCCGGAAACAGTCACAGCCATTTGATGAATCTTTTGCGGTTTTTTCAGCTTTCCATGCGATGCCTGATTCTGTTGGGCGATGAAGATGATATTGAGGTTCTTAAACCCGTGCCCATTCGTGAAAAAGAATTCATGTCTTTTAAAGGCATCATGAATGCCAACCTGGCATTACATCAGAAACTGGTCTGGAATATTGTTACCGTGGCCCAGGAAGGGATGAATATACTGGGGAAAAAAGGGAAAAATTTTAATATGGGGGATGTCGACGATAACGAGATCGCAGATGCCCTGAAAAAGACATTTGTCCTTGAGGACTAATGTTGATTTTGCCGCTTGTTTAAATTTGTATTGCATATAATAAAATAAAGGTATAAGAGTTAAAGTTTACCTTACTGCCGCAGAGGAGTATTCCTTTGTGGCTTTTTTATTGAACAAGAGGATTTATAAATAATGATAAATGCAGTCAATGTAACCCTTGCGTTTGGAAAGCGGGTTCTTTTTAAAGATGTGAATATAAAATTTGCGCCGGGAAACTGTTATGGATTGATCGGGGCAAACGGCTCCGGGAAGTCCACGTTCCTGAAAATTCTTTCCGGTGAAATGGATCCGGACAAGGGAGAGGTGGCCGTGGGAACGCGGGAGCGTATTGCCGTTCTCGAACAGGACCATTACGCTTATGATGATGAAACAGTCCTCAATACCGTTATTCTGGGCCACAAACATCTGTTCCAGCTGATGGCGGAGCGGGATGCGCTGTATGCCAAACCGGATTTCTCCGAAGAAGACGGCGTCCGGTCCGGAGAAATTGAATCGGATTTTGCCGTCATGAACGGGTATGAAGCGGAGTCGGATGCAGCGTCCCTGCTAAGCGGGCTCGGAATCCCTGAAATACAGCATCAGAAAAAAATGAAAGAACTGGAAGGCACGGACAAGATGCGGGTGCTGCTGGCCCAGGCATTGTTCGGCAACCCGGATGTGCTGCTGCTCGATGAACCCACCAACCATCTGGATATCAAATCCATTGCCTGGCTGGAGGATTTTCTGTCAAAATTCCAGAATACGGTGATCGTTGTTTCCCATGACCGCCACTTTTTAAACCAGGTGTGCACCCATATTGCAGATATTGATTTCAACCGGATTCAGGTCTATGTGGGCAATTATGATTTCTGGTATCAGGCCAGCACGCTGGTAATGAAACAGAAACAGAATGAAAACCGGAAAATGACGGAAAAGGCGGACGAGCTTAAAAAATTCATCCTGCGATTCAGCGCCAATGCATCCAAATCAAAGCAGGCCACATCCAGAAAAAAACTGCTGGAAAAGCTGAACATCGAAGAATTGCCCGTATCCTCCAGAAAATACCCGTTTATCAATTTCAAGCCGGAAAGGGCTTCGGGAAATGTGATCCTGGAAATCGAAGGGCTTTGTAAAACCATTGACGGGGTCAAGGTGCTGGATAATTTCAGCCTTGTGGTAAACAAAAATGATAAAATCGCGTTTGTGGGCAATAACACACTGGCCAAAACCACGCTTTTTCAAATCCTGGCCGGAGAGTTAAAACCGGACAGCGGCAGTTTCCGCTGGGGGCAGACCATCAGCCATGCTTATTTTCCGCAGGACAACAGCGGCTATTTTGATAAGGATCTCAGTATTGTTGAGTGGCTGGGGCAGTATCACAAAGAAGGAGAGACGTTTTCCAGAGGATATCTGGGGCGGATGCTCTTTTCCGGAGAAGAAGCGCTGAAGAAAACCGAAGTGCTTTCCGGCGGCGAGAAAGTCCGCTGCATGCTGTGTAAAATGATGCTGACCGGCGCCAATGCCCTGGTTCTTGATGATCCCACCAATCACCTGGACCTGGAATCGATTACGGCCCTGAATGAAAGCCTGATCTCATTTCCGGAAGTTATCCTTTTTTCCTCCCATGACCACGAATTTATATCGACCCTGGCCAACCGGATTGTGGAATTTTCTTCCACCGGATTCATTGACCGGGCCATGGGGTTTGATGACTATCTGGAGCAGGAAGAAAGAGCGCTTGAATATGCGTAGATTCGAGGTTCTGACATGGGTCATCGTTTCCGCTTGCCGCTAAACCAGGAACGATGACCATGAACCCGGCGGAGATGCAGCGGAGGCTCTTTCCGTTAGAAGTAAAGACCTCCGCTGCATTCATATAATTGACAAGTGGTTTACGATCCCGGAGTGAATCATCATCCGGAAAATTTTCTGTGAATTTTTCTCTCTATTCCAAAACGGGTTTCACGTGGGCAAAGTGCCACTGCACCGTCACCCGGGTAAACGGCCACATCCCTCTTGCCGCGGCATTCAGGGGTACTGCCGGTCGGTATCCTTTGATGATCTCCCACGGTCCATGATCGTTGTATTGACCGCTGTTTAACATTTCCTGAAGTGTTATGGGCGGTGTTTGTCCCACTCCCACCAGCAAAGACCGGTAACTGTGAGCCGGCACAATCGTGTTGACCATCGGCCCGATAGACTCCGGCGCACATCGAAAATAATAAATAAACTGCATGGCGATACTGTCGCTGCCGGCATGTTTTTCAGGCATACCCAGCGTAAACTGCGGCCGTTCCCCTGATTCAAAGGAGCCGTCAATGGTCAGAAAAAGATTGCCGATTGCCGGGTTTGCCCTGTTTCTCAGTTCCAGGTAGCCCTCACCCGAACAGCTTTCCGGGTCTTCCTCCGGGGCCCGGTAGGCGACCTCCGGGGCAATCAGGGTGACCTTGTCATCACCGGTGATCTTGAAATTCTCCGGGTTGATGGAGAGCACCACCTCGTGGAGTTCCGTCCATGTGCCGGGGCCGCTGTGTTTGACCAGATCGTCAACTTCGTAATCCGCATAATCCGGATAAGGGCTTTCCATGTCCATAATATAGTTGATGGTGCCATGCCAGTTGTTACAGACTTTGATCAATTCACGGATTTTTTCTTCAAGCTGCCTGGCTTCGTCATTCAGGCCAAGGAGCTGACATTGGGCCATGCTGCCCGTCATTTCCCTCAACCGGCCGCAATCCGGATCATTGATAAGCCCCCGGGCAATGCCTTGGGCAATATCTTTGGTTTTTTGCAACAAGCGGCTGGACAGTTCATCCATACCCACCAACTGGGCTTGCGCCACTACCGTCAATAAACGCTGTTTGGCCACTTCATCCTGACGGCCCTGAGCGAATGCCTCGGCTTCGGCGGCAAGATCTTCCAACGCGTCGATAACCGCCTGGGGCGGTACGCTGCCCCCGCCTTGCTCTGCCCATTTCTTTACAGCGTCCTGATAACGGGATCGGGCGCCACCGTAATCCCGGCTCGCGCCGGCGGGGGAGTCATCGTTCATACCGCCGTAAGTTGAAAAGTGCTGGAGTGTGGCCTCAATGGTATTCTCATCTATGCGTCGAGACATGCCGTGAGCCAGGCTTTCCCATAACCCGCTGGCAGGGTTAAACCGGGTGAGAATGGGAGAATCGCCGAGGATGCCATTATCTGTGATCCGAACAGTGGCGTTGCTTCCGATTAAAAAGTCCGCTGTATTGCCGTTGGTGTCAATCGCCTCAATGGAAAATGCGATCCGGGGGTAAAGCGTCTTTGCGGAGTCGTTTGGTGCAAACAATGGACCGAGATGCAGGGGATTGATGCGGGTTAATTCCAGAAATACGTTTTCTTCTGAAAAAACATCACCGGGCACGGTAATTTCCACAACCGGATCTGTCGGATCATCCCTGATGATCGTGACATTTCCGGGGGTGAAACTTTCCTGGCTCTTTACAGGGGTCAGAACCGTTTCATATATCAAGGTGCCGTTTAATTCACCGTCGGCACGGACGAAGTTGGGTGCGTATCCGATGGCTGAAACCGGGTACCAGCTTTCGGCATCCAGTTCCCCTTTTCCGGCTGCGACCCCATCTTCAGCGGTAATTCCGATATCGCCGATTACGGCATTGGCCACCGGTTCACCCGATGGCGATGTCACCAAAGCCAGAAAAGACATGAGTCCCGGTTCCTCAGTGCCCGGCGTTTCCCCCGGCGTTTCCCCCGGCGTTTCCCCCGGCGTCTCAGGCCCGGGATCACTGGGCTGGTCGCTGCTGCTACTGCTGCTGCTGTCACAACCAATTACAAATCCCATAAAACCGATAAGCAGCAACCCAATGAGGCATCGGCAAAACAATTGTTTTAAGAAAACAAAATTATCATGATATTCTGATTGATTACGCATACAAAAAATCCTTTGTTTGATGGGCTGGGTGGTTGTTGGGTGGCAAATTCACGCCACACTTTGAATTGTAATTTGTAAAATATTTATTATAATAACAATATATAAGGAGAAAGTTTGATTTGCCTGATCCATTTTTAGAAAATAAACCTTTACAAAATCAGCCTTTACAAAATCGATTTTCCCATTCGGAGTCAGAAAATCCACCCCGAATTGCACCGGATCTCGCTGATGCGATGGTCCGAAAACATTATTCGGCCCGTCTTTTGTTCTACATTCTGTTTGTTATTCTGCTAAGCTTTCTGGATGCATTTTTTACCCTCCTGCTCTTGTATCTCGGCGCAGCAGAGATCAATCCGGTGATGGCTTTTTTTCTTCAGTTCGGACCGACCGCTTTTTTGGCCGCCAAATACACCATCACCGCGGTCTGCGTTACGGTTATGATCCTGGGCGCAACCCGCATGGGAAAGGCGGGGAACCGGCTCGCCGACCGGCTGTTTTTATTTCTGGCCGCAGCCTTTGGGATTGTGATTGTCTGGGAATTGTATCTTCTTTTTAACGCCCTTCAGTAAAGGCGTTTACGCATAAATCGCATCGTCCTTGTAATCGACGCTGACGCAGACCGGAAAACCGTCCATCTCAGATTATAAATATTTTTTCTTTATCTGGGAAATTTCATTTTTCAAATTATCGCTCAGGCGGCTGCATACTTTTTCAGTTGCCCTGGCAATGACCTTGGTCTGGGCCTGATGGAATTTCTGATAGATGGCCTCAATCCTTTTGAGTGCTTCATTGCGCATGTCCACGTCAAGGCCCGAGAGGTCAATCGGGCCGTGATCAGTGAAATCCTCGGCATTGAACTCATAGGGGACTTTGGGGCAGACCTTTTCTTTTACTTCATCGTCGGACGGGACATCAAAATTTCCGGTCAGGATATCATTGAATCTTAAATCAACGATTTCTTTGGCACATTGCTTGGCCACTTCCCAGTTTTTCTGCAGATTCATGTTTTCCGCAAAATATTCCATCACACGCATTTCCAATTCTTTGTTTCTCATGCCGGCTCCTTGTGTTTCGGGCATTTCAAGAAAAAAATGCCTTATGATTGGTTCGGGTTTTCCATGATATGAAATTTGTTTCCCTTCCAGTGAAGTACCAGAGAGCTGTCTTTTGCGTCCCGGCCTTCTCTGTTATCCTTATCTTCTCTGATAATTGACGAAATCTGAACCAAAGCCCGCTCCGAAAACTTGATTGTTTCATCTTCGCAGGTCATATACAAATTGTCATCCATAACGTATAAATCAGAAGGGACCAGGGGCAACTGTTTTCCGGTATTTAATTTTAATATTATATCATCATTAAAAATAACCTCAAAAACAAAAAGCGCGGTATCTTCATATCGAAAATAGACTTTTTCGAAAATATCGTCCCTGACCTGGGAAACAAAGTATCCGGCATCATCTTTTGCAATGGAATGATGGAACAAATCGATAATTTTCTTTTTGCGGAATTTTCCCCCATCGTTGCACCAGCAGCCGGATTTGTCCAGCCAGAAGACCGCATCTTCTTTTTTAATAATAATTTCTTTCATCTCTGTTGTCATTGGGTTTGATTTAACACCTAAAAAGGAGTTTTAAAGAAGTGAAAATCAGGTTAGCATGAATAAATAAATATTTAAATATCAGAATATCTGAACAGGAGTGGAATTGAAAAGGAAATTGCATGAACATGAACGAAAAATGGCAGGACTTTTCACATCCGGAGTTAAATGAGCAAATTACCGCTATCGGCGGCAGTTATTTTATTTTAAAAGAAGCCCGAATCCGGTTTGACGAGGATGAGGTTTTGTATCTGGTGGGGGCGGCGATATTTGATACCTCCTGCTGCGGTGCCGGGGGATCTGCCTATGCACTGGTGCCCGGGTTTATCCGCAAATGGCGGTATACAACCGATAAAAACGGCCGGCCGGTTTCCGGTGTTGCGCCGGTTTTTGCAGAGCGGAAAAGAAAAAAGATCCGGGAAATGATTTTTAAAAAAGAATCTGTTCTACAGGTTAATTTTATGTAACAGCCCAATCTTTCACACAAATTTATGAAATGCCATGAACACCCAATTTTCGATTCGTAAAAAGATGTTTCTGGTGATGCTGGCCCCGGCATTGGTGGTGGTCCTGGTCATGCTCATGGATTATCGGAACATCAAGGTTCT
>JAABSL010000049.1 GCA_011390415.1 Desulfobacteraceae bacterium
CATAAATGTTATCTCCTGCCCGATGATGGGGTTTTGTCAAATACGTGATAAATATCTCACAACCTGCCTGAATATGAAAGACCAAAATAGGAGCCCCCTGTTCACAACGGAGTCTTCTTGACAAAAACAGGTCCTGTGGCTATTTTGTCGCGGTTGTTTTGTTTTACAGGTTTTAAAAAATTGTAATTTCGTTCTGTAAAAGGATTTTATGTCAAACACTCAGTTTATTTCAAGAATTGCCGAAGAACAGAAAATTGCTCCCCACCAGGTCCGGGCGGTCGCGGATCTGCTGGCCGACGGGTCCACCATCCCGTTTATTGCCCGGTACCGGAAAGAAGCCACCGGAAGTCTCGATGAAGTGGTTGTCGCATCTGTCCGGGACCGGCTGAATCAGCTCCGGGAGATCGAAGACACCCGGGAAATGATTTTAAATTCTCTTGAAAAGCACGGTCACCTCACTGATGAGCTGAAGGAAAAGGTGCTGGCCGCGGATTCCGCCGCTGTGCTTGCGGACATTTACCTGCCGTATAAACCCAAGCGGCGGACCAAAGCCACCATTGCCCGGGAAAAAGGCCTTGAGCCGCTGGCGGAGCTGATTCTTGAGCAGACCGGCGTTAATCCCGATCAGGCGGGGGCGCCGTATGTGGATGCGGAAAAAGGGGTGGCGTCAGTTGACGAGGCCCTTGCCGGTGCCCGGGACATTATTGCCGAAACCGTCAATGAAAATGAAGACGCCCGGGCGCGGATGCGGAAGCTGTTTTTTACAAAGGCGACCATCGCCTGCCGGGTGGTTAAGGGGATGGAAGAAACAGGTGCGAAATACCGGGATTATTTTGACTGGCAGGAACCGGTGGCCACGGTGCCGTCCCATCGGATGCTGGCCATGCGTCGCGGGGAAAGCGAAGATGTCCTGATATTACGGATACTGCCCGATGAGGAAGAAGCGATGGGGCAGCTCCAGGATCTGTTTGTAACAGGTGAGGGAGAGGATGCCGCCCAGGTCCGGGTTGCGGTCAAAGATGCCTATAAACGCCTTTTGTCCCGGTCCATGGAAACGGAAACCCGCTTAGCTGCCAAGGAAAAGGCGGATAAAGCCGCCATTGCCGTGTTTGCCGAAAATCTGCGCCAGCTGCTGCTGGCTCCGCCTCTGGGTGCCAAGCGGGTCATGGGAATTGATCCGGGATTCCGGACCGGGTGCAAACTGGTCTGTCTGGACCGCCAGGGCAAGCTGCTCCACTATGATACGGTTTTTCCCCATATGTCCGAAAAAAAGACACGCGAAGAAACCGAAAGAATCAAGGCATTGTGTCAACAGTTTGAAATTGAGGCCATTGCCGTGGGAAACGGGACCGCGGGCCGGGAAACAGAGGCCTTTGTCAGAGCGGTGCCGTTTGAAAAACCGGTCCAGGTGATCATGGTCAATGAGAGCGGGGCTTCCATTTATTCGGCGTCTGACGCCGCCCGGGAGGAATTTCCCGATCATGACCTGACGGTACGCGGGGCCGTGTCCATCGGCCGGCGGTTGATGGATCCCCTGGCGGAGCTGGTGAAAATCGATGCCAAATCCATCGGGGTGGGCCAGTACCAGCATGACGTGGATCCGGTCGCCTTAAAGCAATCCCTGGATGACGTGGTCATGAGCTGTGTGAACGGGGTGGGGGTGGATCTCAACCGGGCCAGCGCCCAGCTGCTGACCTATGTGTCGGGACTCAATTCCGGGGTGGCAAAAAATATTATTGCGTACCGCGAAAAAAACGGGTCATTTAAGTCCAGAAAACAGCTGCTGGAGGTTCCCCGCCTGGGCCCGGTGGCCTTTGTGCAGTGCGCGGGATTTTTGCGGATTCCAGACGGCGAAAATCCGCTGGACGCCAGCGCCGTGCATCCGGAAAGTTATCATATTGTGCATGCCATGGCCAAAGACGCCGGCGCCACAGTGGAAGACCTGATCAAAAGTGCACAAATCCGCAACCGGATTGATATTTCCCAATATGTCACCGATACGGTGGGCCTGCCCACCTTAAAAGATATCATGGACGAACTGGCCAAACCGGGCCGTGATCCGCGGGAAAAATTTGAAGAATTCTCGTTTGCGGAGGGTGTTGAACAGATCGGAGATTTAAAACCCGGCATGAAGCTCCCCGGCATTGTCACAAACATCACCGCCTTTGGGGCGTTTGTGGATGTGGGGGTTCATCAGGACGGCCTGGTGCACATCAGTCAGATGGCCGACCGGTTTGTGAAGAATCCGGCAGACATTGTCAAGGTGCAGCAGAAAGTCACGGTCACGGTCCTGGAAGTGGATGCCGATCGAAAGCGGATTGCACTTTCACTGAAAAAAGATGCCATGCGGACCGGTGACGCAATCCCGGAACCGGCTGCCGGAAAATCAAAATCTGCAACGGCCCGTCCGGTCGAAAAATCAGGGAAACATCAAAAAAGAAAACCCGGGCAAGGCAAAAAACCGTCTTATGCCGGTCCCTTGGCAGAAGCCCTGCGAAAGAGCGGGTTGAAATAATATTAAGCTGCATAAGCTACAAAATATTTTTTTGAGTCTTATCTCAGGGATCTCCGTGGTTTAAATTTTTTTGTTGTTGAGTAACCTGTAAAAACCAATATCTCCCGCAGAGGCGCAAAGACGCAGAGAAGTGATGTTTAAAAAGAATTTTTTCTCAGCGCCACGGCGCCTCTGCGGGAGAAAAAAGAAGCATCCGGGTAAATTCAGGGAATAATCATTTCGCGCAATTACTGGGCAAAGCTCTGCACCGGAACAAATTTAGATGATTTTTAAAATCACTGAGAAAAAATATTTATAAACATCGTTTCGCCATGAACTCTGCGATCTTTGTAATTTCTGTTAATATTGTTTTTCGGACATAGTCCGAGTTCCGAACAGACTCGCCGGTTAGTCAGGGAGTCCCAGACAGACGGAACACCCTGACCTACAAAAGTGACCTCTCTCATAGCGTAGGTCAGGGTGCGCGAAGCGTTCCCTGACAGACTTTTCAAATAAAACACTCGCAATTTTGTTTATTAGCTGATATTAAAAGAAAATATTATTTTGAAACAAAGATCCGGAAAAGAAAATGGGGTATGGGCAATGTCTGCCTGACACCTCGCAGGCGCAGGCGGCACAGCACAGACGGCCTGAATTTTCCCGCTAAAAAGGAACACGATCTCAATAAAAAAGATGCATATGGAAAATAATTCAAAACAAGAAGAGATACCACCGGAAAACACAGCACCGGAAAAATCAAAAACCGAAACAGCAAAACCGAAAAAACCGGCCCGCAGCGGCCGGAAGCCCGGCAAAAAAGGGAGAAAAACAATTCACACAAATACTGCAGCAACTGCAAACGACAATACGCCGGCCGCTGATCCGTGGTCGGTTACCCGATTCAAAGTACCGCCGGCAGAAGGCAAAACCCGGTTTCATGATTTTGATCTGCCCGAGTCACTGATGCACGGCATTTCTGATCTGGAATTTAGCTATTGCACACCGATTCAGGCGGAAATACTGCCCAGTACCCTGTCCGGCAGAGACGCCTTCGGCAAGGCCCAGACCGGCACGGGAAAAACCGCGGCCTTTCTGATTGCCGTGATGACCCGGATGCTCAATAACCCGATTCAGGGCAAAAGAAACTCCGGCACTCCCCGGGTGCTGATTATTGCCCCCACCCGGGAGCTGATTCTCCAGATATCCGAAGAAGCCCGGCAGATCGGCAAATATTGTGGTCTGAAGATCATTTCCGTTTTCGGCGGAATGGATTATGACAAGCAGCGAAAGCTTTTAGCCGGTTCGCCGGTGGATATTATCGTGGCCACCCCCGGGCGACTGCTGGACTTTCAGCGCCGTCGCGACCTGAACCTGAATAAAGTGGAAGTGCTCATTCTGGATGAGGCGGATCGCATGCTGGATATGGGGTTTATCCCGGATGTCCGCAAAATTATTTACAGCACCCCGCCCAAGGAAAAAAGGCAGACCCTGCTTTTTTCCGCCACCTTGAATGACACCATTACCCGCCTGGCAAACAGCTGGACCAAAAATCCGGTGATGGTTGAAATCGAACCGGAACAGATCGCCGTGGATACGGTGGATCAGGTGGTCTATATTGTCACGGCCAAACAAAAATTCGCCCTGCTGTATAATGTCATCGCCCGGCAGGATCTGGAGCGGGTGCTGATTTTCTGCAACCGCCGGGATGAAGTGAACCGGCTGGCCGAGATGCTGACCCGTTACGGCATCACGTGCTCGATTCTGACCGGCGATGTGCCCCAGAAAAAACGGGTTGAGCGGCTCGACGGCTTTAAGTCCGGGAAAATCCGGGTAATTGTGGCCACCGATGTGGTCGCGCGGGGTATCCATATCGAAGGCATGGACCATGTGATTAATTTTAAACTGCCCCATGATCCGGAAGATTATGTCCATCGTATCGGCCGCACCGGCCGGGCCGGGGCCAGCGGAACGTCTATCAGTTTTGCCGACGATGACGACGCTTTTTATCTGCCGGATATTGAAGCGTTTATGGATCGGAAGCTTGACTGCATTGTGCCGGAAGACGACTGGCTGATTATGCCGGAACCGGTTAAGAAAAAGAATCCGCCCCGTCGGCAGGAGAATCGATCCCCTGCCCGAAAATCAGGTTCCCGCCCGAACAGCGCCACATCCAAAAAGAGAAATCCGCCCCGTCGACGGCCAGCGCCGAAATCCAACAGTTGAGATTGAATAAATAAGTTATATGGCGCTACTCAGTATACGGAATATGAGCATGGGGTTTGGCGGTCAGCTTTTGTTTGACCGGGTCAGCCTCCACATAGAAGCCGGAGAACGGGCATGTCTGGTGGGGCGAAACGGGGAGGGCAAATCCACGCTTTTAAATATCATCCACAACACCGTCAGCCCGGATGCGGGCGACATCTCCCGCCAGCCCGGCCTGCGCATGGCCTGCCTTCCCCAGGAAATCCCATTGGGGATCACCGGAAATGTTTTCGACATTGCGGCATCCTGTCTTGCGAAAAATACGGACGCATTGCCCGAAGACCCAAATGCCATGGCAGATGCGGATGCCTGGCAGCAGCAGGCCCAGGTTAACAAGGTGCTGACCCAGCTTCAGCTGGAACCTGAATTGCGTTTTGAAAACCTGTCCGCCGGCTTAAAACGCCGGGTGCTTCTGGCCCGGGCCCTTGCCGGTGCCCCGGATGTGCTGCTTTTAGATGAGCCCACCAACCATATGGACATTGCATCCATTGATCTGATGGAAACAATGCTGTTGAAATTTGCCGGGACCCTGATTTTTGTCACCCATGACAGACGCTTTCTGGAAAAAATCGCCACCCGGATTATTGAAATTGAAATGGCGAAGATTACGCCCTGGGCCTGCGATTACAACACTTACTTAAAGCGTAAATCCGATCTGGTGGCGACTGAAGACGCGCAAAGTCAGCTTTTTGATAAAAAACTGGCCATCGAAGAAACCTGGATCCGGCAGGGGGTGCAGGCCCGGCGGACCCGGAATGAAGGTCGGGTGCGGGCGCTTCAGAAAATGCGGGAGGAACGGCGAAACCGGCGAACCCGTGCCGGGTCGGCCAAAATGGAACTTCAGGAAGCCGAGCGCACCGGCAAGCTGGTTCTCAAAGCCCGCGATATATCCTTTGCCTATCAAGGCAGTGGCGGAACTGACAGACCTGATGAAAAGCCCGTGATTAGCAATTTCTCCGTGACCATGATGCGCGGCGACCGGGTCGGAATAATCGGGCCGAACGGGTCCGGAAAAACCACTCTGCTCAATATTTTGCTCAAAGAATTACCGCCGGACACGGGAAGTGTCAGCCATGGCGTGAACCTGAAAATATCTTATTTTGACCAGACCCGGGAACAGCTGGACGATGAACGCACAGTGGCGGATAATGTGGCCAATGGCAGCGATTTCGTGACGGTCAACGGGCGGCGGCGGCATATCATCGGGTATCTCAAGGATTTCCTGTTTTCCCCGGACCGGGCCAGAAGTCCGCTGAAAACCCTTTCCGGCGGAGAGCGAAACCGTCTGCTGCTGGCCCGCCTGTTTACACGGCCGTCCAATGTCCTGATCATGGACGAACCCACCAATGACCTGGATATCCAGACCCTGGAACTGCTGGAAGAGCTGCTGCTTGAATACAGCGGAACACTTTTGCTGGTCAGTCATGACCGGGCGTTTTTAAATAATGTGGTGACCAGCACCCTGGTGTTTGAAGAAGACGGAAAAATCGGTGAATATATCGGCGGCTATGATGACTGGCTGCGGCAGAAGCAACCGGCTCCGGTTCCCAAAAAAGCTCTCTCCAAGGTCAGTGAAAAAACGAAACCGGCATCCAAGCCCGCAAACCCCAAGCTGGGATATATGGAAAAAAGGGAACTTACGGCTCTGCCGCAGCAGATCGACGCCCTGGAAAAAGAACAGGCAGATATTTTTAAAAAAATGACATCTCCGGATTTTTACAAGACAGAAAAGGCAACCATTGCCCGGATCACAGCCCGTCACGATGAGCTGGAACGCCTGTTGGAGACAACTTATGCCCGATGGGAAGATCTGGAATCCCGCGATTTCTGACGGGTGTTTTTTACGAAAAATCGGAATAGATGCAGGTTTTTAAATCCGAGACAATTTCATCCACCGATTCATAAAAAATATCCGATCCCAAGGTAAAGTGGGCAAGGATATCATTTAAGCCTTGCGGTATATACGGATAGAGCTTTTTTAAGTTCATGAACCGCCACTGATGCACAATGGAGAAATCTTCGGGCTGTACTTTTTCGATCAGTTTCCTGTAAAGCAGGTTTCCGTTGCCTGCATCTTTTTCTTTTAAATTGTGGAATCCTTTTCCAATGGCATAGGTCAGAATATTGCCCAGGCCGATAAGATCCAGGCTGAACGGGTTTTCCACGGAATCAAAATCATAGTCAAAATCGATCCAGACATAGTTTTGGGTTTCCTGTTCAATGATGACGTGATCATTTCGGATATCGCCGTGTTTGAGTCCGTTTTTATGAAGCAGGCGCAGGGACTCAAAAAGCTTCAGCAGTTTATTGAGGATTTTCGGCAGCATTTTTTGAAAATACTCGCGGTGATCCAAAGTGATGGCATTTACATACTGGTAAAAATTTTTGCCGTAAACAATATCCAGCACCCGCACGTTGTTTCCTTTTTCATCATGATAAGCAGTGCCGTGCATGAAGTGGGGATGATCCCCCACCAGGGCAAGCACCTGGCCCTCTTTGTCCGGGTGCCGGAAGCAGGGGATTTTAACGTGCCCGATTTGTGTTTCAAATGATTCAAAAAAGGACAGTTTGAGTATTTTGCGCTCTCCGGTGTCCAGATCAACGGCCTTTTTGACCCAGAATTTGGGCTCGTCCAGTCCGAAGCGCTCTTCGCGTTCATGCCCTTTGATCAGGTAGCGCTTGTCTCCCAGATGAACAATATCTCCGTAGTCAATGCCAAAAAAATTGGAAGTATCTGTAAATATCCGTTCTCTCATGTGCTGTTCCGCCGAAGGGGGCAATCGAAATTGTGTGTTTTTAGAGTTCGGTTGTTCTGTATATTCAAGAATATATAAATTTTTATGAGAAAATCAAGATATATACCATGTTGTATGAATCGATGCCCCCGCACCGCAGGTCAGGGTGCCCCGTCTGTTTGGGACTCCCTGACATTTTCTTTTGCTATCAAAAAATGTCTGTGTTACGTATTCGGTATATTGACGCCGGAACATATTTCGGCAGATAGAATCTCTTGTACTCCCGACCGGTTGCAATGGGTTTTAACAGCCTGATAATCCGGGATGGCCTGAAATGGAAA
>JAABSL010000050.1 GCA_011390415.1 Desulfobacteraceae bacterium
GACATCACCGTCACCCGGGGCAAAAATGATTCCGGTGCGCTGTTTATTCTGAAATTTCCAAAGGTGAAGTCTGCTCCGCCCTACCCTCGCTGAGTCCGGTAGCCGGATGATGCCTTTTTTGCCCGCACACTTCTCAGCAGGTCTTCAAATGCCTGATTCAGCCGGATAAACCGGTTATGCCCGCCGCCCGTATCCGGGTGATATTTTCGGGCCATTTGTCGGTAATGGCGGGTCAATCCTGCCGTGGTCAATCCCGCCAGATCCTTTTTATCCAGTCCCATGACGGAAAGCGCATCCGCCAGCGGCATGGAAGCGCGCGGCCGGGGCGGATTAAAATCCCTGCGCCGGGCCATCCAGTCGTAAACCAGCTGATCCAGGTAGCGGCTTTGGGCATAATCATGGTCAAAAAACCAGCACACATAGCGGACCAGATGCTCGTGTAAAACATCCGATCGGGTCATGCCGGCCCAGAATAGATCATCTTCGTGAAGCCGGCAAACTTCTTCCATAAAAATTGCATCCACCTTGTTCTGGGACAATGCCTGGGGATAATTGCGCGCCAGATTTCCGGCAAAATGTCCCGGAATATCAAAAATCACGTAGGCGTAGGTTTTCTTTTCATTGGCATCGAGCACATTTTCCATTTGCAGAAACTGCTGTTCAATTTCATCCCGGGACTTGTCGAGCAAAGACCGGTAAATTTTTTTCGGGGCGCGGAGAATTTTTGACTGATCCAGCTGGCCGAATCGCAGGTAATGCAACCGGCGCCTGTCAAACATATGGAATTTTTGAGCTTCACAACGGCGGCAGGCTTCCCGGAGGGATTCGCGGCCTTTACGTGATTTATTCTTATGCGTAAAGCCCTCTATCACCCGGCGGGTTTCAAATCGTAAAAACGGCCAGAAAATTTTTTCCAGTTCCTCATCGTCCGGCACAACCCCTTGCGCTTGTAGCTGATCATGAATCTCTTCATGAAAATAACAGGCATTTCCACCGGGATAAACAATGTACCGGTCCGGACGAGTCCCTAAATCAAACAGGTCGCGGCTTTTGTTCAGATCACCGTCTTTATAGCTTTCACGAATGAAATAGCACGTCTTTCCGTTTATTGTTTTTTGGGCTAAATACATAATCTCTTTGGGGCGGCATTTGGGAGGCGCCGGGCCAACCTATGGTATTTTTTCATTTTTATTTTTAAACATGTAAAACATAAGCATTTCAGGCTCTGTTTCAAGCTTTTCGGCCCCAAAATGATCGCCATAGGGAATTTGCCCGATTGCATATCACCGCATTGCTCCTGCCATGACTATGATGCTGTTTTTACCTCCCAAAAGTGCGATATTGAAGCGTTTTTAAGGGATTAATTTAAAATTATCTTATATCTTTTCAAACAGTTAACTTGGTCCGACCCCACGCAGCCGCCCACGCAGCCTGCTCCCGTGCGGCAAGTTGTTCTGTGCGGCGTATAATAAATATTATGCCGGTATTGCCAGAGGCTCTATTTCTGAAAGATCAATGCTTTGCTTTGCTTGCCAAAGGTCAAAGCTATCCTGCAAAAGGAGCCAGCTTTCCGGGCTGCGGCCCAAACATTTTGACAGGCGCAAAGCCATTTCAGGACTGATTGAACTTTGTCCTTTTATAATCCTGGAAAAGGTTGAAGGAGAAACCTTAAGCTTTAAGGCTACGCTCCGGGGCGATACTCTCAACGGTTCCAGATAGACTTCCTTAATAAATTCCCCTGGATGGGGGGGGTTATACATAGCCATTAGTGATAATCCTCATAGTCTACAATATAGGCGTCACCATTTTTAAACTCAAAAACGATACGCCAATTTCGATTTACATCAATCGCCCACAATCCCTGGCGATCACCCTTTAAACTGTGGAGCCGCCAACCGGGTGTATCCATATCTTCTATGCAAGTTGCTGTATCAAGTGCTATAAGTCGAATCCTGAGTTTTTGCCTGTGATCCGGTTGTATGCCAGCTAAACTACCCGTCTCAAAAAATTTGCGCAGCCCTTTATGTTTAAATGATTTTATCATGAATATATTATATAGCATGTTGCGCAATACGCAACACATTTAAATCGATTTCTATTTTCATTATAGCATTGTGCACAGAACTCAATAAACAGAATATTAGGGATGCAAAGGATGAAATGATGTGTGGTTATGGTTCATAGGATGCAGAGCTTTCCCAGCGGATTACCCATCTGCCGCGACTTACGCCGTAAAAAATCATATAGATTCAATTTCTTTTAATGTTTTGCCATCTTTATTTTTCCATGCAATTAGACCATTAGCATGTCCACCATGCACTACGGCCGCAGCTGCACTTGGGCTGGAAAATTCCTCATCGCGATTAAATATAAGATGATTCTCAAAGACAGAAAGAACGCCTTCATCTTTGAGTCTCATGCGCATATTTAGTGGCCAAGGATATTTTTTTGCCGACGCACGATCTTTCAAAACAGCTTGTGACCCTTTTAGCACAAGAAAACCGTTTGGCGTTAAACGGCCTCTTGCTTTCAAACCTTTTATTTCACAATAAAGTATTTTCTTTTCGGTATCACTTGCAGCCTGTCCTGCTGGGGTGACTAACAATTCAACACCAAGTACAGGAAGAAGTTGATATATTTTTTCTAAAAAAACTTCCATATCGGCTCGATCTGATTCTGGAAGCTTAGCGCCGCTATTTTGGCCGTTCATTATAATCGCTCGATTGGCTTGGCGAGCTTGCTCAATGAGCTTTCCTTCCAGATATCGAATATGAGCTTTTGTAAGATTTTCATCTTTACTTATGAAGTAGACAACTTGATTCCAGAAATCTTTTGATAGATGAGCTTTAACTCGTTCTTTAATATTTTCCGCTTCACCAACATATAAAGCAGGTTTTCCTGATTCTGGATCATAGCCAGACAAAAGATAAATACCTGAATTCCAGGCTTCTTCTCTCCCAATAATTTCTTCAAACTCACTTCGTGGTCCTGCAACTGATTTGCCTGTCCAATTTGACAATTCCGCTGTTCTCAGTCGTTTCGGATCACCATGAACCAGAAAAATTTTAATAGTTGCGCTCGACATATTTGCAACTCCAGTACCCCTAATTTTTACGGTGGCATTCACCGCACATAATCGGCCCGGCTTTCTGCTCCATGTGGCAGCCGCCGCATTGCAGGTGATAGGCCCGGATCAGGTCGGCTGCTGAATCCTCCGGCGCGCTCATGTGGCATTCCGAACATTCCATGCCCACCGACATATCGTCTGTTTTCTGGCCGTCTTCATAGAGGTGGTGGCACACGCTGCAATCGTCAATACCCGCGGTTTCATTATGGGCATCATGAAAAAATGCCGCCGGCGGGCGGGTCTTTTTTTCAAACGCGCTGTCATCAACGGTTTCGATATAATCCGTTGAAAATGCGGCAACCGTCAGGATAAGCAGAAAAACACTGAAAACAGCGGTATATGAGATAATTTTATTTTTCACCATTGATTTTTCACCATTGATGTCATTTTCCAAAAAGTAAGCATATTGTCAGTCTTCCGGTTGGCCCTTATCAATACACTCATAAATAATATCGCCCAGGAATTTAATTTCCATATCCAGTTCGTAATATTTTACAATATCTTCCAACCCGCCGTGGCAGTTATGGCAAGGTGCAATAATGGTTTTCGCGCCCTTGGCTTTTGCGGCGGCCAATTGCTCTGCCTTGACCCGATTGCCGATGACCCTTTTTTTCGCATACGGCGGTCCGCAGTTGATCACGCCGCCCCCTGCACTGCAGCAGTAATTGTGCTCCCGGTTGGGGTGCAGTTCGATAAATTCGGTACAGGTTTCGCCGATCACATGGCGCGCCATTTCATGCAGACCTCCTCCGCGGACCACATTGCAGGGATCGTGAAGGGTTACCGGCACCTCATATTTCTGCTTGACCGTCAGTTTTTTATCCCGGAACAGTTCATAATAAAATTCCAGCGCATGCATCAGCCGCAGCGGCGGCATTTTCCAGCCCAGCAGCCGATTGCCGACGTCATAGACGGACCGGAACGCGTGGCCGCATTCGCCCATGACAATCCGTTTTGTTTTCAAGCGCATGGCTGCTTCAAAATGCACTTTTTTCAACCGGGCCACCATTTCCTGGTCCCCGGTATACATGCACATATCGCTGTTGTCCCAGCCGGGAGTCGCCGGCATGGTCCAATCGACGCCGGCAGCATGCATGATCACGGCGGCCTGATAAATCAGCTGGGCCCGGAATTTCGGTTCCGGCCCGATTACGGAATAAAAAACATCCGCCCCCGGCTTCTCCAAAGGGATTCTCAGATCCGGAATTTCGTCCCTTGCCTCATCCTCCTGCCATTGCAGGGTGTCAATCCACTCGTCTTCTTTTACCCACATCTGGTTCATGGTGGCGGAATGACTGTGGGCCGTATCCTGGATGTACTGGGGCACCATCCCCAGTCGGTGACAAATCCGGCGTACAAACAGCATCAGATACGCGATATCAATCCCGAACGGACAATACATGGAACAGCGCCGGCACAGATTGCATTCGGTAAACGCGACCTCACAGGCTCTTTTCATAAAAGCAACCGACACCTTCCCCTTTTTTTTGATGATATGTTCCAGGGTCTGCTTGACTTTTCCGGCCGGCGCGAACTTCGGATCATTGTCATTGGACAAATAGAAATGGCAGGCCTCACTGCAGAGTCCGCAGTGAACGCAGGTTTCCATATACACCTTTAGCCGGGCCCCGCCTTCTTCGTCAAGAAGCTTGCGGATTACCCGGGTGATCTTTTCCGGAGTTAATTTTTCGGCACCTTTGTCAATGCCTTCATCCGGTATGCCGATTACGTCTGTAACCGAATGTTTTGTCATTTGGGAATCATCCTTTTAGGATTAGAGCCGTTGGAATAAATTATAATTACCAGTCTTTTGCATTTTTTACCGCGCCGAATTCCGATCCCATATATCCCCGGGTAAACGGAAAAAAGAGCATGTGGTTGAGTCTGGTAAACGGAATCATCATCAGCAGGATTTCCGCCGATGCCATATGAAGGAGCATCATTGCGGAAAAAGCGGGCCACTGGTGATATGCCCACAACCCGGTGATAAAAGGAGCGGCGATGGCCGCCAGAATCAGGTAATCAGAAACGGACGTCAGGTACCGGACATCCGGGCGCTTTATGCGGCGGCCGGCAAAAAAAAGACAGCAGCCGATGACAATGACCGTCAGCAGATCCGCCATATGATCTGGCATCCACCACCATGAGATATCCCAGGATTCTTTGACCAGTATGACATGGGCGCTTAAAAAAACCGGTGTTGCAATCAGGCAGACGTGAAATATAAAAGCGATTACCGTCATTGCGGGATTTTTTCGCATATTCAGACTGCCGAAGGGCGACACCCAGTGAAGCAGCGATCGAAGGGAATAAAAAACACTGATATAGTGAAATATCACGGCATCTTTTTTTTTGGCCAGACGCCACATGGAGGCCAGCCGGTAAACGCTCCCGCCCAGAAATACCGTTAACGATATCCACACCATGGGGCCGCGAAGAAAAGCGTAAATTTCATGGGTCATGAAACTATCCTTTCATACCAGATCGGACAATTTAAATACATAGCGGCAATACTGCCCCGTTTTTTCGTCTTCAATGCCCCTGATCAGCAATTTCGTGCTGTCCGGACTGAATATCGGCTCCCACAGGGCAGAAAAAGTTTGTCTTAAAACCCGGCCGTCGACAGCGATAAAGAACCGGCCGTCTTTTTCCACCTTTGCCGCAACATGCCGGCTGTCGGGGCTGAACACCGGGGCCCAGGCCATGTCAAAGAAATTTTTCCACCGGCGGCCGTCCGCGGCAATAGTCCACTTGCCCTGGGTTCGCGCAGAACAGGCCACGCGTTTACCGTCCGGGCTGAACACCAGATCCGTCACCAGGTTATCAAATGTTTCCGGCCAGGGGACGCCGTTGACCGCTATGGTCCACTGGCCGAACCTGGGAACAACAATGGCGGCAATGGTTTTGCCGTCTGCACTGTACTGATGATGCCACAGCTGCAAAAAGGCTTTATCCCACAGCGCCTCCCCGTTGCAGGCCAGAGTCCAGCCGCCCGGCCCTTTGACCGGCGCGGAAACGGACCCGTCAATGGGATTGAATTTGGGTTTCCAGACAGATGAAAAGGTTTTATTCCACGGCGCGCCGTCTGCGACAATGGTATAATCATAGAGCGTGCTTCTGGCTTCCGCGGCCAGGTGCCGGCCGTCCGGGGAAAAACTCATCTCCCAGAGATTTAAGAAATTGGTGTCCCAGATTTTTCCATTGACCGCAACACTGTAGCATCCCTGCTGAAACGCGAAAATATCGCCGGAATTAAAAGGCCGGGTCTGGACGACGGCAGCGGAATTTTTGCCGTCCTTGCTGATGGTGAGGTTGTTCAAGGTGGGATATTTTTGCTTCCAGGGGGTATCGTTGGTGACGGCAAAATATTCGCCGGCACTCTGGGCCGCCACGGTGATGTATTTTCCGTCTGTCCCGAACTGCATATTCCAAACGAAATCGAACTGGTTTTCCCAGGGTTTTCCTGCTGTGGCCACGGTCCATGCGGCATCGCTTGAAACCAGCGCAGAAGGCACGTTGTCGGGCCCAAACCGCAGGTACCAGATCTTATCAAACTGATTTTCCCAGGGCACACCGTTTTCACAGACGGAAAATACCATTTCCTCTATTTCAACAATGGCGGCAATGGTTTCCCCGTCCGGACTGACATAGGGCTCCTCGACCCGATTAAATGCATTGCGCCACTGGTTTACGTCAGCAATGACCCGCTTCCCGACATCCCAGTCCCATTGAGAATATTCCATGCACATCTCCAGATTTCGGTTGCCATATTTCAGTTGAACGAAACCAATGAAAATTTCAAGCCCCACACTAACATATTCTCTGAATTTTTTTTAGAAAAAACTTGACGTAATGGTAAAAAATCAGCCTTAAGGGATGCATCCGACCTTTTATATTTTTATTGCATGAAAAATCAAATAAATGGTATCTGGTGGGGTGTTTAAATAATGCAGTGGAGAGCAGCCTACACGCTCAAAGATCTCAGGGCATTGCAATACCATTGACTCGCTCCATAACCGCGGTCCGGTCAAACGGCGCGAAAATTTTTTTTATAAATATTTATGAGAATACCCAAAAAAATTCAACTGGCCATGGGACTTTATGAAGCCCTGTGGCGCTTAAGCATTCCACTGCTCAAGCACAATGCCCGCCTGAAAGAAGGATTTGACAGCCGGTATTGCGCAGACGGCCTGGAACCCGCAGACATCTGGATACATGCGGCATCAGCCGGAGAAGCCTATCTGGCATTGTCCTTAGTTGAAAACCTAAAGCCCGCGGTGTCCGTGCATGTTCTGGTGACCACCAATACCCGGCAGGGATTTGATATCATCCAAAAAGGGATTGCAGCCGGGGAAAACAGCAGTCCGGTTTCAGTGACGTGTGATTATGTCCCCTTTGACCGGCCCCGGCTCATGGAACAGGCGGTATTACGGGTTTTTCCAAAGCTGATGATCCTGCTGGAAACGGAATTATGGCCCGGACTTTTATTGGCGCTTAAAAAGCAGCATATCAAAACCGTTCTCATCAACGGTCGGATGACGCCCAAAAGTCTGAAGCATTATATGCTGTGGCCGTCTTTGTGGAAAACCCTTGGTCCGAACGTTATTCTTGCTATCTCCGACGACGATGCCCGCCGGTTTGCCGCGCTGTTCGGGCCGGAAAAAGTGCAGACAATGGCCA
>JAABSL010000051.1 GCA_011390415.1 Desulfobacteraceae bacterium
ATGCTGATGCAGATACTCAAGATTCAGACACAAAAGAAACAGAAGATACCCGGCAACCGTCTCCGGTCATCCCGGCCCGCATCGGCGAAGTGGTGGTGGAGAATCTGGAATTTGATTTTATTGACAGAAGTATCAGTCCTCATTTTTCCACCCGCCTGAATCTTTCCGAACTGCGGGTTACCGGATTGACGTCTGAAGATTTCAAAGCCGCCGACTTAACGGCCAAAGGCACCCTCAACGAACATGCGCCCATAAAAATTAATGGCAAACTCAACCCGTTGCAGGAAAACTTGTATCTTGACGTCACCTACCGGATGGACAACATGGAGCTGAGCCCCTTATCGCCCTACACCGGAAAATATATCGGCCGGACCATTGAAAAAGGCAAACTCGTCATTGACGTGGATTACAAGATAGAAGATAAAGTCGTCAAAGCCGAAAATCACTTATTGCTGGACCAGTTTAACCTGGGCCAGCAGGTAGAGAGCCCGGATGCGCTGAATCTGCCGGTGGGATTGGCAGTAGCCCTGCTCAAGGACCGAAACGGTCAGATTAATGTGGATCTGCCCATTTCCGGAAGAACCGATGATCCCAGTTTCGGCATCGGCAAACCGCTTTTAAATGCCTTAAAAAACCTGATTGTCAAGGCGGCAACCTCGCCCTTTGCCCTGGTCGGTTCCATTGTCGGCGGGGGAGAGGAACTCCGGTATATTGAGTTTTCCGCAGGTTCTGCCCAAATCGACGAACAAGGGGCCAAAAAACTGGATTCCATCCAAAAACTATTGTATGAACGCCCGGAGCTGAACCTGGACATCGCCGGCTATGCGGACAAAGAATCAGACCGCATAGCCCTTTCTGATCAAAAACTTACCCGGAAAATAAAGGCCCTGACACTGAAAGAAAAATCTTCAAAAGACATTGCGAAAATAGATGAAATCGTACTGCCTCCCGAGGAATACGAAAAACTGCTAAGAAAATTGTATGCTGAAGAAATCCTGTCCGATCCGGAAAAAAAACAGACCGCCAAACCGCTGAAAGCCCCCGACCTGACCATCGAAGAAATGGAATCAATGCTCCGCGGCGGAATTACCATAACGGATGCGGAGTTGCGACTGCTGGCTGTTGAAAGAGCCGGGCAGGTAAAAGATTATCTGTTAGCCGGTGAACGTGTGGCAGCGGACCGGATTTTTCTGACAGAGCCCAAGAATCTGACGCCTGAAAAAACAAAAGACTTTAAAGCCTCGCGGGTTGAATTAAATTTGAGGTAAAAATTTTGCCGGATGCCGGATTTCAGGAGGATAAGGATTCCCCGCCTCTGGCGACACGCTGCATCTGAAAACAAAGAGCTGAGTCATCTGTCGGCACGCTCAGGCTGACGCGGGTTCCGGAACCGGGACGGGATTTAATTGTGATTTGCCCGCCCAAATGGTTGATCTTTTCACGGATGTCAAAAAGTCCGAATCCGTCGGCAGTATAATATCCGTCGGACAGACTGCCCACATCAAATCCAACCCCGTTATCAATAACGTCCACCTTCAGGTGGGTATCTGTCTTTTCTATGACAATATCAATAAAATTTGCCCTGGCATGCTTAACGGCATTTTGAAGAATTTCCTTGATCACCCGGTATACACTGAATTTCAGTTCATCTTCCAGACAATCCAGCTGGCCGCTGAATCTTGCTTTCATCTTCTGGCGGTATTTTTTTTCAACCGATTTAACCAGGGATTCGACCGCTTCCTTTAATCCCAGATCATATAAAACCGGGGGGCTCAAGTCGTACGTAATAACTTTTATCTGCCGGATGGATTTTACAATCTGCTCCCTGATTTCATCCACCTGATCCGAATACTGCGAATCGTTTAAAGAATTTTCCAGGGCATTGAGCTTTAACTGGGCCGCAAACAATTCCTGACTGACGCTTTCATGCAACTGAGAAGCCAGCTGACGCCGCTGGGATTCTTCAGAATTTGTCAGCTGAATCGACAGCTGCCTGAGCTTTTCCTGGTAGTCCCGCAGTTCGGTTTCGACCTCTTTCAGATGCGTAATGTCGGTTAGGACAATATCCGCTTTCCAGGGCCGGCCGTCTTTATGCGTAATATTTGCATTCAGCAGCACCCATTTTTTCTGACCGCTTTTGGTAAAAAACCCGTAAACACTGTCCGTGGTCACCTTTTCACCCGCCATCCGTTTTGACAGACGATCGTCATAAACTTTTCTGCTTTCCGCTGTCATGAGACGCAGGGGATCCATGGATGCAATTTCTTTCATCGTATACCCGGTGACCGCCAGAAATGAATCATTCACACGGATTATCCGGTTGGTTTTATAATCATATTCCAGGATACCGGCCTGTGAATGCTCCACCAGCTGCCGGTACCGGGCTTCCCTTTTTCGCACAATCTGCTCGGCCGCGTCCCTTTCCTTTAAAAGATCATGAATTTCGGATTTGATGTATCCGATGGCTTCAAAAACTTTTTTGACGGATTTATCCGAGGCATCCGGGATCTGCGGAATCTCCACCTCTTCTTCGTACCAGTCAATGGATTCGATAAACGCCAGAATCGCTTGAGAATATTTCCGGGTAATGTTTTCCCTGTAGCGACGGGTAAGCTTGCTGATGTATTTTTCGGAAGTTGCCGCCACGCGGGTAAAAATCGTTTCCGACGTTTTGCCCGTTTTGATCGGTAAAGATGAAAAATCAGATGCATTCGCCTGAATCGGCATGTCACCGTCATCGTGCTGATCGATGAGGCTCTGTGCCAAAGCGACTGCCGCTTTAAATGAATCCACCGCATACAGGTGTTTGCCATACACATGGAGCCGTTTGGCGATATTAAAACTGATCCGGAATATCAATGGAAGACTGTATAAAATCCCTCCCCAGAGCACCTCGCTGTGCTTGTGATGATCGATATATGCTTTTCTGGCCTTAAAATCCGCCCCTTCGATATCGGCATAGTCTTCAATCATAAGAACACCGGTCTCTTCATTAAAATGCGCGGAAGTATAGTCATCTATGAAACGAAGCACTTCCGTCATCTCAAAGTAACGGACATACCCCGACCCTTTTACCAGCAGAATCCGGTCCCCGAGCCTGGCGATGTCCACAAAATAATTGGTTTCCGGATGCTGGCTGATGTAAATGTCCGGATGCGTCACCGGCAGGCCGGAATACCGGCATTTGGCAGCGGTTCGGAACCAGGGGGGATTTTTATTGATATTTACCATATTATTTGAAAGCTTCCAGCCCTTTTTTCAGCGATTCTTCGGCATCAACGACCATGCGGTCAATCAGTTCCGCCACCGTCGGGATATCCGATATCCGTCCCACGGACTGGCCGATGGTCAGCATGGCCTCTTCCGCATTGCCCTCTTTCCAGACCTCTCTGGCCCGCTCACCGGAAATCAGGGGCAGAAGTTCTCCCAGATCTCCGCCTTCAGCTTCGACTTTGGCGACTTTTTCCATAATTTCGTTGCGCAGGGCACGGACCTGGAGCCCGAAGCCGGCCAGCAGGGTCTGCAACTGCAATGACGTGTCGGCTTCGGTTTTTTCCACCAGAACCTTATAAATATTGGGATGAATGCCGGAGTCTTTTGTGGCCAGAAATCGCGTGGCCATCATGATCCCGTCCGCCCCCAGTGCCAGGGCCGCAGCCAGGCTTTTTCCGTCCGCCATGCCGCCGGCGGCCATTACCGGAATCGATACCGCTTCTAAGACTTTCGGCACCAGCACCATGGTGGAGACATTGTCTTTGTGGGGGAATCCGCCTTCTTCAAAACCGGCCATGGTGATGGCGTCATACCCGACCTTTTCCGCATGAATCGCGTGCTTGACCGTGCCGACCTTGTGAAGCACCTTGACACCGGCATCTTTGGCCATGGGGATAAATTCTTTGCCCAAAAACGTATCCACGGGCGCTCCCGCCACTTCAATGGCCGTGACTTTTTTTTCGCAGCAGACCCGGAAAAAATCCTGGAGCAGCTCGATGGGCAGGCGGATGGACGGCATGGTGGTAATGTTGACGATAAACGGCTTGTCCGTCAGCTTGCGGGTTTCGTCAACGGCATCTCTTAATTCATCCGCGGAATTATAATTGCCGGACGTCAGGTTGCCCATGGCACCGGTATTGCTGATGGCCGCGGCCAGCTCAGGCTTGGCGATCCAGAGCATTCCCCCGCACTGAATCGGGTATTTTATGCCAAAAAGTTCGGTGATTCGCGTTTTCATGGTGCCTCCTGTGATACAAACGTTTGGTGCGGGTTATTTTATGCAAAATCAGTTTACAGCGTGTCAAGGATACAAACAGTCCCCCTGGGCAGCTTTTTTGCGAAACAAGCTGCGTATTTCATTTTTAGATATAAAATCAGTTTATTACAATATAAAAATAATTTTTTTCTAATGGCATATTAAATGCATTATTAAAGATACACATCCGTTTCCTTGCCAAACCATCGATTAATTGATAATTTTAATAATAAGGAGGGCCCACATGATCGATAAGAAATCATATGAAGTCGATTTTGAATTTTTTTCAAGTCAGTTTATTGACGGCATCCTCTGGATTTATTTTAAAAAAAACCTGTTTATCCAGGCGACGAATCTGATCAACCGGGACGCCCTGCTCTCTTTTCTGAACCGGGTCTCTGACTGCGCTTTTATAAAGGTGGTTGTTTTCCGGTCGTTTCTGGAAGAATCCGGATACAATGAATATATCAATTTTTTTGAAGTGATCAAAGCCCGGTACAGCAACCTGGACCTTCACCGGCTTTATAATTTCTACAGCGCCCTGGTGCTGAAACTGGCGGGAATGAATAAAATTGTCATTCACGCCACTTCCGGAAACGTAATCCCCCTGTTTTTAAATACCAGCCTGGCCTGCGACTACCGGGTGGCGGCCGATGACACCATCTTTAAAAACGCCTATCTGGATATCGGGGTGCTGCCCATCGGCGGCGGGGTGTACTTTCTTTCACGGATGCTGGGGGAAGGCAAAGCACTGGAACTGCTGGCGCTTAAAGAATCCTTTTCCGCACAGGAAGCCCTTAAATTCGGCATTATTGACAAGGTCATACCCCTTGGCGACCTGGAAACCGGGACAATCAGCATTGCCCGGCAATTTGGAAATGTCGCCGCCACCACCCTCTCCGGCCTGAAGCGGCTGGTCCGGTTTTCCGATAAGGAGTTAAAAAACTACCTTGAATTTGAAAATCAGGAGTTTTTTAAAATCATCCATCACCAGTCTTTCCGGAGTGCTCGCGTCTAAAGCACTTCTACCAGCCTTGTTCCTTAACTGTTGCCAGTTTAGGAAAGTTGTAAATTGACACAAACCATGATACGTGCCATATATCCGGCTTTTATGATAAAATTTGCTTTACCGCGCACCACTTTCCATGCATAATTCTTTTTTGTCTTACCGGCGTTAATGCATGTTTTAATGTACATCAATAACATTTTTATCTGCGGCATAACATGGGGTTATTGCAATACCTATTTGAAAACATAGAAAAAAGGAGGAGTCAAATGCGAAAAATGGTGTTATTGTTAATGTTGGTTTCAGTTGCCGCTCTTGGGTTGTCCGGTTGTACCGGTGTCGCTGCTCCCGTGAGCAACGGGTTAATTTTCACCAATGTCGACGGGCCGGTAGCCGCCACCATGTCGGACAATTATTCCAAAGTGGGGGAATCTTCCTGCAGTGCGATCCTGGGACTTATCTCAACCGGCGATGCCAGCATCAACGCAGCCATGAAAGCCGGAAATATCAGAAAAATCCATCATGTGGATCATAACAGCATGAGCATTTTAGGTATTTATGCCAAGTTCACCACTGTTGTTTATGGCGATTAATTTTTCGTAAGCGTTCACAGGGCACCGCATCTGCTTCGTTCCCGGGCACTTGAAGTACGACGAGTACGTCTTCATGCCCGGCGCCTCGCATCTGCGGCACCCTGCAAACGCTTATAAGTCAGTAATTTACGAAAAATTAAAAACTTTGATCCCGTGAACGGTTACAAATTTTTTAGATTTCAGCTCCCGCTCCGGAATTTAACAGGATGTTGAAGCTGGACGGGAGCTGGCACCCCACCTGCCGACATCATTAAGAAACCTGACAGCTGTATATATAAATAGACATTTATAGAAAAAGATACTGGTTCGATCAGGGCCATCTTTTTTCACATCCATCCCCCGCCTGCCCCATACCGAATTTTTTCTGTGAAAAATTTTACTGTCCCCGGGATACCCGATAAGTAAAACCGGTTTCAGCACCTCTTCAGATAAAAACATACCACCGGATTCCCCTGCCCGTCCGGGCAAATTTCTCCCCATACAAAAACATTGGCGCTGCTTTTGCACCTTATTATCATTGATATTGATCTGATTTTTAGTGTATCCTCAAAAGCCGATAAACGGGAATGATCATGAACCGATCAAACAACCGCAAACTGTCAAAAAATAATATTCTACGGGAAGCGGAAAATAAATTAAAAAAGGCGGAAGGCCTGTATAGTCTGAAAGGATCGACCCACATGGATTCTGCTGGAATCGACAAGATTCGGTTAATTCTGGACCGGTTAAATGAAAACGAAAAAATCCAGCAAAGATTTTATGAACTTGAATCAAAAATTCTTTCGATTCTGAATTTCCAGGATTTTTTTGAAATTCTGCTCACTGAAATGGGCAATATATTCAAAGTCCCCTATGTATGGCTGTCGGTTATTAAAAAAAGCAACCTGGCAAACCTGATAAACCCTTTGACGGATTCAAAAATCATTATTGAAAAAACAAAATTCATCAATCGCTCAGACTTTGACGATGTCTTTGGCCATATCTCAACCCCCCTGCTTTTCAACTATAATCTGGCATCTTTGGCTGTTTTTCTGCCCCGATATAAAAAATGTCATACAGGTTCCATGGCCGTGGCGCCGGTGCAGATAGATGGTGAAATTGTCGGCAGCCTGAATCAATGGGATATGGACCCCTCCCGGTTTGAACCGGATATGGACACCTCGTTTCTTGAACAGCTGATGATGAAGGTCTCGCTTTGCCTGTCAAACGTTGCGGCCCACGAACGGTTGAAACATTTTGCCTACCATGACCCGCTGACCGGCCTCCTGAACCGGCGGGCCTTTGAAACCATTCTGAACCAGGAGTTTTCCCGCGCCAAACGCCATTCCCATGACCTCAGTCTGATTTTTCTGGATCTGGACAAGTTTAAACAGATCAATGACCGCTACGGTCATAATGCCGGAGATGAAGCCCTTATCTATGCCGCCGATACAATCCGGTCCATCATCCGGGAAGAAGACATCGTCGCACGATTTGCCGGGGATGAATTTGTCATTATCCTGCCGGAAACCAACATCCAAAAATCCGAAAGACTGATGCACCGGGTACAGCAGTTCCTTGAACGCAACCCCTTAACCCACGACGGCATAAAAATTACCATCTCCCTTAGTTATGGCATCACTTCCTGCAATGAAAGGGGGATTCAAAACGCAGCCGGGCTCTTGAAAAAATCAGATGAAAAATTGTACTGCGAAAAGGAAAGAAAAAAAAGCGCCTGACCGTTATAAACCCTAAGCGCCCGGAATAAAAATTCATTAAATGCCGATGGCGTCATTTTTGCCATTACCCCCTATCTTTTTTGTCATAATATTTAAAATAAAACAGGTTGGTGTTTCAATTCAGGAGATAAATCACGAAGAATTTCAAAACAGATCAGCCTTACGGTTTTG
>JAABSL010000052.1 GCA_011390415.1 Desulfobacteraceae bacterium
CATCGCGCTTTAAATCCGTGTGAAGCAGCAGTTCCTTCATGTGATTTATAAGAATCCCGCCGCTGCCCTGAACCATACATTTGGGCAACCCGGTGGTGCCCGAAGAGTACATGATATAAAGGGGATGATCTGCCGGAAGCTGCTCAAATTCAATAGAAAGACCGGATTCCGAAGATTTAAAATCGTCAAACAACACGGCATTGTCTATATGGGCAATATTCGGATCTTCGCTGGTATAAGGCACCACCACCATTTTTTCAACAGAGGGCAGCTGTTTGACAATATTGCCTATCCGCTCCAGAGAATCGAGGGCCTTGCCCTTAAACCAGTAGCCGTCGGCAGTAAACAACACTTTGGGTTCAATCTGGCCGAACCGGTCCATGACCCCCTTGATGCCGAAATCAGGAGAACACGAAGACCATGCCGCACCGAGACTGGTGGCAGCCAGCATGGCGATGATCGACTGGGGCATGTTCGGCATAAAACCGGCCACGCGATCACCTGTCTTAACGCCCATTTGTTTCAATGATGCTGCCGTGCGTGCCACTTCATCATAGAGTTCGGCATAGGTAATCCGGACCGCGGGATTGGCTTCGCCCTTGAAAATCAGCGCCACCCGGTCGTCCCGGTACCGGAGCAGGTTTTCGGCAAAATTAAGACGGGCGCCGGCAAACCATTTGTTTCCCGGCATTTTATCCGTGGTGTCCACCACCTGATCAAAGGGCTTTGAACTTTTTATTTCCGCAAACGCCCACATGGCCGCCCAGAAATCAGAAATATGTGTCACCGACCACTGATACAGCTCATCGTAATGATTAAAATTGACGCCGTAGCGGTCGTTCACAAACCGGATAAACCGGTACATGTTGGTTTGCCGGATTCGTTCTTCTGAAGGCTGCCAGAGTATTTTGGACATAGCTGGGCTCCTTTTCAATTTTTAGACATTAACCATTAAGCGCTGTATAGTTCGGTAACGCTCTTTGGCAGCTGTCCATTTAACAACATAAATGAGCGGCAGGGCATGCTCTGGCGGTCAAGTTTTTTCTGTTGGGCGGCAAAGGCATCCAGAATCTCGGCACGAAAGTCACGTCCCAATGCCAGCAGCCTCTCCTGATCTATTCCGGTATCAACCCCCAGTTCGTGAAACATTGCCACGAGGTCTTCCGTGCAAATCAGACCATGGTTAAAGTGGTCACTGTAGTAATCACCCTCACGCCCTTCAATCACAACTCCGTCTACCGTGTTTGCCGGCTGCCCGCCGATTCCTGACAGACAGGATTCAAACCGGATAATTCCGGCTTTAAGCGCGGCTGCGGCATTTCTGAGGGCCGAAGCCATGTTTTTGGTGTGAAAATGCGCAATGTAGAGCTTGGGGTCGGAATAATCGCGGCCGTCCGGTCCGGTGCCCATCTCTTTGGGATCAAGCACGCGACTGAAAAACTCATAGGCCTTGTGATGATCAGTAACCGAACCATCGTGGTCGGCGAGCTCTATATCATCGGCTCCGCAATTCAGGTAGCGTTTTACAAAGGCAATGGCAATATCCAGTTTTTGCGCCATGGTGTATTGCTTGTTGAATTTTTCAAAAGGACTTCCCCAGATGGTGCTGACAGTGCCATTGACTACCATTCCCCTGCTATGGGCGGCTTTAATGACCTGTTCGGTCATGGCGAAATACTGATCGTGCGTCTTTCCCGAATTGGCTTTCTGATGTTCAGGACAGGTGGAAGTCATTTGCAGGATGCGATCCGGACCGTGCCCTTCATCAAAATCTTTAAAAGCGCGGTCAGCTCCTCTTTCATGAATGGCAACCGCTGTAAGCTCCACATCGCCGCCATTGCGTTTCATCTTTTCACCAATGGTTCTGCCGTCCGGCATCTTGGTCTCGCTGTTCAACAGACGCTTTATTACTTCCGTAGCATCGGGGAAAAAGGGCACAAATTTCGGGTGGCCGTAATTCGTGACTTCCATACGCTTAAAACCGGCTATAATCAAGCCTTCCAGATATTTGACCTTGGTGTCGGTCTCAATGATGGTTTCCAGCGATTGCAAGCCGTCTCTGATGCTGATATCACTGAGTTCTACTTTTTTCCCTGCAAACTGGTTTTTTTCAATGTATATATCTGACATTTTTTTCTCCTTTTGCGATATTAAAATCTAACATTTCCAAATCCGGGTTCACCCACCGGCTTCAGCATGCTGACCTCAAGGGCCATTGCCAGCCAGTCCCTGATTTCGGAAAATTTTAAGACCCGGTCATTTAACAGACGGGCGCCGCAAAAAAACGGATGGGCCTCCCCGTCATATTTGTCCATCATTTTCTGAAAAAAAGCCTCTTTCTCTTCGTCGGTCATGGGTTTTCCGGTGATTTCCCGTTTTCGTTCTTCAATGGACAGCAGCACGCCCCCGGCACTCCGGCCGCTCATGACCGAAGTCCGTCCGCGCATGGTGGTAAAGAGAAAATTGGGGCGATAGGCCCTGCCGCACATGCCGTAGTTTGCGGCCCCGTTATCCGGGCCGATCACCATCTGGATTCTCGGCACCTGGGCGCAGGAAACGGAGCGAACCATGTCTGATCCGTATTTTCCGATACCGTTGTGTTCCGAATCCGACCCCACCATATATCCCGGCGATCCCTGGAAAAAAATAATGGGAAGCTTTTCCTGACTGCACCGGACGATCCATTCCGCAGCCTTGCGGGCGGCTTCTTCAAAAATCACCCCGATTTTGTTGGATGCGATCACGCCGGTGGGGATTCCCTTGATGCGGATTTTGCCGGCCAGGATATTGTCCCCTCTGCCCGGTGCATAATTTTCTTTGTACTCAACAAAATAGCTGTCATCGGCAATGGTTTTCAATATCGCCCGACCGTCCATGGTCTGGTTGGTGGATGCCGGGAGCAGATCATAGATACTGTCCGGATCAACCAAGGGCGGGCGTTCTTCATACCGGTGCAGATGCATTTTCTGGGGCGGTTCCAGACAAAGAATTTCGCGCACCCGTTCAATGGCTTCATCCTGGCTCTGACAGAAATGATCGGCCCCGCCGGAAACATGGGTATGCACCTTGGCGCCCCCGAGATCTTCTGCGGAAATCACCTCGCCGGTGGCCATTTTTACCAGGGGCGGCCCTCCGAGAAATGAATAGGACATCTTGTCAATCATCACGCTCTGGCAGGCCATAAATACGATATATGCCCCGCCGGCCGTGTTGCCGCCGGTGCTCAGGGTGATCTGTTTCAATCCGGTGGCCGACATCCGGGCCATGTTGTAAAACATGGACCCGAAGTGCTGATCATCCGGAAACACATCCGCCTGCATGGGAAGAAACGCCCCGCCGGAGTCTGCGATATAGACGCAGTTCAGCCCGTTTTTTTCGGCAATCGCCTGGGCGCGGATGTGTTTTTTCAACGTGATGGGAAAATAAGTACCTGCCTTGACCCGGCTGTCATTGCCGAAGATCATGGTCCAGTTGCCATGGATCCGGCCAATGCCGGTGACCACGCCGCCGCACGGCACATCCGGGACGCCGGGATAATCCATGCCGAATCCCGCAATCGTGCTGAGTTCATAAAACATGGTGTCCGGATCGATCAGCAGCTCGATCAGCTCCCGAACCGGTTTTTTGCCTTGCTTGCGGAGTTTTTCAACCGCCTTGTCGCCGCCGGGAAACATGGCACGGGCAACGCGCTCATCCAGTTTTTTTTCTTCCATTTCCCAGTGCTGCCGGTTTTGAATGGATGTATCGGTCATGGTCGCCTCTCAGTTTTTATGCGTGAAAGAAATTTTTCCTTAAATTTTTGTCGTATCGATATTTCAATAGGGTTTATGTCAGGTGTCAAAACCACAGAAATTCAGAACACTGAACACTGACACCTGAAACCTTCCCTTTCCTTATTTTCCCTTGTACACGGGTTTTCGCTTTTCCCGAAACGCAGCCAGCCCTTCCAGCCGGTCTTCGGTGGGAATGGTAATCCAGTAAGCATTGGATTCAATGGCAAGGCCGGTATTCAAATCCGTTTCAAGACCGGCGTTGATGGCATATTTGGCCTGCTCCACCGCAATGGGACCGCATTCGCAAATCATGGCGGCCATATTTTTTGCCTCATCCATTAACAGTCCCGGTTCGCAGATTTTATTGACCAGATTAATCTGAAGCGCCTCTTTGGCATCGACACGGCGGCCGGTGAAAATCAGTTCTTTTGCCTTGCCCCGTCCGATCAGCCGGGGCAGGCGCTGGGTACCCCCGGCACCGGGAATGATCGCCAGACGGGCTTCGGTCAGCCCCATGGTCGCATTCATAGAGGCAATCCGGATATCAGCGGCCAGCAGTAATTCGGTCCCGCCGCCCAGGGCAATGCCGTTCACCGCGGCAATAACCGGTTTACTGAGGGACTCAATGGATGAAAACAGCGACCGGATGGTAAAAATAAATTTTTTAACTTCCGGCGGGGTCAGCGTAATCCGCTCTTTTAAGTCCGCTCCGGCGCAAAAGGCCTTTTCCCCGGCACCGGTAATAATGACCACCCGGACTTCCGGGTTAAACCGGATATCTTCCACCGCATCCCGCAGCGCATATAAAAGTTCGAAATTCACTGAATTCATAATCTCCGGCCGGTTTAAAGTCAGAACCGCCACCTGATCGTCAATTTCGACCTTTAATACTTTTTCAGTCATGCTTCCTCCATACAAAATATTCGGATGGCTAAGTTAAAAGTTCTCTATACAAGGCATAGTGATTTTTCAGGCACACAATCATACAAGCCGTATCTTGGGTTCCTGAAAAATCGCTAAAACGCAGTAGAGAGGACTTTTAGCGACGCCATCAGGTTAACAGCCAATATAACGCGATATAACCAGGCGCTGGATTTCCGACGTCCCTTCTCCGATATCCAGCAGTTTCTGATCCCGGTAAAACCGCTCCACATTGTATTCTTTCATCAAACCGTATCCGCCGTGGATCTGAACCGCACTGTCCGCCACCCGGCCCATGAGCTCGGAGCAATACAATTTTGCCATGGCCGCTTCTTTTTGGAACTGACGCTTGTTGTCTTTCAACCAGCAGGCTTTGTACAGCAGATTCCGGGCGCATTCCAGTTCCATGGCGGCATTGGCCAGCTTAAAGGCATTGGCCTGAAATTTTGAAATCGGCTTTCCGAATTGCACACGGTTCTTTGCGTATTTTAAAGCCGCCTCATAGGCTCCCTGGGCGCCCCCCAGTCCCATGGCGCCGATGGACAGCCGGCCGCCGTCCAGCGTCTGGAGCATCTGGTGAAATCCGTTTCCCTGTTCGCCCAGAATATTTTCCTTGGGAATGCGCACATCATCAAAATAGAGTTCTGCGGTATTGGAGGCCCGCCACATCATTTTTTTATGCATGGCCACCGCTTTGAATCCGGGGGTGCCGCTTTCAACCAGAAAACAGGTATATTCATTTCTTCCGTCCGGTTTCTGACCGGTCACAGCCTGCACGGTGACCCCCAGGGTTAAATCACAGGCCGCGTTGGTGATAAATATTTTGGATCCGTTGATCACCCATTCATTCCCGTCTAAAACAGCCGTTGTTTTGCTGCCCCCGGCATCCGATCCGGCCGTCGGTTCCGTAAGGCCAAAACCCCACAACGCTTCACCGGTTGAAAGTTTTGGCAGGTACTTCTTTTTCTGGGCTTCACTGCCGAAATAATATATGGGGCCGATACCCAGAGAATTGCCGGCAGCCACGGTGGCGGCCTGAGATCCGTCGACGCGGGAGACCTCTTCAACGGCAATGATATAGGATATATAGTCCAGTTCCTGGCCGCCGTATTTTTCCGAAACAAACATGCCAAAAAGACCGATTTCACCCATTTTTCGGGTTAATTCATTTGAAAAGGTTTCTGTCTCATCCAGGTCTGCGGCAATCGGGGCGATTTCTTTTTCAGCAAACTTTCTGACTTCTTTTCGAATCATTTCCTGCTGTTTGGTTAGATCAAAGTCCACTTGAGACCTCCTTTGATGCGGTGATGGCTATAAATGCCCATTCTGATGGAAGATATTTGTGAGGTAATGCAATACCGAATTGAACATTTAAAATATAGAAACTGCTCACACCGGGTCAATAATTGCATTAAAATTATATAATATTTACAGCCATAATTAAAATAAAACTTTTCTTTTTGCATTTAAAAAAAAACAGATTTTAATTCTGAATCTTATTTTTATAAATACATCGAAATAAATTCAAAGTAAACAAATATATCGTTAACGTCAACGTAAACTTTCAAATAATGCTCGATTTATTTATTAAACAATTGTAGATATAAGGAATTACAAACTTTCTTATCCGGGGAAATACAAGGGGAGAATATAAATGGACGAAAAAATTAAAATCGGCATCAGCGCCTGCCTGCTCGGGCACAATGTCCGCTGGGATGAAGAAAACAAACAGGATCGTTTTATAACCGATACGCTGGGACGATATCTTGAATTTGTACCCGTCTGCCCGGAAAATGAATGCAGCCTGGGAACCCCGCGGCCAGCCCTTCAGCTTGCAGGAAATCCGGAAAATCCCCGGCTGATGAACCGAAAAGAAAAAATTGATTATACCGGGCAGATGATTTCCTGGTCCAAAAAAAAATTGCCGGAACTTGAACGCCAGGATCTTTGCGGGTTCATCTTTAAATCAAAATCACCCAGCTGCGGCATGGAACGAATCCCGGTATATCAGGAATCCGGCCCGGCCATTAAACAGGGAATCGGTATTTTTGCCAGACAATTCATGGAAGCGTTTCCGCAAATCCCGACAGAAGATGACGGGCGGCTTCATGATCCCAAACTGCGGGAAAATTTCATTGAAACATTGTTTACGTTAAAGCGGTGGCGCAATGTTCTTGCCCCAAAAAAGCAGATGAAACATTTAATTGACTTTCATACCCAAAATAAACTGCTGATCCTTTCCCACAATCAGAAAATTTACCGGCAGATGGGCAAACTGGTGGGAAATGGCGGCACCATGGCGATAGAAGATCTGTTCGAAGAGTATGAATCCCTGCTGCTTGAAGCCCTGAAGTTAAAAACAACAGTCAAAAAAAATATCAATGTACTGATGCATATGATGGGCTATTTTAAAAACCACTTATCTTCAGAGGAAAAAAAAGAGCTTTTAACTATCATCGACAGTTACGCCAACGGCACGGTTCCGGTGATTGTGCCGATTACCATATTTAATCATTACACGCGAAAATACAATCAGCCATATCTCCGGATGCAGACATATCTCCATCCGCACCCGGTGTCACTGAAACTTCGGAATCAAGCATAGGAAAAATATAAAACAGGCAAAATTTCTTTCCCCTGGCATATTGTTTATGGTATGATGCCCGAGTTTTTCACCTGAAAAATTTAATCCGATAATGGGAACCGTTTTCCTCCGGCAAGCGGAACTTAAACCGCTATGACAACGCAAAATGTACCAACCAGTATATTAACGCCAGATACCCCGGATTCGGGTTTTTCAGATCCCGATGCTTCAGCGCCGGACACTCGAAAAACCGGCGCAGGCAGAGGGTTCCTGCTCTACAACCGGCGTCCCGTCCTTTCCGAAGATATTCTGGAATCATTAAAAGAAGCGGAAATGATCACCGGCATCAACCAGGGGGAAATCCGGATGCGGCTTTTGGGCCAGGGTAT
>JAABSL010000053.1 GCA_011390415.1 Desulfobacteraceae bacterium
TCACCAAAAGACTGTAACCGCCCAGAATAAAACATGCCACCACAAACAGGGGAACCAGCGGGGAATCCAGAAGACGATTCGCAATGCGTCCGGCCAGGCCAAGCTGATCCATCAGGGAAACTCCCGCGCTATACGAACCTGTTGACCGTCCCGCAAATCCGGGGAGGGATTTAACACGACCCGTTCCCCGGCTTCCAGACCCTGAGAGACCGGAATAAAGTCATTTTCACCGGGTTCTTCCGCAATCGTCCGGATCCAGCGCAGATGCACAAACGTTTTTTCCTTCTTTTGTTCAAGCACCATGGCTCCGGTCAGCTGGCCGCGCCGGATCAATGCCGCCCGCGGCAAGGCCACGCGATCTTTTTTTTCGGTCGCTTTCAGCAGCACATCAACCACTTGCCCGGGCTGAAGGGCCGGCGGCGGATTTTTCACGGAAAGCCGCAAAATCTGACCGGCCAAAGCGCCTTCCAGTGCCGGTACGGTCGCCACGTAACTGGCCGCAAGGGGTTTACTCAGTAACGGGCTGACAACGAGCAACGCCTCTTCTGCGGTTAACCGGTCGGCTATCTTTGATGGAACGGGAACGTCAATTCGCAGGGTGGAGCGATCTTCTATGACCAACACCGGTTGTCCCGGCCCGGTAAATGATCCTTCATCCATAACCACTTCGCTGACCATGCCGATAAACGGGGCGGTAATATGGGCATAACCGCGGTTAATCCGCTGAACATCGAGTTCAGCCCGGACTTTTTCGACATTCGCCTCAATTTCCAGTTGCTTCACCCGGGCCTGTTCCAGGCGGTTTCGGGCAATTAAGTCTTCTTCGTAAAGTCTTTGCAGCCGGCCGACATCGCGCACCGCCTGATCATGGGCAGCTTCCGCGGCTTTGAGTTGCTCTTCGGCAGCCGCAATGACCGCTTCCAGATCCCGGGATTCAACGCGGGCAAGCAGATCACCGGCTGTTACCTGATCCCCGGCCTTAACACGGATTGATTGGATCGTTCCGTTTACACGGGTACTGAGCACGGCGCGGCGGCCGGGACGCACCACGCCGGGAAAATGACGGCTTGAACCTTTTTCCCACACCTGTATTTCCGAAACGGTGACTTTCACCGGTTCTTCCCGGCCGGGCCCCTGCGCGGTATCATAATCTTCGGATTCGGAACAACCGGCCAAAACCAGCAGGCCCCATACGAAAAAATAAAAGAAGAGCTGAGATTTGCGGTCAATGGTCTTCATCGGATGTCTCCCGGCAATGCCGTTAGCGGATCATTTCCATAACGCAGGTAATAGTTCATGGATGCCAGCAGCACTTTATATTGATACCGGCTGTATTCAAGGCGGCGCTGGTAAAGGCCTGCCTGGGTGGCAAGCAGATCGGTCATATTCCCCAGCCCTTCTTCGTATTGCCGCCGGGCCAGCGTCAGGGCATTGGCTGCCGCTTTCTCTGCCCTGCCTGATGCCTGCCAGGCATACCAGGCCGCCCGCCATTCACTGATTGCCAGCTCCTGTTCCCGGACCACCGCACGGCGCGCCGCTTCCACTTCGATATGTGCCAGGTTTTTCCGGGCCCGGGCTTCGGCAATCTCACCTTGCCGCCCTAACCCGTCAAACAATGTCCATTGCAGATGAAGCGCCACCAGCCATCCATCTGCGTAGAGGTCAAACGGCTCATCCCCGTCAACCCATTGTTGCCGGGCCAGGAGATTGACACTGGGCAACCATCCTGCTTTTGCTTTGTCCAGGCCGGCTTCAGCGGCTTCGCGTTGTGCTTCCCGCGCCAGAAGATCGCTGCGTTTTTCCGATAACACCGGTTCGGTTACCGGTGGAATCGGTTCCGGAAAATCATTGGTTAAAACTGCTTGTTCCTGAGGTGACAGACCCAGCAGCGTTGCAAAATTTACCCGGGCCTCCCGCACACCCGCTTCTGCGGTTTGGACACGGGCCCTGCCCGCCGCCACTTCCGCGTCAGCCCTTACCGCATCGAGCTTTGCGACCAGACCTTCCCGATAGGCGGCATCCGCCATCTCCCAGGCCTCCTGCGCGGCCGCCAGCGCCATGCGGGCCGACTTTTCATCGGCCTGACGCACGGAAACGGCGTAATAGTGTCGGGCTACCTGAAACCGCATCAGCTGCCTGCCCCAACGATAAGCCAGACGGCGGGCTTCAACTCCCCGGTCAGCCTGTTTGCGGGCCTGGAAGGCATCGGCATTAAACACCGGCTGGATCACCTGAATACCCCTGATCGAACCGTCCACCGGACCAAAATCCCGATAGACGATGCGTGGCGGCAGGCTGAGCGAAGGAACCGGAATATCATTGATCAGGGAGGAATCTGCCCGCAGCAAAGTGGCATCGGCGGATATTTTCGGCAGGAACGCCTGGGCAGTGCGCTGATGGGTGGCTGTTGCAAGGGCATGTTCGGCATCCAGAAGTTGCAATTCCGTTGCATTTTTTTCAGCCAGTTCCAGCGCCTGCCGGAGACTCAGTTCTCCGGCCTGAGCAGAAGAAACAAAAAAAAATAAAACTATCAAACAGATAGCCTTCAAGATACCTTCCTTTGTTTTTCGGTCGAATTCGGAACCTGAAATCGAATTCTACCCTAAAGTGATAAGAAAGTACGGAAACCAACCCCATGAAAACAAGCGCTTTGTTAGTGGCACGGCATAGACTGCAAAAATAGAAAAGAAGATGTATTATATAAAAATAGACATTTCTGTCAAACGGATTATACGGGATTCTGCGGGTTTTTCAGAATTCCATGGATCGGGGGAAGAGAAAAACTGCGCAAAATGGAAGGGCAAAGGATGATCCGGCAATAATTATGCCGGGTTTTCAAGCCGTGATAAAAAATCATTGACCGCCGTAAAAACCCGGGTTCCCACTTCGTTGCGAATAATCCCGTGAAGATGATAATCAATTTCAACATACTGTTTTTCCGTTGCGCCGATCCGGTCAAAAATCATTTTTCCTGCCGTTGGGCTGACTTTCGGGTCCCGGCTTCCCTGAATAATCTGGGCGGGGATCTCAAGGGCAGGCAGGCTCTGATGCACCGTTCGCATGAGGGCCTTTACCTGGTTAAACCCATGAATCGGACAGCGACGATAGTTGATTTCCGGGTTGTCCGGATGATTGACGGCAAATGATTTTTGAAGCAGATCGAGTTTTAACAATTTTGCTGCCTGATTCCAGAGTTCCACGGTTTCGGAAAGTTTTGATGACAGGCCCGCAAATTTCATGGGGGCGCTGACGGAGATCACGGCCCGATACCGGCGGGGATGGGAAATGGCCTGATGCAGGGCAAGACCCGCTCCGGTGGAAAATCCGGCCACAATAATCCGTTGCGCACAATGCGAGAGAATCTCGTATCCCCGCTCCACCGAATCCACCCAGTCGGTATAATTATGACCGGCAAGATCCACAGCCGACGTCCCGTGTCCGGCCAGGCGCGGCGCATAAACCGTATAACCCCGGGCAAAAAGAGTATCCGCCCATTGCCGCACCTCATAGGGGGCGGCCATCAACCCGTGAATCAGCAGCACCGCGTCCCGGGATTCCGGCTGATGCAGCAGATACGGTGCTCCGATGTCAGGGGCTTTGGTTTCACCGGGAAAAAAATATTTTTGATAGGCGGCCTGGAAAAGGGCTTGCTCCTGATCCAGAAGATGTTTGCAGGCCATGGGCAGCCCGGAGTTGATCATATTCTGCGTCGATCTTTTTTATATATAGGCTTCAAAATACACCCGGTAAATCATGGCATAATGAAGGCTTCCGCCCACCAGCACCATAATGTGGAACAATTCATGAAAACTGAACACTCCGGGCACCAGGCGGGGCCGTTTGATGGCATAAATCAATCCGCCCGTGGTAAAGGCAATGCCGCCGGCAAACAACAGGACTTTCTGCGACAATGACATATTGGTTAAGATCTGGCGCATGGGAAACACCGCCAGCCAGCCCATGACCAGATAAATGGCGGCATAAAGGCTCCGGGGCGCTTTGGGGAAAAAAATCTGGGAACAAACCCCGAATCCCACCAGGCCCCACTGTAATCCGATCATGGTCCACCGCCAGGTTCCGTCCAGGCAGAAATAACAGATCGGGGTATAGGTGCCGGCAATCATGAAAAAAATGGCCAGACGGTCCATCCGCCGCCAGAAAGAGACCTCGTTTTCCTCTTTTTTAAAGGCGTGGTACAAGGAACTGGCTGAAAAAAGAAAAACCACGGAAATTCCGTATATTAAAGCCGTAATGGTGGCCGGGGCCGATGCGCCGGCCACCCGGAACAGAAAAATCAACCCTGCGACAGACAGCAGTACGCCGGCAAGATGTGAATAAAAATTAAATGTTTCCTGGGTTCTGATCCCCATTAAGTCCTCCCTGATTGACATATAATTGAGCATCTCTTATACCCTTTCCGGACTGAAAAGGAAAGCGTAAAAATCTTGGCCCATAGAGCGGGTCCCTGGCTTGCCCCTAAAAGAAGCTTGTTTACTTCAAGCCAATATTCGTCTCTGACACTATGTCAAAAGCACCAGCCGCAAAGCATCCAGCCGGAAGCGGGCCTGGCTTATATAGCCGCACAATGCCTGCTTTTCGTGTTCCAAAGATGAAATCTCTTCGTCCCGGATATCCGGATTTGCCTTTTTCAAATCCTTAAGCCGCCGGATCTCATCGCCCATAACGGAATTTATTTCAGCAATCGCTGATTCAATCACCGGGGCAGCGGACCGTTCTGCGGTCTCAGTCGTTGCGGCAATCATTTGCGGCAACAGAATTTCACCGATTTCCGGATTTTCCAGGAGCCATGATCCGGCAAAATTTTCCAGATTCTGCTCAAACACCGCAAACGGATACGTCTCGGATACGTCATTTCCGGAACTGTCCACGACCAGACGCAGGGCATCGGAAGGTAGAAAACGGTCCATGTGGAGCTGGCACGGTGCCACGCACTCAAGGGAATACACCGCTTCCAGCAAAATGCCCTGACGACCGGAATCATTCCACACCGCCAGACTGCTGTTGCCCTTTTCAGCACCCAGCAGCAACTCCATGGCACCGGTGACCATGGGATGATCCCAGCTTAAAAAATCAATTTCTACACGGACCAGGGCTTTTTTCCGGTCAAACGTCACTGTTTTTCTGCTTTCTCCCAGAGCGGGAACGGGAAACTCGGAACCGGTGAGGTCATTGAAATGCAGTTTCCAGGTCCGCTCCGCAATTTCGTCAGTCCGGATGCCGTAATAATCAAAAATCCTGCCCATGAAATCATCCAGATCCCGGCTTTTATCAATGGATGCGATTTTATCCGTCAATTTTTTGGCGCGATCCGCATGAAACGAACTCAATTCAAGAATCCGGTTCCGGCCGGTCTCAAATTTTTCAGAAAGGGCTTTGCGAAACCCGATTGTTTCATTTACGAGTTCGGATAATGCCGATTCGGAAATGACACTGGTTTTGATTTTTGTCCGGATAAGATCTGCCACCCGCGGGCCGAATTCTTTGTATAAAAAATAAAGCCCGGAAATATTGTTTTTAAAAATATCCAGCCCCCGGCTGAACCAGTTTACTAAAATTTCCGACGCGCTGCCTTTGATATACGGCACATGAATAAAAATATCCCGGGTCTGACCGATCCGGTCCAGGCGGCCGAGACGCTGCTCCAGCAGTTCCGGATTCAACGGCAGATCAAACATCACCATGTGCTGCGCAAACTGAAAATTTCGGCCTTCGCTGCCGATTTCGGAACAGATCATCAATGAGGCTCCCTGGCTTTCTGAAAACCAGGCAGCGTTTCTGTCCCGCTGAATCAGGGTCATATTTTCGTTAAACAGGGCGATCTTTATGTTCATCCGCGATTTAACCGCCGATTTAATGGCAGTGGTCATTTCCGGGGTCCGGCAGATGACTAAAATCTTTTCATCGGGCAGCTGTTTTTGCAGATCCATGAGAAACGAAATTCTCGGGTCGTTTCTGTAATCCGGTTGATGATCTGGTTTACCCTCACAAGAAACCGATTTTTCGTCCGCATTCAACTGATTTTCCAATTCAAGATCCGCCAGGCGGACTTTTTCAGATGTGGCTTCCAGCGGATACAGTTTTTCCAAACGCTTCGGAAACCAGCCAATGGCAGACCTTGTGTTTCTGAAAATCACCCGGCCGGTGCCATGCCGGTCCAGAATCTCGGCGGCGATTTTTTTCCGGTCCCTTTCATTGCCGTAAACAAGGGATTTAAACCGTGTTTTTGCCTTTTTATCCCGGCAACCCGAAAGCAACAAGGCGTCATCCAAATCGATATGTTCAACCTGGCCATTGAGTATATGATCCGTGAGTTCTGCAATTTTTCGATAATTGCCGGCATATTGCGTAAAAGCTTCATAATCATGATATCGGGGCGGGTCCAGCAGTCTGAGACGGGCAAAATGGCTGCGCTCCCCCATTTGATCCGGAGTGGCGGTCAACAGCATCATGCCGTTACTGGCCTGTCCCAGTGACGCAATAAACCGGTATTCCGGGCTGTTTTCGATGATATGGTGGGCCTCATCCACCACCAGCATATCCCATCCGGCGGCAAGGGCCTGCTGCCGACGCCGGTTATTTTTAAAAAAATCCATACCGCCGATACCCAGCTGAAAATCGGAAAACGGATTATTGCGATGGACCTGCCGGATCGGGTTGATCTGCCGGCTTGGGTTAATCTGATTGACCGGGTGGACCGGATTGTCTCCGGAACCGCATTTTTCAGCAGACCTGATCCAGGCATCGTCCACTATTTTGAACATCAGGTTAAACCGCCGCCAGAGTTCCACAAACCACTGATGAACCAGTGATTCGGGCACAATGATCAGTACCCGGCGGATGCGTTCACATTCCAGGAGGCGATGCAGGATCAGGCCCGCCTCGATGGTCTTTCCCAAGCCGACCTCGTCGGACAGCAGCACCCGGGGAACATGCCGGGCCGCCACCTGATCCGCAATATAAAACTGGTGACCGATCAGATCCACACGGCCGCCCAGGAAGCCACGAACCGACGATTTTTTGGTCCGGGACCTGTAGTTGAGGGTTTCATACCGCAGATTAAAGATTTCAACAGGATCGGCAAGTCCGTTGATCAGGCGTTCTCTGGGGGTTGAAAAACTGATGGTGTCACAAATATCATACTCAGAGATTTCATGGCCGCTGCCGCAATATATCAAAATACCGTCGGCTTCCCGGACGGAATCAATACGCAGACGGACATCTTCCCGGGACATAATCTGTTCTCCGGTGCGGAACCGGACTCTTTTGAGCGGGGCGGCGGCCGTCGCATACTGACGTTTTGCATTGCTGCCCAAAAAACTGACACAGGTCCGCCGATCCTCGACATCGGTAATGGTTCCCAGTCCCAGTTCGGGTTCTGCGGCACTGATCCAGCGCTGTCCTTTTATAAATTCAGTCATTCGAAATACTCCGGATATCAATAAAATTTAATACGGTGCATATAATAAAACCGATTTTGGAAATAACAATGCGGAAATAATAATCAGAAATAAAAATCAGTGTTGTCCGGAATTATTATGCTAAAAAGAAGTTTCTTCGTGCAGAAAAGAAAAAATCAAAGAAACCGCGGCTGGTGGGTATGA
>JAABSL010000054.1 GCA_011390415.1 Desulfobacteraceae bacterium
CTATATATTCTTCAATCCGGCGCATGCCTTCTGCAATGTTTTCCATGGAATTGGCATAGGAAAACCGGATATAGCCTTCGCCGTTTTGTCCGAAATCAATGCCCGGCGTCACTCCCACCCGGGCGTTTTCCAGAATGTCAAAGGCCAGTTTGTAAGAATCATGGCTCAGGTGCTTTGCATTGGCAAATACATAAAAAGCGCCCGTGGGTTCCACAGTGATGCCGAAACCGATTTCCCGGAGCCGTTTGATCATATACTGCCGCCGCTGGTCATAGGTGTTTTTCATGGCATTGACATCTTCTTTGGCGTATTTTAACGCGGCAATGCCGGCCACCTGGATCATGGCATTGGCAGAAATAAAGAAATTCTGATGGATTTTCTGCATGGGCCGGATAAAAGCCTTCGGCGCAATCACATACCCCAGGCGCAGGCCGGTCATGGCATAGAGTTTGGAAAACCCGTTGAACACAAAGGCCCGATCCGTGAATTCCAGGATGGAATGCGCTGTTTCGCCGTAAACCAGGCCGTGATAAATTTCATCCGAGATAATATACGGGGAGAGTTGGGCGATTTTTTGCATCCGCTCGGCGGACAATAAGTTGCCGGTGGGATTGGACGGGGAATTGATAAAGATGCCCCGGGTCTTATCGGATATTTTTTCTTTGATGGCGGCGGTGCGATATTGAAACCCGTCTTCTTCATACACCGGCACGGTGACCGGAACGCCTTTTAAAAAATGAATAAAATTCGGATAGCAGGCATAATGGGGGTCTGAAATAATGACCTCGTCATTTTCTTCCAGCATGGCCGCAAAAAGCATGAACATGGCCGGCGACGTGCCGGAAGTGACAATGATCTGATCCGGATCGACTTTTACGCAATACGTGTCATCATAATATTGGCAAATGGCTTCCCGGAGTTCGATCATGCCGAGGCTGTGGGTGTAGTGGGTGTGGCCGTCTCTTAATGCTTTGGCCGCCGCTTCCCTGATGCAGGCGGGAGTGTCGAAATCCGGTTCCCCCACCTCCAGGTGGATGACGTCGATTCCGTTTCTTTCCATTTCATGGGCTTTTTCCAGAACATCCATGACAATAAAGGATGTCATTTCAGCCGCGCGTCTGGCAATCATCTCTATTTCCAGTGATCCTTGTCTTTGATGGATTTTATTTCATTTGCCTGATTTCTCATGCAGCCGTTACGATCCGGTGCAGTCGGACTGCTATCTTCGTTGATTTTGATTTTTTTGTCAATATTTAGAAAATGCTATTGATTTCGGGGAGATGTATATCCCGAAGACGCAACCGCACAAAAAAAACGGTCAACCGTGTCGGAGGTTGACCGTTTTTTCAATTTTAGTCGGAATCAAAATGAATTCGGGCCGGGGCGAGCCATTCTGAGACTGCACAGGTGGGCGGGCATACTCAGGGCGACTGCCCTTTCAAAACCGAAAGTCTCTATTTGACGGTCGCCATCGCCGCAGCAACCGGTTTGGGTGTTTTGTCAGAAACATCGTATTGAGCCATAAACCGGTTGACTTCAGTGGTGCTGTCCAGCCTCAGGTCTTCGGCAAATTGATATGCCACCGCCTGAAAGAGCAGCTCGGCTTTCAGGGTCAAAGCGCCTCCCGGATCGCTGATCCTGTAAGTCACCTGGTCCTCGCCGGAAGTGAAATCATCGTCTGTTAGCGCGTTGCCGCATACAGCAATATCGGTTGATGCCGTCGCAGCCTTGTCAAAGCCGGATGGCAGCAGCCGGTTATCCTTGGCGTAAGTCACCGCCCGAAGCAGGGTATGGGTAACATTCCCGGCGCTGTCGAGCATTACGGGCTCATAGATCTGTACCTGACTCCCATCACTGATGGTCTCGTGGTGCGGTTCAAATGAGAGTGGGTCTTCCACGGCATCATCGCCCGCGATACGACCGTCTGATTCGGGGCGTCCGGACTCAAAAACAATTTTTCCGCCCGCCTTTTCCGCCGTGACGTGCAGCCACACCCGGCGTGTGGGAATGCCGGTTGGGAACTTATGTCCCGCCTTATTTCGGATGCGGACGATAAAAACAATTTCTCCGTTTTCCCGTGAGATGGAAATGATATCAAGCGCTGCTGTGGCTGACTGCAGTTGCGCATCTGTCCTCGAAATCGTTGCTTCAAAATGCTCCGGATCCGCGGTAACGCCCAATTCATCCGCATGGTTGCCAAGGAGGTTGACCATATAGCTGTTGCCCCCCACGAAGTAATGCTGCCCAAAAGGACTGCGAGCTGCAAGCCAAAGGGGACGGTTGCTGATCACAACGGGGCCTAACGCCTCGGGCATGTGGCAGTCCTGACAGGATTTAAAATCCGGTCCGGCCTGACTGAACGAACTGCTCATCCATTCGGGATAGGTCATCTGCTCAGGAAATTTCTCCGGCAATACATTCCCTTCAAAATCAACACTTGGCGTATATAAGGTATGGCAGACAGCGCAGAGAGCGGAGCCTGTGATGTGAAGTCCCTGTTCAGGAGTAAACCCGGAGTTCCTTGCCATGGGGTTCCGGGGCGGTTCGATAAAGGGGCCGAAGATCAGTCGATCCGGCCGGGACGTGAACGTGTCGATAAAATAATTTCCGGTGAAACTATCAGGGTGGCCCAAATTGAAATCCTGGATCTGGTGGCAGAGCGTGCAGGACACCCCATCCATGGCCGCCTGATGGAGCCGGTGGGCAGGGTCGAGGAAGCCTTCTGCCCCCAGCACCGCAACCGGGGTTCCGTCCGCTAAGGCCTGGTATCGTGCCATCCCCATGTGGCATCGACTGCACTTTTCCTCGATTACCGACTTCAGTGCAGGAATACGGCTGACCTCTGAACTGATCTTGGCCTGCCACAAAGGGTCTCTGGCGGCGTTGCCCATCATGGTAGACCGCCAGTGAGCATCCATGGATACATCGTTCCCCCCTCTGTCAATAAGCTGGCTGTGGCACATGGCACACACGCGGGAACCTGAAAAATCCTCGGTTTCAAAGTTTGTAAGCGCAACGGTGCCGGTTTCGCCATCTGGACCGGGTCCCTGTGCTGATTGAGCCATTGCCGTATTGGCTGCCATAAAGAGCATGCCCGCCCATAAGATCAGGTATAATACCCTTAATTTTTTGATTACGCTCGGGGTTTTCCCGCTCATCGTCATCACCGCTTTCTTTTTTTGGGGGTTTTATCTGATCATAATATTAATTGTGCATATGTCTATCTCCCGCGGGGCTGGATATCGATAACTTTGATATTCTGACTGCCGGTCAATGTCAGGCCATCGCTTGTCTCAACGCTTAACGTCAGAGTGTTTAATTCGCCTGTGTTAAACGTCAGGCCTTTTAGATCATCCATGGTAAATTTTGCTACAAAAAATCCCCGGTTGTCTGATTTGCTCCAGGCAATATCCACACCATTTAATAAAACGTTGGAAACGATCACTTTATTGAAATCCAAATTGGTATGCACTGTGACCACCGTCCCGCTGCTTCGCAGATTTAAAACATTGGGTGATACATCAATTAATAATATATCCGCACTTGTTGCGGATATATTGTTATTGTTTCCGGGACCTGAGAATGCACGCGCTGATCCGTATCCATTGCCGCCTTTTCCAAAACATGGGCCGGGTCCTTCCGCTCCTTCCACGCAAAACCTATTGTTTATTTCTGCCCGGACGCCGGTCTCCCGGGGTGAGGTGATAATAGCCTCAAGTTCTTCCGCTGTGATATACTGCGCCTCATAGGTTTCGCCGTTTAATGACAGCAGATAGGCAAACGCCCGGAGGTGGTTTCTGGAGCCGCGCAGCAGGTTTTCGTAAACAGCAGTGAGGTCCTGGTTGTCGGTTTGGGCAAGCAATTCCTGCAGATCATTGATAAGCATATCCTCGATGGTGGCCCCGACCCAAAGGGCATCAATCAATGAAGCGCTGCCTTGTTCCACGAAATCATTATAAAACCCATAAAATTCAGGGTCGGTAAAAGCACCGGCCGCAGGGTCTGTTACGGGATCAATCAGTCCATATTTGTCAATCAGGACTTTGACCGCATTCATGTGACGCTGTTCGCTGAAGGAAATATTGCTGAAAACAGGATGTTCCCATATTTCGTATAATGCCGCATAAACATCCCGGCTCAGCTTTTCCTCTTCCCGCATTTTAATAAGGCCGAGTTCTTCATCCTCGCTGAGTTCTTCATAGGGCAGGTTGCCAACCACGCAGGATGCGCCGGTCTGAACCCCGATGGCGCCTTTATTTTGCTGCATTTTTCTGGGGGCGCCGTATGCCGGCGAAATCAATACGCCAATGGCAAGTACAACGCAGGCAAAAGTAAAAACAGATTTGATTGTTTTCATGATGTGAACTCCTTTTTTTGTTTTTGAATTGGGGGGAAAAATTAAAAAACACGAAAATCTAAACTTAATTACTTAAACCCCTGTGGCTGGAAAAAGTTTCAGTAAAAATGGATAAAAATGAATTATGTTGACCCAGATTAATTAATTAAGTTAGTTTTTGGTAGGATTTACCAGTTTTTTAAATATCTTGAGTCCGGGTCTTTTATTCTGATGAACCGACAATTTTTTTGGACAATGATACAAATGACGGTCTGTATTATTTTTCTTACCGGCCATGGATATGCCTTTGATTATCAATTCGGGGCGGAGGTCTTTGAAGGGGTGTTTAAGGAAGACAATTTCACCGATGAGTCCGAAGCCTTTTTTGACTATGATGCCACCTATAATATTTTTGCCGTATATCCGAATGCGTATATAAATTTTAACGATAATTTCAACGCCTATGCCCTGGCGGAACTGGAATGGTTTTACGCATGGGACGATCCGTCGGCAGATGACAAAAGCGATCTCGATGCCACCCTCGCAGATCTTTTTTTAAATTACACGGGTACCGATCTTACCGTTGATGTCGGACTTGTGCCGTTTGCACTGGGCAAAGGCGTGGTTTTTTACAGCGACGAGCCGGGTGTTGCGATCAGGTACGACGGCTGGCGGCGCACTTATATTAAAGGAGAGATGTTCCGGGTGTTTGATCATTCGCCCATGGCAACCCTCACACTGGGTTATGTGCCGGGCTTCCTGGAGTCCGTTGAGTTTGTCGGGGCCTGGTATCAGGATGCGGATGACAAGATTGCAAAATTATATCAGAGCGTTTATGAAGAAACGGAACCGGCGAGCGAAGGCGATTTGTTCTGGGCGGGCCTGCAGGCGGATTTTTTTGTCAGCGATTTTTATATATCCGGTCTGATGCTTCAGCAATTCGGTTCTGTTGAGATAGACGACGGCAAAACCCTTACGGATTATGACGTCTCCGCCTATCTTGTTGACCTGGAGCTCAACTATAATCTATCCAATCAGTTCTCATCCGGTATATTTTTTTTTGCGGCCAGCGGGGATACCCATCCTGCCAGCGGGAACCTGCATGCATTCATGTCACCCATGCCGTTTAACCCGAGAACCGCAATCTTTTTTAACGGCGGTTTTGAGCGCTATGATGTGGAAGAGGCCGTGGTCCTGGGCGGTGTCACCTGGGACGGAGTGATGGCACCGGGAGTAAAATTTGAATATCAGCCGGATTTCAAGTTTGCTGCGGAACTGGCGGTCGCCATGCTGTTTCCCCAGGGCCATTTGTTTGATTCGGATGATTGGTATGGATGGGAAGCCGATATGCGGGTGTCTTATGCATTTTATCAAAACCATCAGGTGTTTGTTGAAGCCGGAATTTTAAACCACGGCAATTTTTTTAAAAAAACGGTTGGATTCCGGCCGGATTCCGCCACCCGGCTGGTTGCAGGCCTGAGTCTGGTTTTTTAACTGCACGGAAGCGTTTGGTTAAAGGCAGAAAGTGCGAAAAAATGAAACTTTTTTGATTTTTTTGTGTTTAATAATCATACCGGCAGGGCAATTCCGGTTCCGGCAAATGGACCTCTTACCTGTGATGTCGGGAATAATGAAAAATGCGATGGGCCGCGGATTAAAAATGACAGGCGTTGCAGAGGGCGAAAATTATGTCGGGACGGAGGCGGATTAAAAAATGTCTCCGAAACATACCGATCCGGATGTACAGCTGATGCTGCGGTTTAAAGACGGAGATGAAGACGGTTTCCGGACATTATTTGCCAACTATCAGACCCGGATCATTAATTTTTGTTTTCGCTTCTGCGCTGATTATGAACTGGCCGAAGACCTGGCCCAGGAAGTATTCTTAAGAGTGTATCGGGCGGCCCGTCGGTATCGGCCCACCGCCCGGTTCTCGACATGGGTGTACCGGATTGCCGTCAACGTGTGTTTAAATGAAAACCGGAAACTGAAGAAAAACCATCTCATCCGGTCCATCGACAGCCCGGCATCAGCAGATGGGCAAAACAGCCGGATGCCGGAATGCCGGGATGAGAACCAGGTGGCAGCAGATGAAATGATCGTTGCCGGGCAGCGGGATGAACAGATCAAAAAAGCGCTGCAAAAACTTCCGGACCAGCAGCGCGCAGCTGTGTTATTGCGGATTTATGACGGGTTTTCCTACAAGGAAATTGCCGCTCAGATGCGGGTACGGGAAGGAAAGGTAAAAACATTAATCTTCAGGGGCAGACAGCAGATGAAGCAGGCTCTGGAAGAATGGCTGTGACCTAAATTGAGCGTTTCAAATGTTGAAAGAATTATTTTTTTATAAATTAAGGATGTTGATCTGTCTTTGGTTTCAAAATTTAAAACCCTTCGGGATTGCCGATCTTACCGCATCTGCTGCGTCAAATGCATCACCGCATAAACGACTATAGCGGAAACGCATTTTCCTTGCATATGCGGCAACCTCGACAATCGCTCAATTTAGGATGTTATCCGCGAAGATATTTTTAATTTTTCGACCGTCTGCCTTCAGCCTTTACGTTTTCGTCTTCCTGCTGTTTTTAATATTATACTAATTCCCAAAACCAGAAAGCAACATAGAACCGGCAGATTTCCGTGGCGGGTATAAAATGTAAAGTAATCTTGTATCACCGGCACCGGCGATGTCATGGCCGCTTCCGTAAAAAGTCCGGACCGGCTTGATATTCTGCCGGCCGGATCAACGAATCCGCTGATGCCCGTATTGGCGGCCCGCACCAGCGTCCGCCGGTTTTCCACCGCCCGGAATACCGCCATTGAAAAATGCTGGTACGGGGCGCTGGTTTTCCCGAACCAGGCGTCATTGGTGATATTTACCAGAAACCCGGCCTCATTGGCCACCATTTCGACCGCCAGTTCCGGAAAAATAATTTCATAACAGATCAGCATCCCGATATTGGCCGGGCCCCCTTTTAAGGTGTCCCCTTTTTCTCCGGATTGAAATCCGCCCACCTGGGCCACGATATGATGAATAAAGGGGAACCATTTTTTAAGGGGAACATATTCACCAAAAGGCACCAGATGGACCTTGTCGTTTCTGTCCGCAATATCACCGTCCGGCGTCACCAGATAAGCGCTGTTATAGTAATAATACTGACTATTCCTAAGCTCCACGGTGGGGCTGCCAAAAACAAAATGCGTCTTTATGGACCGGATGCCCTGAAGCACCCTTTTCGTCAATTCAATATTATATTTAAAATAAAACGGTGCTGCGGTT